>JBASWX010000630.1:0-9119 GCA_049276695.1 Planctomycetota bacterium
CCACCGGGCCCGCCGCCGCCGGGCACCGCGCACATCCTGGCCGAGGGCGGGCCGGCCAAGGTCGTCGAGTGGATCAAGCGGCAGCACAAGCCGCTGCTGACCGACACCACGCTGCGCGACGCGCACCAGTCGCTGCTGGCGACGCGGGTGCGGACCAAGGACATGCTGGCGGTCGCCAACGCGACGGCGCACCTGTGCCACCAGCTGTTCTCGCTCGAGTCGTGGGGCGGGGCGACGTTCGACGTCGCCTACCGCTTCCTCAACGAGGATCCGTGGGACCGCCTGGTGCAGCTGAAACGCGCGATCCCGAACGTGCTGCACCAGATGCTGCTGCGCGGCGCCAACGCGGTCGGCTACACCAGCTACCCGGCGAACGTCGTCGAGGCGTTCATCGACGAGGCGGCGGCGCACGGCATCGACGTGTTCCGCGTGTTCGACAGCCTCAACGACCTCGACTCGATGGAGCTGTCGGTGCAGCGCGTGCTGCAGACCGGCAAGCTCGCCGAGGTCGCGATGTGCTACACCGGCGACGTCGACAATCCGAACCGGACCAAGTACTCGCTCGACTACTACGCCGAACTGGCGCGCCGCATCGAAGGCATGGGCGCGCACCTGCTGTGCGTGAAGGACATGGCCGGCCTGTTGCGGCCGCAGGCCGCGCGCATGCTGGTCACGCGCCTGCGTTCCGTCACCTCGCTGCCGATCCACCTGCACACGCACGACACGTCCGGCAACGGCATCGCCACCTACATGGCGGCGATCGACAGCGGCGTGCACATCGTCGACACCGCGCTGTCGCCGATGGCCGGGCTCACTTCGCAGCCGAGCATGAACGCGCTGATCGCAGCGCTGCGCGGGCATTCGCGCGAGACCGGGCTCACCAACAAGTCGATGCAGCCGCTCGCCGACTACTGGGAGGCGGTGCGCGAGTTCTACGCGCCGTTCGAGTGCGGGCTGAAGAGCAGCACCAGCGAGGTCTACTACCACGAGATCCCGGGCGGCCAGTACAGCAACCTGCGGCCGCAGGTCGCTTCGCTCGGGCTGCTCGACCGCTGGGCCGACGTGCGCCACGCGTTCGCGGTCGTCAACCAGCTGTGCGGCGACATCCCGAAGGTCACGCCGTCGTCCAAGATGGTCGGCGACTTCGCGATCTTCCTGGTGCAGAACGACCTGCTGGTGATGAAGGGCGACCTCGCGGCCTCGGCGGCCGCGACGAAGCAGAAGCTGCTGCTCGAAGCGCGGCGGCTCGACTTCCCGCAGAGCGTCGTGCAGTACTTCCAGGGTCAGCTCGGCAACCCGCCCGGCGGCTTCCCCGAGGACCTGCGCAGCTCGGTGCTGAAGGGCCTGCCGGTGCTGCGCGGCCGGCCGAGCGACGGCCTGGCGCCGTTCGACTTCAAGAAGGCCGAGGCCCACGTCGCGCGCGCGACCGGCGGCGAACCGGGCCGGGCCGACGTCGTCAGCTACGCGCTCTACCCGCGCGTGCTCGACGACTTCTTCGCGTTCCAGAATCGCTGCGGCGACGTGTCGCTGCTGCCGACGCCGGTCTACTTCTACGGCCTCGACATGGGGCAGGAGGTGTGGATCGAGCTCGAGCCCGGCAAGACGCTGGTGGTGTCGCTCGAGGCGAAGAGCGAGGCGGACGAGGACGGCAACGTGACGGTGTACTTCAAGCTGAACGGCCAGAACCGGCAGGTGGTGGTCGCCGACCGTTCGCTGGTCAAGGAAGGCGAGACCCGGCGGCGCGCCGACGCCGCGGTGCCGGGCGAGGTCGGGGCGCCGATGCCCGGCCGCGTGATCGTGTTGCACGTGCGCGAAGGGCAGCCGGTTGCCGAGGGCGAGCCGCTGCTGACGCTCGAAGCGATGAAGATGGAGACGATCGTGCGGGCGCCGGTCGGCGGCGTCGTGCGCGAGCTGTGCACCGACGTCAAGGCCGCGGTGAAGGCGCAGGACCTGCTGGTAGTGGTCGACGCCGTGAAGTAGGCGCCCGGGCCTGACCGGCCGCCACTCGGGTGGCATGGTGAGCAGCAGGTCTGCCGGCCCCTCTGCCGTGCGCCTCGATCGCCGTGCCGGATCCGAGCACCCTCGCCGCGGCGGTTGCCAAGTCGCACCGTGTCGTCGACGATCGCGACGTTGCGCGCCGGCGCGCCGGACCACTCGATGCCCATCCCACTCGCGCGACGATCCTTCTCGACCGTGACTGCCTTGGTGCCGCTGCTGCTGGCCGGAACCGCCGCACCGGCGCAAGCATGGCAGGCGCAAGCACCACAGGCGCGCGGCAATCATGGCGCTGCCTTCGACAGTCTGCGCGGCCGCATGGTCGTCTGCGGCGGCCTGGCCGACTACGTGCACCTCGCGGACTGCTGGACTTGGGACGCCAGCGGCTCGTGGGCCACGGCCGCTGCCGGTCCGGGATTGCGCGCCGGTCACGCCGTCGCCTACGACGCAGCTCGCGATCGCGTGGTGGTGTTCGGCGGCGAACGCGGTCTGCTCACGGTGCTGAACGACACCTGGGAATTCGACGGTGCTTCCTGGCAGCAGATCGCGACCGCTGCGGCACCGTCGCCGCGATTCGGAGCGGTCGCGGTCTTCGACAGCCTGCGCAACCGGATCGTGCTGTTCGGCGGCAACGTGTCGACGGGGCGCAGCGACGAGTTGTGGGAGTACGACGGCACGAACTGGACGTTGGTGCCGATGCCGGTGCGACCACCCGCCCGTACGGGCCACTCGTTCGCCTACGATCCGGTCCGTCAGGTCTGTGTGTTGTTCGGCGGGTGGGACATTCCCTTCTCGTGGTCGCCTGTCGTCTTCCACCAGGACACCTGGGAGTACGACGGCGCGACCTGGACCCAGTACTCGGTGTCCTCGCCGCCCGCGCGCGAAGCGGCGGCGATGGCGTGGGACCCCCTTGGTGGGGGCGTCGTGCTGTTCGGCGGCGTGCACACGGCGTTGCCGTTCCAGGACACGTGGCGATTCGACGGCACGAACTGGACGAGCATCCCCGGCCCGGGGCCGGGACTGCGCAGCCGCGCGTCGCTGGTCGCCGACACCGTGAGCGGCCGGCTCGTGCTGTTCGGCGGGCACTCCAACTCGCTCGCGCTCGATGACGTGTGGGAGTTCCAGGTCGGCGCCTGGACCCGCCGCTCTGCCACGCCCGGGGCGCGTGCGGGCGCGGCGTTGTGCCACCAGGCCAACCTGGCGCGCACGACGTTGTTCGGCGGGCAGCGGCTGATCATCGCCAACCAGGCCGCGTTCCTGGAGGCAGCCGACACCTGGCAGCACGACGGCTCGGCGTGGACGCGCGTCCTGACGGCCACTTCGCCCCCCGCGCGCAGCGAGCACGCAATGGCCGACGACCTCGCGCGGCAGCGCCTGGTGCTGTTCGGCGGCGCACCCTTCATCTTCCCGCTGGCGGACACGTGGGAGTTCGATGGTGCGAACTGGGGCCAGCGGTTCCCCGCGACCGTGCCGCCCGCGCGCCAGAGCCACGCGATGGCCTACGACGCGGTGCGGCAGCGGGTCGTGATGTTCGGCGGCATCAGCGCGTCGTTCCAGCGGCTCGCCGACACCTGGGAGTACGACGGCATGAACTGGCAGGCGCGCGTCACCGCGGCGGTGCCGCCGGCGCGCGACAGCCACCGGCTGGTGTTCGACACCGGTCGGGCGCGCACGATCCTGTTCGGTGGCGGCACGTTCGCGGGCAGCGTCGTCTGCTTTGCCGACACCTGGGAATACGACGGCACCAACTGGAACCTGGTCGCCACGCCTGCGGCTCCGGCCGCGCGCCAGGGGCACGGCATGGCCTACGACCTGCACCGCGGCCGCACGCTCGTCTTCGCCGGCCACACCGCCGCCGGCGCGTTCCTGCAGGACAGTTGGGAGTACGACGGCACGACGTGGACCCAGCCGCCGGCATTCTCCGCGCCGCCGCCGGGGCGCTCGCGGACAGCGCTCACGTACGACACGGCTCGCGGCAGCGTGCTGATGTTCGGCGGCGGCCTGCCGTTCGGCGCGCTCGGCGACACCTGGCGGTTCGAACCGCCAGGCACCGCCAGTTGGGCGGTGCTCGGCAGCGGCTGCGCCGGATCGGCGGGCGTGCCGCGCCTGGATCCCGGGCCGGCCGTCGTCCCCACGCTGGGCAGCACGTTCCCGCTCCACCTGACGCAGTTGCCGTCGTCACCGGGTGGCGCGCTGTTCGTGTTCGGCACGGACTTCGTGCAGTGGAGCGGCCTGCCGTTGCCGATGGCACTCGCCGTGCTCGGTCTACCAGGCTGCCAACTGTGGGTCGCGCCCATCGGCACGGCGCTGCAGTGGCACAGCGGCGGCTCCACGACGCTGCCGTTCGCGATCCCCGCGGTGCCGACCCTCGCCGGCTTCACGTTCGGCGCGCAGGCGTTGTCGCTCGACAGTGCTTCGCCATCGGGCTTCGGCGCGATGAGCAATGCAATCGTGCTGCGTTTGTACTGACGCCAGCTGCTCGCACTCCTGATCGGGCGCGTGGTGCAGCAACGGTTCGGCGATCGTCGCCACGCGTTTGCTTCGGGCGAGCCGGGCTTGCTGCGCGGCATCGACGCGCTGGCGGGAAGGTGAAGCGATCGACTTCGCCCGCCAGGGCCAGCGGGCGCTGCCCGGCGCACGGTGACGGTCAGCGGCGTGCCGGCTCGGGGCTCTTCGCCAGCAGCGTCGCCAGGTGCTGGCGCTGCGTCTCGCTTGCGTCGGCGCGCTGGCGCAGCCGCCAACGTTCGTCGCGCTTGCCCTGCTCGTCGGTCGGCACGAACTCGAGTCCGAACCAGGCGAGAGCCTCGGCGTAGTCGAGTTCGTCGCAGGAACGCAGGGCACGGTCGAAGAAGGCGCGCTGGTCGCTGCCGGCGACCCCGGCGGCGAGCGCCTCGAACTGCTCGGGCGTGAAGCCGCGCTCCCCGCCGAACCTTGCGTAGGCGCGTCGCATCACCTCGTCGAGACCGAAGGCCCCGCCGCTGGCGACGCGCAGCCGTGCCTCCAGCACGAAGCCGACGACCGGCCCCTTCACGTAGTAGCTGACGGTGGTGCGCGGATCGCCGCCGACGCCGGAGTTCGACGCCTTCCACACCGCTGCCGACGCGTCGGCGAGCGTCTGCAGCTTGCGGCCGGGGGAACCCTGCAGGCTGCGCACGTGCCCGGACACCAGGCCGAGCCAAGTCCCGGTGTCGACGGCGCCGGCGCGGACCAGCGCGAGGTCGCCGAACCAGGTCGTCAGCCCCTCGCTGATCCACAGGCTCGGCGTGCTGGGTGGGCGCTCGTAGTCGAACGGGCCGAGTTCGACCGGACGCAGCCGCTTCACGTTGAACGCGTGCGCGTACTCGTGGGCCAGGAACGACAGGAAGCGCGGCTCGTCGGGGCGCTGCTTCTTGTTCACGGTCACCAACGACGAATCGAGGTGCTCGAGGCCGCCGTTGGCAGAGCGGAAACCGGCGAGGAACACGTAACGCTCGAACGGCACGTCGCCGAAGGTGCGGCACAGCTCGGCGCAGACCGGCTGCAGCTTCGGGATCAACGCCGCGACGTCCCAGTCGCCGGCGTCGCCGAACTGGCTCCACTCGTGCCGCGCGCCGAGTACGTCGAAGGTCGTGGTGGCGACCGTGCCGAGCACGAACGGCGAGTCGAGCAGCAGGTCGTGGTCGCGCGCCACGAACGTGTGGTCGTCGCCGCCCCGCCGCGGCAGCCCGGTTGCGACGTGCAGCCAGCCGTCGGGGAGCAGGACCTTCACCGTGTGCTGCCGCGGCAGGGCCCCGACTTCGCCAACGAACGTCGCCGGCCCGCACAGCACCGCGAAGCCGTCGCTGATCTGGTTCTGCGTCACCGAGGCGCGCGCACAGTGCAGCGTGTAGGTGCAGGTCACCGCGGCTGCGTTCGCGGTGGCGATGCGCCACCGGTTCGGCGTCGGCTGCGTGATCGCCAGCGCCTTGCCGTCGCTGGCGGCGGCGAAGTCGCGCACCTGCTGATGGTAGTCCTGCACCCGGTAGAAGCCGGGCGACCACACCGGCAGGAACAGTTCGAGGGCGTCACGATCGGCGGCTGGGAACGTCGCCCGGACTTCGGCGAGCTGTGCCTTGCGGTCGGTGATGCGCACCTCGTAGTGCACCGCCTGCGCGAGCAGGAACGGCGCGAGCAGCAGGGCGACCAGCGGTCCGAGGCGAGGCGGGTGCGGCATGGCGATGGCGCGGCGCATGCTACCGCCGACCGGGAACTGCGCGCGCTGGCGGAAGGCGCGGGCCCGGCTCGGCGAGCGGTGACCGGCGGACGCCGCTCGGCGTCAGGCCGACGATCCTGCGGCGGTGAGGCGCGGCTGCGACGCGAAGCGCAGCGTGACGAGTGCGAGCACGGCGCTGCCGGCGGCGGTGACGAACGCGGCCGGCGCGCCGTGTTGTTCCCACACGAAACCGAGCAGCACCGCCCCGAGGCACGCGGCCAGCCCCTGAACGGC
This sequence comes from Planctomycetota bacterium, assembly GCA_049276695.1. GTDB lineage: Bacteria > Planctomycetota > UBA1135 > UBA1135 > UBA2386 > UBA2386. Next base: position 6,461 of record JBASWX010000630.1, read on the forward strand.
GTGGTAGACGCCGAACGCGGCGCCGCGGCGGTCGGGTCCGATCCGGTCGGCGACGAGGCCGCGTTCGGCGCCTTCGGTGAACGCCGCGTGCAGGCCGAGCAGCGCGAACAGCGGCCACGCTGCCCAGGCGGCGTCGCAAGACGCGAAACCGAGCAGCACCAGGGCGTGGAACAGCAGGCCGAGCGCGATCACCCTTCGGCGGCCGAGCGTGTCGGACCAGCGGCCGAGCGGGGCGGCGAGCGAACTGCGGGTCACGTGCAGCAGCGCCCACAACAGCGGCAGCTGGACGGTCGGAGTTCCCCACGCGGCCGCGAGTGCCAGCGCGAACAGGTCGACGCCGGCGCTGACGGCCGACAGCCCGACGAACGCCAGCAGCGGCGCCAAGCCGCGCGGCCACGGCTGTGTTGCGGCGACGGCTGCTGGTGGCGCCTCGACGTCGCGCACGCCGGTGACGATGGTGACCACCGCGAGCAGGCCAGGCACCAGCGCCAGCGCGAACACCAGCCGCAATTCGCAACCGAGCGCCAGCAGGCCGCTCGCCAGCAGTGCGCCGGCCAGCGCCCCGGCGTGGTCGAGCGCGCGCTGCACTCCGAACGCATGGCCGCGCTGGTCGGCCGGCACCGCGGCGGTCAGCAGCGCGTCGCGCGGCGCCGAGCGCAGGCCCTTGCCGACGCGGTCGCCGATGCGCACCAGCACCGCCTGCGCTGGCGTGCCGACGATCGCGAACAACGGCCGCAGCAGCGCCGACAGCAGATAGCCGCCGAGGATCCACGGCTTGCGGCGCCGTTGGCGGTCGGACCAGCGGCCGCTGACGATCTTGAGCGCCGCGACCGCGAGATCGGACAGTCCTTGCAGCAGGCCGAGCTGCAGCATGCCGCCGCCGAGCGACGCCACCAGCGCCGGTAGCAGCGGCACGATCATCTCGCTGGCCAGATCGGCGCAGAACGACACCGCGCCGAGCACGAACACCACCCGCGGCAGCGCCGGCCGCGCGGTCACGACGCCTCGGGGGTCGGCCGGTCCTCGGGCCGCGCCAGCCGCGCGCCCTCGGCCATCAGGCGGCCGAGCAGCGCGGCGCTCGCCTGGATCGTCATCAGGCAACCGGCTTCGGTGTAGAACTCGGACAGCACCGTGGCCTTGCCACGGATCTCGCCGTGCAGGGCGCCGGCGTGGTGGGGCAGCAGGATCTCGACCCGCTGCTCGACTCCGGCCAGGTGTTCCTGGATCGCGGCGAACAGGTCCGGCAGCCCGTCGCCGGTCAGCACCGACACCGCGACCGCGCGCGGGTCCTTCTGCCACAGCGGGGTCAGGCTGGCGCGGTCGGCGACCAGGTCGAGCTTGTTGAGCACGGTGATGCGCGGCAGGTCCTGCGAGCCGAGCGTCTCGAGCACTTCGTCGACGGTGCGCAGCTGGTCCTCGGCCTCCGGCGAGCTGCCGTCGACCAGCACCAGCAGCAGGTCGGCGTGCAGCGCTTCGGCCAGCGTCGCGTGGAAGCTGGCGACCAGCTGGTGCGGCAGCTTGCGCAGGAAACCGACGGTGTCGGTCAGCAGCACGGTGCGCCCGCCGGCAAGGCGCCATGGCCGGGTGCGCGTGTCGAGCGTGCTGAACAGCCGGTTCTCGGCCAGCACACCGGCGGCGGTCAGCCGGTTCATCAGCGACGACTTGCCGGCGTTGGTGTAGCCGACCACCGCGATGGTGAACAGGTCGGGGCGGCCCTGCACCTCGCGCAGCTTGTGCTCCTCGATCTTCTCGAGCTCCTTGGTGATCGCGGCGATGCGCGTCTTCAGCAGGTTGCGGTCGACGTCGATCTGCTTCTCACCGGCACCACCGCGCACGCCGATGCCGCCGCGCTGGCGTTCGAGGTGCGTCCAGCGCCGGCGCAGCCGCGGCATCTCGTACTGCAGCGCCGCCAGTTCGACCTGCAGCTTCGCCTGCGGCGTGCGCGCGTGCATGCCGAAGATCTGCAGGATGAGTTCGCTGCGGTCGATGCACGGCACGCCGACCGCGGTTTCGATCGCCTTGCCCTGGTTCGGCGTCAGCGAGTCGTCGCAGATCACCGCGCCGCTGTGCGCCAGCTTGACCACCTCGGCCAGCTCCTCGAGCTTGCCGCTGCCGAAGTAGCTGTGCGGGTCGGCGTGGCGGCGGTGCTGGGTGAGGCAGCCGGCGGTCACGAACTCGGCGGTGTCGGCGAGCAGCTGCAGTTCGTGCAACGCCTCGGCCGGGCTGCGCGGGTCGCCCATCGGCACGATGCCGAACAGGATCGCCTCGGAGGGCTGACCGCGCGAACTGTCGGGTTGCTGGTTCTTCACGAGGGTTGGCGGTCGGTGGGCCCGTGCAGCGGGCCGGGCGTGGTGCGGATCGAACCATCGCCAGCGCGTTCGAGGAAGATCCGGCGGCAGAACGCCGCGTCGAGCCGCTGCGGGAAGTCGTCGCGCCAGTGGGTGCCGCGCGACTCCTCGCGCGCGATCGCCGCGGTCGCGACCAGCGCCGCGACGGTCAGCATGTTGGCGAGTTCGCAGCGCGCGCGGTCGGGCAGCGGCGCCTTGACCAGGTAGTGGTGCCAGAAGCCGATGCGCCCACGCGCGTCGCGCAGGCTCGGGCCGCTGCGGCGCAGGCCGACCTGCCGCCACATCAGGCTCTTCAGCGAATACAGCAGATC
>JBASWX010000631.1:0-3079 GCA_049276695.1 Planctomycetota bacterium
GTCGGCGGCTGGCTCGCCGCCTGCCGGCGCGGCGAACTGCCGCGGCCGGACCTCGTCGCGCTCGATCCGCCACGCAGCGGGCTGGGCGCCGACGTGATCGCGCACCTGCGCGAACTGGCCCCGCGCAGGCTCGCCTACGTGTCGTGCGAGCCGCAGGCGCTGCAGCGCGACCTGCCGGCCCTGCGCGATGCCGGTTTCGTCGCGCGCGCGGTGGTGCCGTTCGACATGTTCCCGCAGACCGCGCTGGTCGAGGCGCTGGCCTGTCTCGAACGTGCCCGCTAGCCTCGCGCGCCCCATGAAGCCCGGTGCGCCCGTCCTCCTGATCTCCTCCATCCTGCTCGCTTCCTGCGCCATGGTCGACTCCGGCAACCTCCCGTTCCGCCGCTTCGGCATCGCCAAGGACGGCCGCACCGCGACGCTGTGGACGCTGCAGGTTCAAGGTCTCGCGATCGACGTCACCGACCACGGGGCGACGCTGGTCGCCGTGCGCGTGCCCGACCGCACCGGCACCGTCGCCGACGTGATCCTCGGCTTCGACGACGTCAGCGGCTACGAGTCGGCGGACAACCAGTACTTCGGCTGCACGACGGGGCGCGTGTGCAACCGCATCGCCAAGGGCGTGTTCGTGCTCGATGGCTACACCTACCGGCTCGCGGTCAACAACGGCCCCAACCATCTGCACGGCGGCACCACGCGCAGCTTCGACAAGGTGCACTGGAACGCACAGGAAGTCGGCAGCCGCAGCAGCCCCGGCGTGCGCTTCACCTACCGCAGCCGGGACGGCGAGGAGGGGTACCCCGGCAACCTCGACGTCGCGGTCACCTACCGGCTGGTGCCGGGTGCGAACCCGACGCTGGAGATCAGCTACGAGGCGAAGACCGACCAACGCACGCCGGTCAACCTGACCAACCACGCCTACTGGAACCTCGCCGGGGCGGGCGCTTCGACCGTGCTCGACCACGAACTGTGGATCGATGCCGACCGCTACACGCCGACGGACGACACCCTGATCCCGACCGGCCAGGTGGCGCCGCTCGCCGGCACGCCGCTCGACTTCCAGAAGCCGATCGCGATCGGGCACCGCCTCGACGCGGTCACCGGCACGCCGGCCGTCGGCTACGACCACAACTACGTGCTGCGCGAGGGCGCCGCGATGCGCGACATCTGCCGCCTGCGCGACGCCGCGAGCGGGCGCTGGCTGACGATCCGCACCACCGAGCCGTGCCTTCAGTTCTACAGCGGCAACTGGCTGCGCGGGCAGACCGGCAAGGGCGGCAGGACCTACGCGCAGCGCAGCGCCTGCTGCCTCGAGACCCAGCACGCGCCCGACAGCGTCAACCAGCGGGCGTTCCCGTCGACGATCCTCGCACCGGGCGACACCTTCCGGTCGACGACCGCGATGGTGTTCGGCGCACAGTGAACGCGCGCCCGCTGCTGCGCCCGCTGGCGCTGCTGCTCGCCGCGATCGCGGCGCCGGCCACCCTGGCCGCGCAGCGCTTCGAACCGGCGGCCCCGGCGTTCGCGTTCCTGCAGACGCCGCCGAATGGACTGCCGAAGATGCCGGCGCCGGTCGGCTACGAGCCGACCGCGGCACTGTTCGAGCTCGGCCGCGAACTGTTCCACGACGGCGTGCTGAGCCGCGATCGTTCGGTGTCGTGCGCGAGCTGCCATCCGGCCGCGACCGGCTTCGCGCATCCCGACCCGCAGCCGCCGGGCATCGGCGGCCAGAAGGCGGCACGCCACGCGCCAGCGCTGTGGAACCGCGGCTGGGCGACGCTGCAGCGCTGGGACGGCAGTTCGGCGAGCCTCGAGGAGTTCGTGCTCGAACCGATCGCCGATCCGCGCGAGATGGGACACACGGTGCCGGCGGCGATCGAACGGCTGAACGGCGAAGTCGCGTGGCGCGAGCGCTTCCAGCGCGCGGCCGGCGGCCCGGCGACGCCGGCGGCCGTGCAGCGGGCGCTGGCTACGTTCGTGCGCGGCATCGTCGCCGGCGACGCACCCTATGACCGTTTCCTGAAGGGCGACCCCGGCGCGATGACGCCGCTGCAGCGCCACGGCCAGTGGGTGTTCGAGAGCAAGGGCGGCTGCTGGAAGTGCCACGTGCCGCCGCTGTTCACCGACGAGCAGTTCCACAACACCGGCGTCGGCGTGGTCGACGGCAAACCCGAGCCGGGACGCGCGCACGTCAGCAAGGACGACGGCGACACCGGCGCATGGAAGACGCCGACGCTGCGCGGGCTGCGGCTGACCGCGCCGTACATGCACGACGGTTCGCTGCGCACGCTGGACGACGTCGTCGCGTTCTACGCGCGCGGCGGCAACCAGAACCCGCACCTCGATCCGCGCCTGAAGGCGCTGTCCCTGTCGGAACAGGACCAACAGGCGCTGGTCGCGTTCCTGTCGTCGCTGTAGCGCCGCTCGGCGACTTCAGCGGCCCGGCGGCGCCTGCGGGCAGTCGAGCAGGCCGGCTTCGCCGGGCGTGCTGTCCTCGAACACCAGCACGCGGCGGTCCTTGGCGCCCTCCATCGTCAGCACCACCTCGGTGCCGTCGGCGAGCGTGCCGATCGCGACGTCGGCGCGCACCGGCACCAGCGGCACCACGAACGGGAACGGCTCGGCGGCGATCGCGCAGCGCAGCCACTCGCCGCGCGCGTTCCAGGCGGCGCGCACCATGGCCTCGGCGCCGGCCGACTGCAACCGGAACCAGGTCTCGCCGTGCCCGGCAGTGGTCGTGCCGGCGTAGTCGACGCGCGCCGGCTTGCCGTTCTTCGCGACCCACTCGCGCAGTTCCTGCCGCGCGGTGGTCCCGACCGACGCGGACTCGAAGCCCTGCCCGTCGACGCTGGCGTCGTCGGCGAGCACCTTGTGCAGCAGCGACAGGCCGCGGTCCTCGGCCTTGCGCAGCCGGTCCTCGCCGGGCGGCGGCCAGCGGCCGGCCTGCAGCCGCGCCGAAGCCTGCAGGCCGATGCCGGCGAGCTGCAGCCCGGTCGCGCAGCGTTCGATCCGGAACAGCCCGCCGCCGCGCGGCAGTTCGAAGCTGCCGAGGAAGCGCGCCGCGTCCTGCTCGCTCCACGCC
>JBASWX010000632.1:0-8085 GCA_049276695.1 Planctomycetota bacterium
GTGCGCACCGTGGCCGACAGCCCGCTGCGCGTGCTGCTCGGCGACGTCGTCGAACTCGACCGCGCGCTGCCTGGTGAGGATTGGCTGGAAGCGCGCCTGGAACGGGAACTGCCCGCCGACTGGCTCGAAGGCCTCGCCGCCGTCGACGACGCCGGAGCGCCGGTCGACCGCGACCAGGTGGCAGCCGAGGCGCGCGCGACCTGGGTGCGCAGCATGCGGCAGCACGAGCGGCGCGGCACCACCGGGCTCGAGTCGGCGTTCGACGACGAGCTGAACGGCCGGCTCGGCCTGCGGCTGGTCGAGCAGGACAGCCGCCGGCGCGAACATCGGCAGTGGGGCCACCTGCGCGGGATGGCCGGCAACGACGTGCGCACGACCCTCGACCTCGACCTGCAGCGCCTGGCGGAAGCGGCGGTGGCCTCGGCCTGGCAGCGCATGCGCAACCTGCACGACGATGCGAGCGATGCCGACAAGGTCGAAGCGGCGCTGGCGGTGATCGACGCGCGCACCGGCGACGTGCTGGCCTACGCCGGTGCGCCGGTGGTGAGTCCGTCGCCGCGCGACCTGCCGGGCGTGGTGTGGGTGCTGAACGGCGACCTCGGCTCGGTGGTGAAGCCGTTCGTGCTGGTCGAGCAGCTGCAGTGCGAAGCGGCCGGCCGGCCGCACCGGGCGCTGGCGACATTGGAAGACTGCAACTACCGCTTTCGCCACGAGGGCCACACGTGGTACTGCAGCCACGCGCACGGTGCCGGTGGGCGCGACCCGGTCGAGGCGCTGGCCGAGTCGTGCAACGTCTTCTACTACCAGTGCGGCATCGGGCTCGGCGACGAGGGCATCGCGCGCGCACTGCGCCGCTTCGGCCTGACGAAGCCGGCGGCGGACGGTGTCGATCCATTCGCGGCGTGCTGGCAGCCGACGGTGTCGGGCCTGCGTGCGGCACACCCGCGGCGCGACGACGAGATCACGGCGCTGCCGCAGCGCGCGGTCGGCTACGGCGTCGAAGCGTCGCCGCTGCACGTCGCGCGCGCCTACGCGGGTCTGGCCACCGGTTCGCTGCCGACGCTGGGTCTGTCGGTCGCGCCGCGGCCGGGCGTGCCGCTCGACGACGTCGGCCGCGAGCTGGCGATCGTGCAGGAAGGGCTGCGGGCCTGTGTGCAGCGCGGCACCGCCCGGAAGCTGCCGAAGCTGGACGAACTCGGCGTCTGCGGCAAGACCGGCACTGCCGAGGTCGGTCGTCGGGACAACGAGAACAACGCCTGGTTCGCCGGTTGGCTGCCCGAGGCCGGCGGGGCCGGCGCGCAGTTGTGCTTCTGCGCGGTCGTCTACTGGGTCAAGGACAAGACCCACGGCGGCGATGCCGCCGGCCAGACCGTCGTCGACTTCTTGACGGCCCTGCAGGCCGATCCCGTGCTGCAGCAGCGCTGGCTGTTGCCGGGGGGCGGGCGATGAACGTCGTTGCGGAGAAGCGCCGGCTGGCGGTGCTGGCCAACGTCGATGCGCGGCTGGTGCTGCTGACCGCCGGCGTGTGCCTGTGCGGTCTCGTGTTCATCGGCTCGGCGACGATCGACGAGGGCGCGTTCGCCGGCCAGCAGGGCCGGCAGGCGCTGTTCGCGGTCTGCGGGCTCGGCGTCGGCTTCTTCGTGCTGCTGCCGCACTACGTACACGTGCTGCGGCTGTCGTGGCTGCTGTACGGCGCCTGCGTGCTGGCGCTCGCCGGGCTGCCGTTGCTGGCGCCCGAGATCAACGGCGCGCGCCGCTGGTACGCGTTCCCCGGTTTCTCGGTGCAGCCGAGCGAGTTCGCCAAGCTCGGCGTCGTGCTGGCGCTGGCGGCGCTGCTGCGTTTCAAGAGCCGCGCCCGCACCTTCGACGGGCTGCTGGTGCCGATGGCGGTCGCGGCGGTGCCTGCCCTGCTGGTCGCGGCGCAGCCCGACCTCGGCAGTGCCTTGGTGTTCGGGCCAGTGCTGCTGGCGATGTGCTACGCGGCCGGCGCTTCCGGTCGCAGCATCATCGCCCTGGTCGCCGTGGGTCTCGTGGTCGCCGCGTTCGCGTGGGTCGAGGTGCTGCACGACTACCAGAAGGAACGCATCGCGGTGTGGCTGCAGCACTGGACCTGGCACGACGGCAACCTCGACACGCAGCACGTGCGGGAGGTGTTGCGCGGCCCGGGCTACCAGCCGTGGCAGGCGCTGATCGCGATGGGGGCCGGCGGCTGGACCGGCTTCGGCATCGGCCAGGGGCCGCAGAACCGCTGGGACTTCCTGCCGTACCGCAGCGAGGACTACCTGTTCGCGGTGGTCGGCGAGGAGACCGGTTGGTTCGGCTGCGTGCTGGTCCTCGGCCTCGTGCTGCTGCTCGCGCACGGCCTGCTGGCGATCGCGATGCGGACCCGCGAACGCTTCGGCCGCCTCTGCTGCGTCGGCGTCGCGACCTGGATCGGCACCCAGGCGCTGCTGCACGTTGCGGTGTGCGGCTGGCTGGTGCCGGCGACCGGGCTGCCGATGCCGTTGCTCAGCTACGGCGGCAGTTCGACCATGGCGACGCTGCTGGCGATCGCGATCTGCCTGAACGTCGGCGCGCGGCGCGAGCCGATCCTCGCCGCCGACGGCTTCCACTGACGGCGCCGAGGGCGAGGGGCAAGACCGCGATCGGAGCGGTCCTGCTACTTGCCGCCGCCGCCGCCGGGACCCTGCTTCTGCTTCAGGTAGGCCTCCCAGTACTTGCGGAACTTCTCGGGGATCTGCGGCGCGTTCGAGCCGCGGTTCTTCAGGAAGTTCATGTACGGCTGCAGCTCGCCCCAGTTGCCGTCGCCGGTGCCGGGCTGGCCCGGGCCGGTCTGCGGTTCGGGTTGCCGGTTGCCGCGCTTGTTGGTGCCGCCATCGGGGGATTCCTGGCCGCCCTGCGGCTGGCCGTCGCCGCCCGGCTGCTGCGGCTGCTGACCCTGCTGGCCCTGCCCCGGTTGCGGCTGGCCAGGCTGCTGCTGCTGACCCTGCTGGCCCTGCTGCTCGCCCTGCTGCCGCGGCACGATGTCCGGCGTCTGGTTCTCGTTGCGGTTGCGCTGGCCCTGCTGGCGACCCTGCTGCTGCTGCTTGCCCTGCTGCTGGCCGTCCTGCTGCTGCTGATCCTGGTTCTGCGGGTCCTGCTGCTGGTCCTGGTTCTGCGAGTCGGGCTGGCCAGAGCCGCCGCGCTGGTTCTTCATCTCGTTCAGCTTCTCGATCAGGCGGTTGATGCCGTCCTCGACCGCCTGGCTGCGTTCGCGCGCCTGTGTCAGGTTCTGTTTCGGCGTCTGCCGCGGAGCGCCCTTCTTGCCAGACTCGAGCAGCAGGCGGTCGATCTCCTGCAACTGCTCGTCGACGGCGCGCGCGATCTCCTGGATCTCGCGCATCGGGTCCTGCGCGCGGACGGACGGGGCAGCCAGGAACGCGGCCAGCAGGGCCGCGGCGAACGGGGGAACGCGCATCGGTTCAGCGGCCACGGCCGCCTCCTTGGTCTTCCTGGTTGCCTTGCATCTGCTGCAGCGTCGCCTCGACGCCGGCCTTGATCTGCTGGAACAGCTTCGTGATCTCGCCGTGCCGGTTGGCCAGCCGCTCGATCATCGCGACCTCGACGTCGGCGATGACGTCGTCGGCGCGTGATTCGACCAGCGCCCGCAGGTTGTCGGCGGCGGTGCGGGTGTCGATGCCGAGCTGCTTCAGCATCTCGAGTTCGGCGATCAGCGACACCAGCTTCTGTCGCTGCGGGTCGAAGCGGTTCTTGCCCTTGTCCTGTTGCTGCTGTTGCTGCTGCTCGCGGCGCTGCTGGTCGCGGCGTTGCCGTTCGCGTTCGAGCGCCTTCAACAGCTCCTCGCTGCGCCGTTCGACGTCCTGCTGCAGCAGCGTCGTGAACGAACCGACGTCGGGGTTGCGGCCGGACAGCCGCCGCGCGACCTCCTCGAGGTCCTCGACGTTGGCCTTCAGCACCGTCTGGTAGACCAGGTTGCCCTCCTCGGTCAGCGCCGCGACCAGGAAGTCGAGCTTGCCCGACAGCTCCTGCTCCTCCTCACCCAGCTGGTTCAGCTTGCGACGCACGGCGCGGGCCAGCCCCTCGGCGGTCAGTGACTTCTGCGCTTCCACGGTCTGTGCGGTGATCGGCCGCTGCCGCTCGAGGAACTGCTGCAGCTCGTCCTTCATCCGGAACAGCAGCTCTTCCTGGCGCAGGTCCTGGTAGCGGTCCTTCTCCTCCTCGAGCTCCTTGGCGGCGTCCTCGAGGTTCTGGCGGGCCTGCTCCTGCTGTTGCTGCGTCTCCTCGGGATCGCCCTGCTCCATTGCGCGCTGCGCCTTCTTCGCGGCGTCGGCCGCGGCGTCGACCTTGCGCTGCGCGGCCTTGTTGTCGCGCTGCTTCAGCTCCTTGGCCAAGGCGATGATGTCCTCGGCCAGCTCCTGCTGGGCCTTGGCCTGCTGTTGCAGTTGCTGCTGCTGGTCCTGGGTCGGCGGGCGCTTCTGGTCCAGGCCCTGCATCGCGCGCTCGATCGCGTCGGCGGCCTCGGCCTGGTCGGTAGCGGCGCTGGCCTGCTGGCCCTGCTGCAGCTTGCCGGCGGCGGCCTGCATGCGCTCCTGCGCCTGCTGCAGGCCCTGCTGTGCCTGCTCGGCCTGGGCCTTGGACAGGTTGCCGCGCTGGGCTTGCACCTGCGCCTGTTCGGCGGCCGCCTTGGCGGCGGTCGCCAGCTGCTGCTGGCGCGCGGCGGCGTCCTGCTGGTCCTGCTGGTTGCCCTGATTGGCGCGCTGCAGCGCTTCCTGCAGCATGTGTTCGGCGTCCTGCAGCGCCTGTTTGCTGGTGGCGGCGGCCTGGTTGCGGTTGTCCTGGCTGGCGCGTTCGGCCTGCTCGCTCGCCGCGGCGACGTCGCGCAGGGCCTTGCTGGCTTCGTCCAACTTGCCGCCGGCCTGCTGCTCGGCGGTCTCGCCGGCGGGCGCGTTGTGCAGTTCCTGCGCGGTGCTCGCGGCTTCGGCCGCCATCTCGGCGGCCTTGCGGGCGGCGTCGGGGTTCTGCCGCTGGTGTTCCTGCTGCGCCCGGTCGAGGGCGGCCATCGCCTCGTTGACCTTCTTCTGCGCCTGCGGCAGATCGCCCGTCTCGCTCGCGGTCGCGGCTTCGGTCAGCCGCTGCTGCGCTTCGGCGACCGCGGCGGCCGGATCGGTCTTGGGATCGGCCGGCGTGGCACGGCCAGCTGCGGTGGTGCGCAGGCGCTCGGCCACCTTGGCGGCGGCGTCGGCCAGCGACTGGCCGGTCTTGGTGTTCTGCGTGCGCGCCTCCTGGTCGCGGCGGCCCGCGAGCTCGGAACCGGCCTCGCCGACCTTGGCCAGTTCGTCGCGCTCGGCCGGGGTGGCGCCTTCGCCGGCAGCCTGCAGCCGTTCGCGCACCTTCGCCCAGTCCGGGTCGGTGGCCTTGCCCTCGGTGCTGGTGCCGCGCTTGGGCGCCTCACGCAGGCCGGCCGCGAAGCGATCGCGCGCCTGCTGCGCGGCGGCCTGGTCGGCGCCGGCGGCTTCCTTCTGCAGGGCCCTGGCGTCGTCGCCGAGCGCCTGCGTCTTGGCCTGATCGCGCAGTTCGCCAGACAGTTCCTTGACCCGCTGCGTCAGCTCGCCGAGGTCGAAGCCGGCGGCGCGCGCCACCGGCGTGCGGCCGCTCTGTTCGTCGGCGATGCCAGCTTCGAGTTGTTGCTGGCTGGCGAGCAGTTCGCGGACGCGTTCGAGCGCGCTCTCGAGGAACGGCCGCCGCGCGCCGGCCTGGCGCATGTTGCGTTCGGCCTCGGTGCGTTGCTGGCGCTGCAGCTCCGCGAGCCGGTCGAGCAGCGCCTGCTCGGCGGGCGTCGGCGGCGTGCGCATGGTCTCGGCAGTGCGCTCCATCAGCTCGCGCTGGCGGTCGGCCAGTTCGCGCGCGGTCTTCGCTTCGGCCTCGATCTTGGCGAGCTCCTGCTGCAGGTTCTCGATCGAGTTGCGTTCGAGCAGGATCGCCAGCAGGCGTTCCAGGTCGTCGACGACGTCCTTCTGCTTGCGCAGCGCTTCGGTCAGCGCGGTCGCCGCGAGGTCGTCGCGGATCGACGCGATGTCGCGCAGGATGCCGGAACGGTCGAGGTGGGCGAGGCCCTCGACCAGCAGCTTGACCTGCTCCGGCTTGTTCTCGCGCTGGTAACGCTGCTGCAGCCGCTGCATCAGCCCCTGCAGGCGCTCGGCCTTGCGCAGGATCGCGTCCTGGTCGCCGCGCAGGCGTTCGAGCAACGCCGGGTCGTCCTGGGCGGGCAGTGCCGTGGGCAATCCGGTCGACGCCGCGAGCAGGAGCCAGCACAGGGCCGGGGAGGTCGGGTTCATTTCTTGCCTCGCAGTTCCTGGGTCCGGTTGTGCAGGTCGCGTTCGCTGTCGCGCAGCGAACGCACTTCCTGGACCAGATCCTGGTAGTCGTTCCATTCCTCGAGCCGCGACAACAGGGTGGTCAGCGCCTGCTCGATGCGGCGTTGGCCGGTGATCGCGTTCGCCTGCAGTGCCTCGCGTTCGGCCGTGCCCTTGGCGACCTGGGCCTCGGCCAGCGCGCGCGCGACCGCCGGGGCGTCGCCGCTGCCGACCTGGTCGGCGAGCGCGATCATGCCCAGGATCGGATCGAGGCACTGCTCGAGCGCGCCGAGCGTGCCGGCGGCGCGGCGCGCGGCGACCTCGCGGTAGAACGCCGGGTCGAGCGCCAATGGCTCGCGCAGCGCTGCAGCGTGCTGGCGGTAGGCGGCGACCACCTCGGCGGCGTTCTGGCTCGGCTCCAGCCGGTTCCACAGGTGCAGGTCGAATGCGCGCATCAGGCCGCGGTGCACGCGTTCGACGGTGCTGGCGACGCGGCCGTGGCCGACTTCGATCCCGGTCAGCGCCTGCGCCAGTTCGACTGACGGCACCGCGGTGCGGCTGCCGAGTTCTTCGAGCGCCTGGCGGCGGTCGGTGGCGATGTCGAGCGCCTGCTCGACCTCCTGCCGCAGGCCGCGGAACAGCCGCGCGATCGTCGCGGTGAGCTGGCCGCTGTCGACCAGTTGCACGATGCGCGGCGGCAGGTCGGTGCTGCCCGCAACCGGGGCCCGGGTGTCGCGCAGAACCGCGTGCAGCACCAGGCCGTCGTTGCCAGTGGTGGTGGCGCCGACCAGTTCGCGCACCTCGAGCACCTCGGTCAGCACGACGCTGGTCGGCGCGGGAGTCGCCGAGGGCAGCAGTGCGCGCGCGCTGCCGGCGTCGTTGCCGTGCGCCACCGCCAGTTCGACCGCCGACAGGCCGAAGTCGTCGCGGGCCTCGAGCCGCAGGCACAACAGCGCCGTCGGCAGCAGCACCAGGCCTTCGTCCTCGGGCAGCAGCCAGCGTCCGATCGGCGCGTAGTCGGTCAGCGCGGCGATCGGCCAGGTGCCGGGCGTCGGGTTGCGCAGGCCGTTGTCGGCGACCAGGTCGACCTGGTAACGGTCGGAAGCCTCGACGCGGAAGCGCGCGCGCCACGCGGCGGCGACGCCGCTGTCGTCGAGCGGCGTGTCGGCGGTCATCGGCAGCCGGCGCCCGCTCTCCAGGAACACCATCGTCGCACTGCGCACGGCCGTCGTCGTCGCGACCGACAGGTCGACTTCGCTGCCGACCAGCGCTTCGATCGCGCCGCCGCGCTGTTCGACGCTGGCGATCCCGGTGTAGGCGGGGGGGCGCACGGTCGCCTGCACGGTCAAGACCTGCGGTGGGTGCACCGTGCGCACCAGCACGGTGCGGTCGCCGTGTTCGTCGTCGCCGCCGCGGGCGTGGAACTCGAAGCTGCCGGACAGGCGGCGGAAGACGTGGCGGAAACGGTCGCCCGGCCGCGGACTCATCGCCAGCGCGCGTTGCTCACCGCCAGCACCGTCGCGCAGCGAACGCACGACCAGGAACGCTTCCTTCGGCACGCTGCCGAGCGCGTGCACGGAGACGTGCAGGTCGGCGCCGGCCGGCACCACGATCTCGGTGGTCGTGTCGCGGTCGGTGCGCTGCAGGTCGGGCCCGGCCGGCGGCAGTTCGAGCCGCAGCGTGGTCTGCCGCGGGTAGCTGGCGGCGACACCGAGGTGGCGCAGCACGAACG
>JBASWX010000633.1:0-3281 GCA_049276695.1 Planctomycetota bacterium
GCATCGCGCGGCCGCGCGTCGCGCGCCGGCGTCATGCACTCGAGGCACAGCTTCTTCAGCAGCGGATCGGCATCGCACGCGGCGACGCGTTCGCGCGCCGGATCGAGCCGGGCGCGCGCCGCCAGCAGCAGCGTCGGCTCGGCGTCGCTGCCTTCGTACGGCGGCCGGCCGGTCAGGATCTCGCACAGCGACGCGCCCAGCGAGAACACGTCGGCGCGCTCGTCGAGCTTCTCGACCTCGCCCTGCGCCTGCTCCGGCGACATGTAGGCCGGCGTGCCCATCACCGAGCCGATGATCGAGTCCGAGCCCGACGAGCCCGGGCCGCTGCGCACGGTCTCGATGATCGTGAACACGCTGTGCTTGGCGCGCCGCTCGTCGGCGACGCCGCCGCGGTGCAGCACCTTGGCGAGGCCCCAGTCGACGACCTGCACTTCGCCGAACGCGCCGACCATGATGTTGGCCGGCTTCACGTCGCGGTGCAGCACGCCCTTGCTGTGCGCATAGGCGAGCGTCTGGCACACCGACTCGAAGATCTGCAGCAGGCGCGTGCGGTTCTCGGCGGTCGACTTGCGTTGCGTCAGCAGCGCCGACAGCGTGCGCCCCTTCACCAGCTTCATCGTGAAGTACGGCGCCTCGTCGGCCATCAGCCCGAGCTCGTAGACCGGCACGATGCCGGGGTGCTGGAGCTGGCCGCCGATCTGCGCCTCCTCGACGAACCGCGCGACCACCGCGGGGTTCTTCGCCAACTCGGCGTCGAGCACCTTGATCGCGAGGTCGCGGCCGAGGTCGCCGTCGTGACCCTTGAGGATCACGCCCATGCCGCCGCGCGCGATCTCGCCCAGGATCTGGTACCTGGCGCGGCCCTGCGGCGCGAGCTTCTTGGCGACCCCGCCGGCGGCGACGATCGGCGAGACGCCGTGCTCCGAGCCGCTGTCGGGCAGCAGGACCTTGGAGACCGTGCCGTTGCGGGCGCGCAGCAGGTCGAGCACGGAGCGGCGGTCCTTGCCGGGGTCGTTCGGAGCGAGGGTCTGGTCTTGGGGGTCGGACACGGTGGTTGCGTTCGCGGGCTCGACAGGGGAAGCGCGCGCCCGGCTCGACGCGGATCAGGATTCCTGGGGGCGGGCGCGAAGAGGGTTGCCGCCGCGGAATGCGGGTTTCGTGATCCCGCCGCCGCGGAACGCACGCCTTCCCCTCCTCTCTCGCCGTAGCCTTCCCGCCCTGACCATGACCACCGAACCCGTGCTCTCCCGTCGTCGCATCCTGTGGTCCGCTGCCGCCGCCCTGCCGACCGCTGCCCTGCTGCAGGCCTGCGCCTCGCCAGGTCGCGCGCTCCGCAATCCCGGCGGCCCCGAGCCGACGCCCGACAACGACGAGGGGCCGTTCTACCGGCTGTTCTCGAGCAGCCGTTCGACGCTGCGCGAACCGGGCATGGCCGGCACGCCGCTCGACCTCACCGGCCGCGTGCTCGACAAGCGCGGCAAGCCGCTCGCGAACGCGCTGCTCGACTTCTGGCAGTGCGACGACGCCGGCGTCTACGACGTGCGGGCGTTCCGGCTGCGCGGGCACCAGTTCACCGACGCCGAGGGCCGCTATCGCCTCGAGACGATCGTGCCCGGCCTCTATCCCGGCCGCACGCGGCACATCCACGTGAAGGTGCAGCCGAACGGCGCCGACGTGCCGGCCGACCCCGGGGCACTCAACCTGACGACGCAGGTCTACTTCCCCGGCGAGCCGAGCAACGGCAAGGACGAGATCTTCGACCCGGCGTTGGTGATCGCCCAGGACAAGGCCGGCGCCGGCATGCTCGGCCGCTTCGACTTCGTGCTCGATCTCGGTTGACGAGGACTCGCCGCGGGCAGCGGTGACTACTTGCCACCGCCGGCGGCTTGCTGCTGCGCCAGCGCTTCGCGCCACGTTCGCAACTTCGGCGAGTCGGCGGGCAACGTCGACGCGGCGCGACCGACCAGTTCCTCCAGTTCCGCGATGGCCGCGGCGCGATCGCCGGCGGCGATGCGCGCCTGACTCGACTGCCACAGGACCCCGAGCAGCTCCCGCGACGCACCGGGCAGCCGGCGCAGCATGTCGATCGCCGCGTCGAAGGCCTGCCGTGCCGGCTCCGTCGCCTGCGTCGCCTGGCAGGCCAGTGCGAGTCTCGCGAGACTCATCGCGATGCCCGGGTGGTCGCCCGGGTAGAGCCGGCGGTGCATCGCGACCGAGTCGCGCAACGCTGCCGCCGCGGCTTCGAACTGTTCGAGCGCGAGCCGGACGGTGCCGAGCGTGTACAGACAGTGCGCGAGCTTCGGATGGTCGCCGGCGAACAGCTGCTGCCCCATCGCCGCGGCCTCGACCAGCAGCGGCTCGGCTTCGCGCGCGCGACCGCGCGTGGCGCGCAGGAACGCCAGATTGGTGAGCGCCTCGACGAGGTGCGGGTGGGGCTGCTGGTAGAGCCGGCGCCGCATCGCCAGCGAGCGCTCGAACAGTTCTTCGGCTTCCTGGTGGTCGCCGCGTTCCCCGAGCGTGGCGCCGAGATTGCCGAGGCCGATCGCGAGATCCGGGTGGTCGCCGGCGTGCAGCCGTTCGCGGATGGCCAGCGCCTCGCGCATGTGGGCGACGCTGAGCTCGGCGCGCCCGAGGTCGCCCTCCGCCTTGGCGAGATTGTCGAGGCACTTGGCAACGCCCTCGCCGTCCCCCGTCAGTCGCCGCATCGCCGCGAGTGCTGCGGTCAGCATCGGCTCGGCCTCGGACAGCCGGCCGCGCAACTGCAGCATGTGCCCGAGGTTGCCCAGCAGCGCCGCCTTGCCGATGTGGTCGCCGGCGTGCAGCCGTTCGTACATCTGCAGCGACTCCCGCGTCAGCGCTTCGGCCTCGTCCAGTTCGCCGATCTGGTCGGCCGCGCGGGCGACGTCGTTGAGGCTCACGGCGACGTCGTCATGGTCGCCCGGGTGCACGCGGCGGTACAGCTCCAGTGACTTGCTGGCCTGCTCGTACGCCCGTTCGCCCTGCCCGTTGTTGCGCAGGATGTTCGCGATCGTGCCGCGCAACGCCGCCTCGTCCATGGGTTCGTCCGCGAGGCGGCCGCCATCGAGGTCGGCGATCGCCCGGCCCATCGCGGCGAGGATCGTGGTCTCCTGGCCGCCGCCAAGCGTCGCGTCGCCCGACGACAGTGCCGTCACGACGAATGCGCCGATGCGTTCGGCGGTCCGCCGGGCCGCAGCCTCCTGTTCGCGCGCGGTCTCGGCGCGCTTCGCGGCGTCGATCGCCGCGCGTTCGTTCGTCTGCGC
>JBASWX010000634.1:0-2009 GCA_049276695.1 Planctomycetota bacterium
CCGCTGCGCTTCCACCCACGCCGCCACCGCCGCCGGCGGCGCGACCAGCCGCCGGCGCACCGCCGTCAGTTCCAGTTCGATCGCCTTGGTCGCCGCCTGCTGCTGCAGCGTCGGCACCCGCAACGTCGGCGCGTCATCGGGCCGATCGCTGTCCTCGGTCTGGTCGAAGAACGCGAACAGCTGGAAGAACTCGCGCTGGCTGAAGGGATCGTACTTGTGGTCGTGGCACTGCGCGCAACCCAGCGTGCTGCCCATCCACACCGACATCGTGGTGTCGACGCGGTCGACCACGGCAGCGACGCGGAACTCCTCGTCGTCGGTGCCGCCTTCGGTGTTGGTCATCGTCTGGCGATGGAACGCGGTCGCCAGCCGCTGCGCGTCGGTCGCTCCGGGCAGCAGGTCGCCCGCGAGCTGTTCGATCGTGAACTGGTCGAACGGCTGGTCCACCGCGAACGCCGCCAGCACCTGGTCGCGGTACCGCCACATCGTGCGGCGCAGGTCGTCCTTCTCGTAACCCTGGCTGTCGGCGTAACGCGCGAGGTCGAGCCACCACTGGGTCCAGCGTTCGGCGTACGCGGAGCTACGCAGCAGTTCGTCGACGACGCGCGCCTTGGCCTCGGCGTCGGGTGCGGCGTCGGCGAGGAACGCGTCGAGCCGGGCCACCGTCGGCGGCAACCCGGTCAGGTCGAATTCGACCCGCCGCAGCCACGCGGCGCGCGGTGCTGCCGGCGACGGCGACAGACCGTGCGCGCGCATCGCCGCGAGCACCAACGGATCGAAGCCAGCCCGCCACGCGCCGTCATCGCTGACCTGCACCACCGGTCGCACGATAGGCCGGTACGCCCAGTGCCCCGACTGCGCCGGCATCGTCGAGCCGACGGCAATCGCGATCGCAACGCGGACGGCGAGCGGAGCGGAGCGCATGGCAGTGGAACGCCGGCCGATCATGGCGTCCCGATGGGGGCGAACAACCCCCGGATCCACCTCGTCACGCCGGTGGCGACGAAGGCCGATCCGCCCCGCTGTTCTGCAACAGGCCGGACAACCGCGCCAGCCCCCGGTAGACCAGGTTGCGCACTGCGCCCTCGCTGCGCTGCATCGCCGCAGCGATCGCGTCGTACTCGAGTTCGACGATCCGGCGCAGCGTGATCGCTTCCCGCATGTCCTCGGGCAGCGTGTCGAACGCGGCCTCGAAACGCGCCAGTTCCTCGCGCCCCGCCGCGTGCCGGCTCGGGGTGCACAGCGATGCGTAGCACTGCAGCACCGACGCGACGCTGTCGCCGCTGCCGCCCTGGCCGAGGCCGACCTCGCGCGCCATGTCGCGCTTCTGCGCGTCGTAGTACTCGCGCTTGTTGACGACCTTGTGCAACGCGTGCTTGCACAACCAGTGCCGGAACTGGCCCTCGCCGCGGAACTCGAACTTCGACAGGTCGCGCAGCGCCTCGACGCAGACCGACTGCACGAGGTCCGACAACGACTCCTTCTTGCGCAGCGCCCCGCCGACCTGCAGCCGCAGGTACGCCTCGAGCCACGGCAGGCTCTCGACCAGCAATGCTTCGACGGCCAATCGGTCGCCTGCGAGCGCGCGCGCGACCAGCGCACCATGGCCCGAGCCCGAGGGTGGATTCACGCCCGCGACTGTATCGCGCTGCGTCGGCCTGCATCGAGCACCCAAAGCACCCAAGCCCTCGTCTGCACACCGTGCCGACCGGCCATGCCGTGGGTCTGGCGGCAAGCCCGATTGCCCCGCACCACCCTTCGCGGCATGCTGCCGCGCGGTGCTCGCCTCCGTCTGACCGCCGCGCTCCGGCGCGGCCCTTCCTGGTGCCCGAGATCCACCGTCCGCGGTTGGTCTCCGGGTGGTGCATTGCCTGGAACAAGACTCTGACTCTTTTTCGACAGTTGCTGGTTCGGCGCGGTCGGACGCTCCCAGGTGATTCGCGAACTGTGCGTCGCTGGCGCGTGAAATGTAGTGCCAACGATCGAGATTCTCCCGGTGGCTCGACGTT
>JBASWX010000635.1:0-1554 GCA_049276695.1 Planctomycetota bacterium
CTGTGTACCCGCGGACGACGCCGTGTTCCTCCTTCCGCGACGTCGATGGCGACTCCATCGCTCAACTCACGCGATCACGCTGCCAGGTTGGGTTTCGGGCGAGGCGCAGCCGAGCCTGAGATGGGGCTCGGTTGGCTCGAGCGGTTCCCCGGCAGCCGCGGAGTACGCGATACCGACAAGCGGGTGCCGATCGATTTCCTGGTGACCGGCGGCATCCCTGGAGACGGCACGCCGCGCGGCATCGTGTTCCCCGATCCTACCGAAGACGTGATCGAGAAGACCGGCATGCGGTACCTGGCACTGGCAAAGCTGATCGAGCTGAAGCTGGCAAGCGGGACCTCGTTGCCACACCGACTCCAGGATCTCGCCGACGTCAGCCGGCTGATCATCGTGAACCGCCTCGGCGAGCACTTCGGCGACCAGCTCCACCCATCGGTGCGTGCGAAGTACCAGGAACTCTGGCGCAACGCGCAGGCGCCAGACCCGCAAGCCGAGTGAGCGTGCCGACGCCGATCGACCGCTACCTCGCTGCCCTGCCGGCGCCGCAACGCCGCGCGCTGCAGGCATTGCGGCGCACGATCCGCACGGTCGCGCCCGGCGCCGAGGAGAGGGTCAGCTACGGCATCGCCGCGTTCCGGCTCGGGCGCATGCTGGTCGGCATCGGCGCCACGTCGAAGCACTGCGCGCTGTACCTGATGAGCGCGCGCACGCTGCGCGAGTACCGCTCGCTGGTCGCCGGGCTCGACGCCAGCGGCGGCACGATCCGGTTCATGCCCGCAAAGCCGCTGCCGCAGGCGCTGGTACGCCGGCTGGTGCGCGCACGGATCGCCGAGAACGCCGAGCTGCCGCCGGCCAAGGCCAGGAGTCTGCGCGCCAACGCGGCGACGTTCTTCGCCGACCCGGCGGCTTTCCGTTCCTGGTTGGGCCGGCACCATGCAACCGCGACCGCAGTGCTGGTCGGATTGCGGCGAGTGGCGAGCGACCGGTCGGCGCTGACCTGGGCCGACGCGGTCGACCAGGCGCTGTGCTTCGGTTGGATCGACGGCGTGCGGCGCCGGCTCGACGCCGATCGCTACACGGTCCGTTTCACGCCACGCCAGCCGGGCAGCACCTGGAGCGCGCGCAACATCACGCGCTTGCAACGACTCGCCGCCGCCGGCGAGGTGATGCCAGCCGGGCACGCCGCGTTCGCAGCCCGCACCGCGGCGAAGTCGCGCACCTACTCGTACGAACGCACGCAACCGGCCGCACTCGCCCCGGCCCTGCAGCGGCAGCTCGTTGCCGAGCCGGCCCTGGCCCGGTTCCACGACGCGCAGGCCCCTTCCTACCGGCGCAAGGTCGTGCACTGGATCATGGCGGCGAAGGCCGACGGGACACGGCGGGCCCGGCTGCAACGGCTGCTCGCCGCCTACCGACAAGGCCGCCGCCTCTGACTCTTTTTCGACAGTTGCTGGTTCGGCGCGGTCGGACGCTCCCAGGTGATTCGCGAACTGTGCGTCGCTGGCGCGTGAAATGTAGTGCCAACGATCGAGATTCTCCCGGTGGCTCGACGTT
>JBASWX010000636.1:0-4679 GCA_049276695.1 Planctomycetota bacterium
AACGTCGAGCCACCGGGAGAATCTCGATCGTTGGCACTACATTTCACGCGCCAGCGACGCACAGTTCGCGAATCACCTGGGAGCGTCCGACCGCGCCGAACCAGCAACTGTCGAAAAAGAGTCAGACGTGGGCTGTACTCATCGAGCAGCGAACTGGTGCGCGAGGCACTGCGATGGTTCCTTTCCCTGGAACCGTCGGAGCAACGCCATCCCACAGGCTGCCCATCGCCGACGGCAACCGCTGCACCCGGATGGGAGATGTCGCGTGAACTGGTGGTGCTCGGCGAAGAACTGCGCGCTGCCCGCGAACAGCATATCGTCGATCCAGAGGACGTCGCACGGCTCCGGCGCGTGGCCGCGGCGGAGGACGAACTCCAATGCGACGCGGTGATCAAGCTGGCGCCGGAGCGCTTGCGCAAGCTGCTCAATGACAACCGCGGAGGTCAGCCCGGAAGCTGACACCGCCGCCACGAAGCCGGCCCGCGTCAATCGGCGAGATCGACGACGTCGAGCACCGAACCGCTGCCCTGGTTGTTCTCGAAGCAGGTGAAGTCGACCAGGAAGGTCGCGACCAGCAGCAGCTTGCGCACTTCGACCGGCACGTGCGCGCCGAACTCGACGCCGAAGGTGTCGGCGTCGCTGAACCACTCCTTCAGCAACCCGCTCCACTTCTTCCGGATCACGCCGGCCGGATGGCCCTGGAACGTCAGCGTGAACGTCCACGGGTGGAAGAAGGGGCTGCGCAGCTCCATCACTGCCTCACCCGCCTTGTTCTCGATCGCGAAGATGCGGTGGAACCACGCCCACTTGCGCTGCACGGCGCCGACGCGCTGCTCGCCGTCGAACACGTCCATGCGGTGGAAGAACCAGCGGAACGGCTTCTCGCCGCGGCCCAGGCGCTGGCCCTGCGCGTCGTAGAGGTGGATCGACGCGCGCCGACAGTGGCCCAGCAGGTTGCGCAGGAACCACTGGCCGATGCCAGCCGCCTCCTCGGCCGCGTAGCCGAGCAGTTCGCCGGCCTCGCTCTTCAGCTCGAAGCGGTTCTTCGCCTCGAAGCCGAGCAGGATCTCGCCCCATTCCTTGGTCTGGTGGATCAGCACGCGCTCGCGGCCGGCCACGATCGGGTCCATTCCACTCATCGCCCCACTGCACGGGTCCAGCCGGGTCTCGTCAAGACGCCGGCCGGCCCGCGCGATCCCCGCACAGTCACTGCACGTCGATCACGGTCGGCGTGCTCAGTTCGAGCGTGTTGCCGCCCCAGCCGACGCTCTGGAACAACACCTTGCCGCTCCACAGCGGCGGGATCGCCAGCATCGGGAAGGTCGCGTAGCCGCCCGCGGTCGGCGCCGGCAGGTAGAAGAACAGGCTCGGCACGTAGAGGTCGGGGAAGAAGAACTGGCTGAACGGGAAGGCCGGCAGCGACCCAGGCACCACCGGCGACACGATCTCGACGAACACCAGGTTCCACGGGAACGGCGAACCGACGTCGACCCAGGTCGAGCCGGCCGGCGCGCCGAGCGGGAACACCGGCAGCACATGGTTCTGCGGCTCCAGCACGTAGCGGTTGGTGTGCGCCAGCGCGAACGCGTTGACGTAGCTGGGCACGCCCATCGCCGCAGTCGGCGGCCGGATGCCGGACTGCAGGCCCATCGTCGGGCCGGAGCCGCACGAGCGACCCATCGGCGAACACGGGCCGTTCCAGATCGAGCCGCCGCCGGCGGTGCTCAGCAACGACGCGCCGGTGCCGGTCTCGACCGAGAAGATCAGGTTGGGCGTGAACACCGGCATCGCCGCGGTGCAGCCGAACAGCGTGACGATCGCGCCGCTCCAGTCGAACTCGAGCGACTCGAGGTCGATCGCACTGGTCAGGCAGGCGCCGAAGCGGTCGGTGACCTGTGCGTTGGCGACCATGGTGTCGATCTGCGTCTCGGTCAGCACCACGATCGCCGAGTTCGGCAGCACCGAGGCGACGCGCATGTCGACCGTGTAGGTCAGCGCCGCCGGCGGGATCGCGATCACCGCGCCGTCCTGGACCAGCACCGGGCCGCACGCGGTGTTGCAGACGATGTTGGCATCGAGCGAGAAGAACACGCCGAACTGCGGCGAGAACGCGATCGCGTCGACGTCGATGGCCGTCGCCAGCGGCAGCCCGAGCGCCTGGTTGAACTGGCCCTGGCTCATGAAGTACTCGACCTGGCCGTCGGCGAGACCGGCGCGCACGATGCGCGCGACGTCGCCGGGCCGGAAGGGATTGGCGCTGACGTTGTTGCCCATTGCCGCCGACACCGACCAGAACACGGTGCGCTGGTTGTCGAGGCCGAGCGGGCTCATCGGCACGGTCGTGACCAGCGCGTCGATGCTGCCGAAGATGGCGGGGTTGAAGAAGGTGCCGTCGGCGTTCTCGTCGCCGGCCATCGTGTGGTAGCAGGTGCGCGGCGCCCACTTCTCGGCCGACAGGCCGACACAGCCGCCCGGCATGCCCCACTGCAGCACCGCCGTCTCGTTCGGGCGCAGCGTCTGCAGCACGGTGCCGCCGCTGCTGGACAGCGTGGTCTCGGTCTGCGAGAAGGAGATCAGACCCTCCTGGAACTGGGCCACGGCGGTGGCGCACAGGGTCAGGGGGGCGAGGAAGGCGGCGGAGCGGGTGGGCTTCATGTTCGGGTTGGGTCCGTTGGTTGCCCTGCAAGGACCGGCCGCGGCGCGGCGCACGCAACTCGCTCCGGAATCCGTGTCGGCCGCGGAGAAACGCGCGGCGGCCGCCCCCCCACGCCATCGCGGGAGGCGGCCGCTGGTCGCGGTCGTGCCGGTGTCAACCGGCGTTCAGTTGACGTCGATCACGGTCGGCGTGCTCAGTTCGAGCCCCGAGCCACCGAAGCCGAGCGCCTGGTAGAGGATCTTGCCCGAGAAGGCCGGCGGGATCATGACCATCGGGAAGGTGCCCCACGGCCCCATCAGCGGGAACGCGTGCACCAGCATGCTCGGCGCATACAGGTCGGGGAAGCACAGCAGCGAGAACGGGAAGGCCGGGAACGAGCCGGGCACCGTCGGCGGCACCAGTTCGATGAAGGCCAGGTTCCACATGTAGGGCGTGCCGTAGTGGATCGTGGTCGCGCCGAGCGGGGCGCCGAGCGGGAAGTTCTGCACGTGCTGCTGCGGCTCGAGCACGAAGCGGGTCGTGAACGTCGACATCACCGCGTTGACGTAGCTCGGCGCTCCGGTCGTGCCGCTCGTCGCGCGGATGCCCAGCTGCGGGCCGAAGGTCGGGCCACCGCCGCACGGCGTCCCGGCCGCGCCGCACATGTGGTTGTAGATCTGGCCGCCGCCGACCGTGGTCAGCAGCGAGGCGCCGGTGCCGGTCTCGACCGAGAAGATGAAGTGCGGCGCCTGCGCCACGGCACCGGGGCACGGGAACACGTTGCCGATCGGGCCGTTCCAGTCGAACTCGAGGCCTTCGAGGTCGACCGCGACCGTGAGGCAGGCGCCGAAGCGGTCGGTGACCAGAGCGGCGGCGACCATCGCGTCGATCTGGGCCTCGCTGTAGACCATGACCGCGCTGTTCGGCAGCACGGCAGCCACCCGGAAGTCCGGCGTCCAGGTGAGCGCCCAGTCCGGCACGCACAGCACGTCGCCGTCGCGGAACAACTGCGGGCCGCAGAAGTTGGTGCCCGGCACGTCGGCGTCGATCGAGAAGTAGACGCCGAGCCCGGGCTGGAAGCAGATCGCGTCGATGTCGAGCGCGGCCAGCGGCGGCCGGCCCAGCGCCTGGTTGAACTGTTCCATGCGCATGAAGTACTCGACCTGGCCGTCCATCCACGCCGCGTTGCGCACGATGTGGCCGACGTCGCCGGGGCGCAGGCCCGGGCCGCCGCTGATGTTGGTGCCCATCGCCACCGTCGGCGAGAAGAACACGGTGCGCGCGTTGGTGCCGCCGGCGATCGGCGACATGCCGATCGGCGCGCACAACGCGTCGATCTGGCCGAAGATCGCCGGGTTGAAGTAGAAGCCGTTGCCGTCCTCGTCGCCGGCCATGGTGTGGAAGCACGTGCGCGGCGCGTACTTCTCGGCCGACGGCGCGAGGCAGCCGGTCGACCATTCGAGGTGGCAGACTTCGTTGGGGCGCAGGGTCTGCAGCAGCGTGCCGCCGCTTCCCGACACGGTCTGTTCGACCTGCGAGTAGGTGACGAGCATGTCGGGGCCCTGGGCGGAAGCCGCGGCGACCAGGGTCGCGGCGGCGAGAAGGGAACGTGGCGTGGTGTTCATGTGCGTTCGGGGTGGAAGTGGTTGCCCACGAAGGACGAGACCGCGGCGAGCGCACGGCGATCGCCCTGGATTCCCGGTCCCGGCGCCAACCGGGATCGCCGCGCCATTACCGTGCGGCCGGCCGCGTCCGGCCCTTGACCAGCCATGCGCCACCTCGCCCTGCTGTTCACGATCGCCCCGCTGCTCGCGCAGACTCCGCCGAAGAAGGCGGCGACGTTCCATCTGCCCGCCGGCGACTACCCCGTCGTGCACCTGCTGCAGCAGGCCGAACAGGCCGTGCGCAGCCCGCTGCGCCTCGCCGAGGACGCGATCGATCCGGCGTCCGCACCGGCGATCCGGCTGCAGTGCGACCTCGCGCTGCCGGCGCAGGCATGGGAGGACGTGTTGGGCGCCTTGCTGTCGACCCGCGGCCTCGTGCT
>JBASWX010000637.1:0-1939 GCA_049276695.1 Planctomycetota bacterium
CCGCAGACCGGGCGACGAGCGCTCGCGAACGGCCACTGGCGGCGACCAGCGCTCCGTGTGCGGTAGCGCCACGCCGCCGCGTTCGACAACGCTCGCCGCCGCGTCGCGGTGTGCGGCCGTGCACGCCGTGAGCCGCGGCGACAGGTGCGGACGCGCCGCCGCCGGTCGCTGGCGAGAAGTGTCGCCTTCGCCGGCGAAACGCTGACCGCGGTGTTACTGCCGGCGAACGCGGCTCTACTCACGGCGTCCCGACGAACCCGCCCAATGAAGCCGCTTCCCCCGATCCTCTCCCTCCTGCTGGCTGCCACCGCGACCGCGCAGACGGTCACCACCACCCTCACCGCGCTGACGCAGGTCAACGTCAGCGTGACCGCGAACGGTGGCGCGCTCGCCAACGGCCAGTCGCTGGCCGCGGGTCCGCTGCCGGCGCAGCAACTGTTCGATGCCGAGCTGCCGGCACCCACCTACACCAACGCGACGCTGCAGTGGAACGTGTTCGCGACACCGAGCGTCGCCGCGGTGCACCTCGGCGAGCACGGCTGGGTCACGACGCCGAACTCCACCGCGAACGTGGGCCCGGTCCAGCTGCTCGTGCGTTTCGCCGCGACGGCACCGACCACCGTCGCGATCTCGATCCTGCAGCAGTCCGAGATCACCGGCGGAACGCCCGCGCCGACCGCCGCCCTCGACCTCGGCAACGACGGATCCATCGACTGGCCGTTCGTGCCGTGGTACGGCGTGGGCCTGCCGACCGTGCCGCTCGGCCCGCAACCGTTCGACATCCGCGTGCTGCTCGACACTGCGATCCCGGCGCCGGGCCAATCGGCGACGTACCTGCAGCTCGAAGCGCGCCCGGTGAACTCGCTGGCGGTGACACCGACCGTCGCGTCGTGCCCGTTCCCGAACGTCGAGCTGACCTGGGCGCCGACGTTCGCCGACCGCGGCATCGACCTGCAGCCGCCGTCGCTGCTGTCGGCGTTGGTGATCGGCTTCCAGCCGCAGCCGGCGCTGTTCCCTACCCTCGGCACCACCTGCGTGCTGTGGCCGGCACCCGACGTGGTGCTGGCGTTGTTCGGCGCGCCACTGCACGTCCCGCTGCCGGCGGCGGTGCGGCCGGCGACGCTCCAGGCGCAGGCGGTCCTCGTCACCACCATCGGCAACCTGCTGCTGACGAACGGGCTCCACGTGCAGGCATACTGACCGCGGACGGGCGACCGCCGTCGGTGGCGCCGGCGTCGAGCACGCGCGCGATGTTCTGGTGGTCCGTCATCGCCAGCGCCTGCCGCTCGGCTACGAAGCGCGCCAGCATCGCCTCGGAGTCCATGCCCGCCTTGATCACCTTGACGGCAACGGCGCGCTTCACCGGCGCGACCGGCGCCGCCTCCGGATCCTCGGCGGCGGGGCGCGCCAGCGCGGCCTCATGTCGGGAGCAGCCGCAGCGGGCACGCCGCCCGCCCGGAAGGCCGAGAAGCAATCGGTTCGTGTGCCACGGACCGCCAACCACTACCCTTCCAGTCACCTGTCGGACTCGTTCTCGCAGGACCGGTTTCGAATTGCGCAGCCGGTTGCGCCGCCCTCAGGGTCTCTGCTCTTGGATTCAGCTCCCCTCGGTCGTTCTCAGTGTGCTCGCGCCTTGGCGTGGGCGTCGTCGCAATCCAAGAGTGAGTGAACTCGCATGGGTAATCGTCTGTACGTGGGCAACCTGTCCTTCAACACCGTCGAGGCCGACCTCGTCACCGCCTTCAGCCAGGATGGCCGCAAGGTCGCGAGCGCGCAGATCATGATGGACCGCGACACCGGCCGCTCGCGCGGCTTCGCGTTCGTCGAGATGGCGTCGGCGGGCGACGCCCAGGCCGCGATCAAGGCGATGAACGGGGCCGATGTCGGCGGCCGCGCGCTGAAGGTCAACGAAGCCGAGGAACGCAAGCCACGCACCGGT
>JBASWX010000638.1:0-7064 GCA_049276695.1 Planctomycetota bacterium
CGATCAGCGAGCCCGGCTGCCCGGCCGCCGCCCGCTTCGCGCACGGCCTCGGCGCCGGCGACATGAACGGCGACGGCCGCCTCGACGTGCTGACGCCGCACGGCCTCTGGCTACAACCCGAACGCGCCCGCGAACGCACCGCGCCGTGGCCCGAGCAGCGGCTGCGCGTCTGCTTCGACAGCGCGCACCTGCACGCCTTCGACATCGACAACGACGGCCGCACCGACGTGCTCGCCAGCTCCGCGCACGGCCGCGGCATCACCTGGAATGCGTCCCGCGTCGACGCCGATGGCGTCCCGTTCTTCACCCCGCGATCGATCGCCGACCACGTCACGCAGACGCACGCGCTGGCGTTCGCCGACGTCGATCGCGACGGCACGCCCGACCTGGTCACCGGCAAGCGCTGGTGGGCGCACGGTCCGAACGGCGACGTCGATCCGGCCGGCACACCGTGGCTGCTCTGGATCCACGTCGTGCCGGGTCCGGAGCCGCGCTTCGAAGTCCACCCGATCGACGACAGCAGCGGCGTCGGCACCGGCTTCGCAGTCAGCGACGTCAACGGCGACGGCAACCTCGACGTCGCGGTCGCCAACAAGCGCGGCGTGTTCCTCTTCCTGCAGGAACGCCGCTGACGCGGGACCGCGCCGCCGGGCTCACCGCACCGTCACGTCGAAGTCGTTCACTTCTTCGCCGCGGCACCCGGCTGCCACGCCAGCGGCTTCGGCAGGTGCGGCATGTGCAGGGCGAGCAGCGCCAGCGCGGTGCCATAACCGGCCGAGCAGTCGAACTGGCGGTCGTTCCACGAGCCGTCCTCCTCGCGGCACTTCGCCAACACCGCACGCAGCTTCTCGCGCAGCGTCCCGCGCTTGACCGGGTCGGCGATCTGCTCGATCGCCTGCGCCGCGTAGACGTGGCCGTACAGGAAGTAGTACGGCGCGATGCCGTACTTCGGCACGTGCGTGCCGAGCTGGCTCTTGCGCACCGCGAGTTCGTCCCAGTGCGTGAAGAACAGGTCGACCGCGCGCTCGAGCCGCGCCGGGTCGCCGCGCCCGGCCAGCATGAGCGTCGTCTCGCACGCCGACGCGCGCGCCGCCGAACTCGGCGTCTTGTCCATCATGCCGAGCTTCTCCTCCTCGACCTCGCCCATGCTCGTCGCCGGCGCTCCGTACGAATAGCCGCCGGGCTTCGCCCGCGCGCGTTCGAGTGCAGCGAGCGCGTTGTTGACGACGCCATCGGGAACGACGTGGCCGCGCGCCTTGGCATGGAACAGCGCCTGCAGCGCCGGCGCGGTCATGAAGGTCGACGCCTTGTTCTTCGGATCCAGGTAGCCGCTGCGCCGCGAGTAGTTCCAGCCGCCGGTCTCCGGGATCGCCGAGTCGACCAGTGTCGCCACCAGCCACGTCGTCTTCTCGACCACCGCGGCGGCGTGTTCCCCGGGCACCCGCCGGCTGTCCTGCAGCGCCAGCAGGAACTGCAGCGCGTAGATGTGGCCCCAGCCGCGCACGTCGTAGCCGCCGATGAACTCTTCGCTCATGCGCGGCGCATCGAGCGTCTTCAGCACGAAGGCCAGCCCGCGCTGCAGTGCTTGCTGCCGTTCCTTGTCGGTGCCGTAGCCCGGAGCAGCGAGCAGGCCGAGGCATGCGATCGACGTGCCGCCGACGCGGTAGCCGACCGGCGACGGGTTGCTGTCCTCGGTGTAGACGCCGCGGTACGGCCATTGGTCCTGGCCCTCGCCCTCCTGCAGCGCGAGCAGCGCCTGCACCGCCGACTTCGTCGCTGCCTCGAGATCGAGCTGCCCGACGTCGGCGACCGGCGGCGTCAGCTTGCGCGGCGCCGGCTTCGCCGCCTTCGTCTCGGGCACGGGCTCCGCCTTCTTGCCCGAACTCTCCTGGGCCATCAACACGACTGAACAACACAGCGGGACGAAGCAGGTGATGCGCATGGTTCCTCGCGAGGGCCGGCATCGGACGTGGTCCCGTCGCCGCGCGCAAGGCGTCGTCAGGTCGCAGTCCTGTCTCCGCGTCCTCGACCGGACCGGCGACGCGGCGTACCGTGCCGTCCATGAACGCGCGCCTCCTGCTCGTGCCCGCAATCGCCGCCGCGGCGGCGCTCGGCTACTGGCTCACCCGCCCCGCCGGCGTGCCCGCCGCGACCTGGCGCACCGGCACCGGCACCGAGATCCAGCAGGGCCGCAACTATGACGAACTGCCGCCCGAGACGCCGGTGCGGCTGTCGTTCACCAGCGATGCGGCGCAGCACGTGTACGTGTTCAGCCACAGCGACACCGACGGCACGATCCTGCTGTTCCCGTCGCCCGACGTGAAGAGCGACCTCGCGCAGCCTCTCGGTTCCGGTCAGTCGGTGCTACCCGGCCGCTTCGAGGGCAAGGAACTGGCGTGGACGACGCGCACCGAGGTGCGGCCGACGACGACGTTCGTGGTGGTCGCGGCGAAGGATCCGATCCCCGAACTCGACGCGCTGGTCGGCAAGGTGCGGCGCTGGACGAACTCGGCGCTCACGTCGCGCGACATGGGCATCACGATCCCGGCCGGCGTCAAGGACGTCACCGCCGGTCCGCACCAACCGCTGCCCGACCCGCTGCTGCAGCGTGCCGCCGAGCTGTCGCTGACGGCGACGCTGGTCAACGGTCCGCTGGTCGCCGATGCGGTGCGCGCCGACACCTGGATCGGCAGCTGGCGCGTGAAGGAGAAGGCCGGCGAGCCGAAGCCGTTCGTGCCCGGCGGCGATCCGGGTGCGGCGCCGGGCAAGAAGTAGGAGAGCGAAGGCGCACCGTGGGCGCGCGGCGATGGACCTTGCCGATCAGCCTCGTGGCCTTGGCCGCATGTGCTGGCAGCGCACCCCTCACATCTCGGGTGTTCCCGTTGCTGGCCGGCGGAGCGACGACTTCGGACTTGGTGAGGGTGGACATCGATGAGCGCACGTCGGCTCCTCCGTCGTTGGAGTTCGAGGTCGACTGCACAGCGCTTCCTTACGCCAAGGGCGAGGAGCGCAGCTTCTGCTACGAGAACGGCGCCTGGGCAGTGCTGCGGCACGAGTGCGGCATCGTCGTCGCGTGTTCCTGCGGGGAGTTCGGGGGCTTCGTCTTGTGGTACAGCACGAACGGCGCGCTTATCCAGACCCTGGTTGCGGGCGACGTCCCGCAGACTCTCATCGCCGACAAGGACTCGTTGCTCTGCGTGACCGGACTCACGCACCTGGTCATCAGCATGGGGTGCATTCGAACGTTCCGTCGTTCCGACGATCGGTGGCAGGAGGTTTCCTCCATGCCGCTGGCCAAGCAGGCCGACAGCATCGGCATCGAGCCGGATGGCGGCATTCTCTTCAGGTTCGACCCGGACGGTGGCCTCGGTGTCGAGCCGGATGGCAGCGCTGTGTGGAATCGCGTGCCAAACGGTGGCGTCCATCGGTATCGGGCTGGGGTCGTCGAAGTGCTACCAACTGCAGCCCCGCCCGACATGGCGCAGCGCCGATCGGAGGGCGCTCCGGACAGGAAGTAGGCGGCAGCCATGGCACCGCGGAACAAGATCAGGCTCCCGTTGCTGGTGGCGGCCGGGCTCGCAGTGCTCTCGTTCGCCTGGTTCGGTCCTACGGGAACAAGGCAGCGGCGCTGGATGGCAGAATCGGAACAGGTGCTGCCGACTGTCACAAGCAGGCTGGCGTCCGACCGGAGGTTCGCCGGACTCTCCGCCTTCGTCAGCACCGGCGGCAACGTCGTCGTCTTCGGCTCAGTCAGCTCCGAGCAGGATGCCCGGGAGTTGCGTTCCCTGCTGGACGGCATCCCGTTCCCACACGGGGTGATCTACGCCGTGCGCGTTGAGTAGCGACACCTCTTGCGTGACCCCTCGACCACTGCCGCGCGCCGACCGACCGACGATCAGCCGAGCGCATCTTCGATCGCTGCGCACAGGATGTGAACGCAGACCAGATGGCTCTCCTGGATGCGCGCCGTGTTGCCGGACGGCACCGGCACCGCGACATCCGCGAACTCC
The DNA here is from genome assembly GCA_049276695.1 of Planctomycetota bacterium. Taxonomy (GTDB): domain Bacteria; phylum Planctomycetota; class UBA1135; order UBA1135; family UBA2386; genus UBA2386. Next base: position 4,011 of record JBASWX010000638.1, read on the forward strand.
AGCGCCGGCCCTTTCTTCTCGCCGCACAGCACCGCGGTCTTCAGTCCCTGCGCCCGCGCCTGCTGCAGCGCCGCGACCACGTTCTTGCTGCCGCCCGAGGTCGTGAACCCGACCAGCAGGTCGCCCGGCCGACCGAGCGCCTGCACCTCGCGCGCGAACACCTGCTCGTAGCCGGCGTCGTTGCCGATCGCGGTCAACGACGGCACCGCGTGGCCGAGCGCAATCGCGGCGTAGCCCGGCCGCTGCTTCTTCTCGAACCAGCCGACCAGTTCGCCGGCGGCGTGCGCGGCGTCGCAGGAACTGCCGCCGTTGCCGCACAGCAGGATCTTGCCGCCGCCGCGCAGCGTGTTGACGCCGAGTTCGGCGAGGCGCGCGATCGCCGGCAGGCACTGCGCGAGCAGGCGGGTCTTGGTGGCGATGCTCTCTTCGATGGTGGCGCGGATCTTCGCTTCGTTCATCGGCGCGGCGCACCATACCACCCGCGCGGCGCCGTTCCCCGCCTCGACCGGCGGCGGCGCATGCCGCGCCGCCGCGCCGCTAGCTACTTGACGTCGACGACCGCGGGCGTGCTCAGTTCGAGGTTGGCGCCGAAGCCGACGTTCTGGAACAGCACCTTGCCCTGCCACAGCGGCGGGATCGCCGGCATCGGGAAGGTGCCCCACGGCCCGAACACCGGCCAGAAGTGCACGAACACGCTGGGGCAGTAGAGGTCGGGGAAGCACAGCTGCGACCACGGGAAGGCCGGGAACGAGCCGGGGATCGTCGGCGGCACGATCTCCATCAGCGCGACGTTGAACAGGAACGGCGAGCCGCAGTCGATGCCGGACGCACCGGCCGGCGCGCCGAACGGGAACACGTTCTGCACGTGCTGCTGCGGCTCGATGACATGGCGGAGCGTGAACGTCGTGCACAGCGCGTTGACGTAGCTCGGCGCCCCGATCAGGCCGGCCGACTGGATGCCCATCTGCGGGCCGAACGTCGGCCCGGAGCCGCACGCGGTGCCGGTCGGTGCGCACAGCCCGGTCCAGATCTGGCCGCCGCCCGCGGTGGTCAGCACGCTGGCCCCGGTCCCGGTCTCGACCGAGAACAGGAAGTCGGGCACGACCAGCGGCGTGCCGGCGCAGGACACGATCGTGAAGCCTGGCGACGACCAGTCGATGTCGAGCGACTCGAGGTCGACGGCGCTGGTGAGGCACGCGCCCATGCGGTTGGTGACCTGCGCCCCGACGACGCGGGCGTCGATCTGGGCCTCGGTCAGCACGACCTCGGCGCTCACCGGCAACACCGCGGCGACGCGCATGTCCCAGGTCCAGTTGATCGCCGTTGGCGGCACGCAGACCACGTCGCCGTCGCGCACCAGCGTCGGGCCGCAAGCCGTGACCGCGGCGATGTCGGCATCGAGCGAGAAGAACACGCCGTAGTTCGGCGACCACGCGATCGCATCGATGTCGATCGGCGTCGCCGGCGGCAGCCCGAGCGCCTGGTTGAACTGTTCCTGGCGCATGAAGTACTCGACCTGGCCGTCCAGCACGCCGGCGCGCACGATGCGGGCGACGTCGCCGGGGCGGAAGGGGTTCAGGCTGTAGGTGTTGCCCATCGCCGCCGACACCGACCAGAACACGGTGCGCGCGTTGGCGGGCCCGATCGCCGGCGTCGGCGCGATGCCGGTGCACAGCGCGTCGATGCGGCCGAAGATCGTCGGGTTCCAGTAGTCGGTGTCGGCGTTCTCGTCGCCGGCCATCACGTGCGCGCAGCTTCGCGGCAGCCACTTCTCGGCCGACGGCACGCACGGCGAGGTCAATCGCTGCAGGTGGCAGATCTCGTTCGGCTGCAGGAAGCGCAGCACGGTGCCGCCGCTGTTCGACACCGACACCTGCGGATTCGAGAAGGTGACGAGCAGGTCGAGGGTGCCTTGCGCCGGCAGCGCGGCGGCGAGGGTGGTGAGGGCGGAAACGCGGAGCAGCAGGGTGGTCATGGTGGTTCCGGGTGGAGGGTTCACCCGGGAAAGGACCAACACTGCCGATCCGCACGCCGGCAATCCCCGTTCCTGCCGACCCAGCCGCCCCCCGCCCCACCCCACTCGCGGTTGCCGGAAACGCCGCAACCGTGCATCCGCCGGTTTCACCGCTCGGGCAAGTGCCGCAGATCGTCGAGGTCCTTGGGCCGCCCGGCCTCCTGCTTGGCGCGGCGCAACTCCCGCAAGCCGACGATGTGCAATGGCACGCGGGTTCCGCCGATGGTGAGATGCGACTGTACGCGCGAGGCCCACGCCGGCTCGAACGGCACCGTGCGTAGGCTGGCGATCAGGTCGATGCGGTTCGGCGGGCGCCCGAACTGCACGACGAGATTCGGGTTCGCGAGTTCGGTCGCGTCGTGGACCGACGGCACCGAGCCGTTCCAGAACTCGAACAGTGCCTGCCACAGGCGCTCGGTGTTCTCGCGACCGCAGTCGTAGAGCAGGTCGACGTCGCCGGTGAGGCGGGCGTAGCCGTGATGCACCACCGCCATGCCCCCGATCAGCAGGTAGCGAACGTCGTGCTTCGCCAACAGGCGCAGGAAATCCAGCGCGTCCTTCGAAAACAGCAGTTCCTTCACTTCGCGCGCTCCGCTTCCCGCACATCAGGCGCGTTGCTGCCGTAGAAGCGCTCGCGCAGGATCCGCGCGATCTCGTAGCGCTCTTCGGGCGTCATTGCCCACATCTGCTCGCGGTCCCAGCGCTCCGCTTCCTCGAACGAGTGGGCCACGTTTGCTACGCGTTCCATCCCCGGCAGCGTACCCGATGCCGCCGCCGGGAGGGCGGCCCGATCCGTCACCGCGCCCGCCAACCAACCGTTCCGCTGTCGGGCAACCGCGTTCCTGCCCACCCGGCCGCCGCCCGCCTGACGGCGCGCCCGCCCGCCGGCTCAGCCCATCGCCGCCAGCTTCGCCTCGACCACCTGCTCGTTGGCGACGAAGCGCGGCAGCCGGATGTGCCGGGCCAGCGCCGCGTCGATCGCCGCCGCCGGCGCCAGTCCCACCAGTTCGCTCTCGGCGACCTGCACGCCGCGTTCGCCC
>JBASWX010000639.1:0-16697 GCA_049276695.1 Planctomycetota bacterium
GGCTGCTGCAGCCGTGACGGCGGGGCCGGTCGTGGTGCGCGACGCCAGTGGCACGCGGACGCGGCCGATGGCAAGCGCTGCGCTGCTGGTGCGGCCGCTGGTCATCACCGTGCCCACGCGGTACGCCGGGCAGCCGGCGAACCTCGTGCTGTGGCGCCGGCTCGCGGACCGGCGCGAAGCGACGCCGTGGATCTCGGCCACCGCGCCGGTGCGCGGCGACGGCACGTTGCCGATCGCCGGTCTCGCCGCCGGCAGCTACGACTTCGTGGTCACGTTCGGCGACGGCGGGACCGCGGCGACGTTCGCCGCGAACCGCGTGCAGGTGCCCGGGGAAGTGGTGCTCGGCGACCTGCCGGCGCGCTGATCGGCAGCGGCGCCGCCGGTAGCATGGCGGAGTGCGGACTCCCTCGCTGGCGGCGCTGTTCCTGTCGCTCCCGTTGCTGCTCGCGCCGGTGCCGGCGCAGGTTGATCCGGCGCAGCTCGATGCGCGCCGCATCACCTCGGGCGAGTTCGCCGCCGAACGCTTCGGGCCGGTGCGCTGGCTCGACGGTGCGCACTACGCGACGCTCGAACCGGCCGCCGGCGGTGGCGTGCCCGAACTGGTGCGCTACGAAGCGGTCAGCGGCGTGCGCGAGGTGCTGGTGCCCGCGGCGCGGCTCGACGCCGGCAGCCTCGGCGGCAGGATCGAGATCGAGGACTACGCGTTCTCGCCGGACAAGACGCAGCTGCTGGTGTTCACCAGAAGCGAACGGGTGTGGCGGCAGAACACGCGCGGTGAGTACTTCGTGGTGCCGCTCGACGGCAAGGGCGGTCCGATGCGCCTCGGTGGCCGGCTGCCCACGTCGGCGCTGATGTTCGCGAAGTGGTCGCCGGACGGCACCCGCGTCGCCTACACAGCACAGAACGACCTGTGGGTCGAGGAAGTCGCGACGCACAAGCAGACGCGGCTCACCGCCGATGGATCGCCGACGACGATCAACGGCACGTTCGACTGGGTCTACGAGGAGGAGTTCGACTGCCGCGACGGCTTCCGCTGGAGCCCGGATGGCGCGTCGATCGCGTTCTGGCAGCTCGACTGCACCGGCGTCGGTGAGTTCCTGATGATCGACAACCTCGCCGACCGCTACGCCAAGGTGGTGCCGGTGCAGTACCCGAAGGCGGGCACGACCAACTCGGCGTGCAAGGTCGGCGTCATCGCGGCGACCGGCGGCAAGGTCACGTGGATGCAGACACCCGGCGATCCGCGCGAGACCTACCTGCCGCGCATGGAGTGGCACCCGAAGGGCGAGGAGCTGATGGTGCAGTGGCTGCCGCGCGCGCAGAACGTGCTGCAGGTCCTCGGCTGCGACGTGAAAACCGGTGCCACGCGGGTCGTGCACGAGGAGAAGGATGCTGCCTACGTCGACGTGCGCGACGACTTCGCGTGGGCTGATGGCGGCGACCGGTTCTTCTGGACGACCGATGCCGGGCTCGATTGCTTCGGCGTCGACTCGCCCACGGCCTGGCGCACATCGGGCACCATGCTGTGGGACACGCGCGGCAAGCAGGTGCTGGTCAACGGACTGTCGTGGACGCGCAACTGCGACGTGCTCGGCGTCGCCTACGCGGACCTCGAACGGGACCTTCTCTACGTGGATGCGAGTCCGGCGAACGCGACGCAGAAGTACCTCTGGCGGATGGGCATGCGGACCGGCGGTCGCGTGACGCCAGCGGACCAGCCCGGCTGGCACGACTACCAGGTCAGCACCGATGGTTCGTTGGCGATCCACACGCACTCGGCGTTCGACGTGCCGCTCTCGATCGAACTGGTGCGGCTGCCGTCGCACGAGCGCGTGCGCGTGCTGGTCGACAACAAGACGCTGCGCGAGCGCTACGCCGCGGTCGCGAAGGGAAAGAACGAGTTCTTCCAGGTCGCGATCGGCGACGGGGTGTCGCTGGATGGCTGGGCGATGTACCCCACGGACTTCGATCCGGCGCAGTCCTGGCCGGTCGTGTTCCACGTCTACGGCGAGCCGTGGTCGCAGACGGTGAAGGACACCTGGGCGCTCGGCCACCACCTGTTCCATCGCTGGCTCACCCAAACGGGCTACGTGGTGATGTCGGTCGACGCGCGCGGCACGCCGGCACCGAAGGGCCGCGACTGGCGCAAGGCGCTGTACCAGAAGATCGGCGTCACCAGCTCCGCCGACTGGAACGCTGCGGTGCAGGCACTGCGCAAGCAGCACGCATGGATGGACCCGCGACGCCAGGCGATCTGGGGCTGGTCCGGCGGCGGCGCGATGACCCTCAACATGCTGTTCCGCCACCCCGACCTGTTCGCCGCCGGCATGTCGGTGGCCCCGGTCACCGACGTCGCGCTGTACGACACGATCTACCAGGAACGCTACTGCGGCGACCCGCGCCAGTTCCCCGAGGTCTACCGGCAGTGCTCGCCGATCACGTTCGCGCAGAACCTGAAGGGCCACCTGCTGCTGGTGCACGGCACCGGCGACGACAACGTGCACTTCCAGCACAGCGAGCGGTTGTTCGACGAACTGGTCAAGCACGGCAAGCTGTTCGAGTACCTCGCCTACCCGAACCGCACCCACGCGATCCGCGAACGGGAAGGCACGCGTGCCCACCTGTACGGCGCGCTCGCCGACTTCCTGCAGCGCCGGGTGCCGGCCGGGCCGCGGCGCCAGTAGCGCCTGGACCGCCCGCCTGCCCTGCCCGGTCGGGCCTGCCGGTCCGCAGTGCCGAGGAACCCGACGACAGTTGGGTCCGCGCGCGGCGATCGGCTAGCCTGGGCACGATGGTGTCCCATGCGTTGCGCCCATTGGCGCTCGCCCTCGTCGCGGTTGTCGGCTCCGGTTGCTCGCTGCAGCGCGTGGCCCTCGAGAACCTCGCCGATACGCTCGCGGCCCCCGGCGACACCTTCGGCGCCGACGAGGATCCCGAGCTGGTCCGCGACGCGCTGCCGTTCTCGCTGAAGACGATGGAGGCGCTGCTGGCCGAACTGCCGACGCACGGGCCGCTGCTGCTGGCGACCGGCAGCGGGTTCGCGCAGTACGGCTATGCGTTCGTGCAGGCGGACGCCGAACTGGTGGAGGCCACCGACTTCGAACGCGGCCAGGCGCTGCGCGAGCGGGCCCGCAAGCTGTACCTGCGCGGTCGCGACTACTGCCTGCGCAACCTGGAGCTGCGCTACCCCGGTCTGCGCACCCGCCTCGTCACCGATCCGCAGGGTGCCTTGGCTGGCACGCAGCGCGACGACGTCCCTGCCCTGTACTGGACCGGTGCGGCGTGGGGGCTCGCCGTGGCGAACGGACTCGACAAGCCGGAGCTGATCGCCGACCTGCCGTCGGTGCGCGCGTTGTTCGACCGCGCGCTGCTGCTCGACGAGGCGTGGAACCGCGGCGCGATCCATGCCGCGCTGGTCTCGCTGGACGCGAGTGCGACCATGGGCGGCACGCCCGAGCGGGCCCGCGCCCACTTCGCGCGTGCCGTCGAGCTGGCCGCCGGCGCCGACGCGGGTCTCTACGTGTCGCTGGCGGTCAGCGTCGCGCAGCCGCAGCAGCTGCGCAGCGAGTTCGAACGCCTGCTGCAGCAGGCGCTCGCGCTCGACCTCGATCGCGATCCGAGCCGGCGGCTGGCCAATACGCTGGCCCAGCGCCGCGCGCGCCACCTGCTGGCGCGCATCGACGACTTGTTCCTCCCCGACGAGCCGCCCGCCGACGCGGTGCCGCCGTCTGGTTCGCAGCAAGGAAGATCCCGATGACCCGATCGCATCCATGTTCGATCCCGCTGGCCCTGGCACTCGCCGCGGCGGCGCCCGCGCAGACCACGCTGAAGTTCGCGACGCTCGCGCCGGACCGGTCGCTGTGGCACCAGGCGATCCAGCAGATGGGCAGCGACTGGCGCAAGGCGACCGAGGGGCGCGTGGGCATGACGGTGTTCGCCGGCACGATGGGCGACGAACCGACGATCGTGCGCAAGCTGCGCCTGAACCAGCTGCAGTCGGCGTCGCTGACCACGTTCGGTCTCGCGTCGATCGACCCGGCGTTCGTCGTGTTCGCCATTCCGTTGCTGTACGAGAGCTACGACGAGCTGATGCACGTCGTCGACAAGCTGACGCCAGCGATCGAGGCCCGGGTCGCGGCCAAGGGCTTCGTGATGCTGGGCTGGGCCTCCGCCGGTTGGGTGCAGGTGTTCAGCAAGCAGCGCATCGAGACGCTCGACGAACTGCGGCGCGCGCGGGTCTGCATGACCGCGGGCGACGAAGTGTTGCGCCAGTGGTACCTCAAGAACGGCTTCCGCCCGGTCGCGTTGGCGCCGACCGACACGCTGATGAGCCTGCAGACCGGCATGATCGATGCGATCCCGTCGACGCCGCTCGCGGCGCTGGCCTTCCAGTGGTACCAGCAGACGCCGTTCATGCTCGACGTCAAGCTGGGGCCGCTGATCGGCGCCACGATCGTCACGGCGCGCGCCTGGGAGGGCATCGGCGAAGCCGACCGCAAGGCGCTGGTCGAGCAGGCGAAGAAGCTCGACCAGCGGTTGCGCGTCGAGGTGCCCAAGCAGGACGAACAGTCGGTCGCCGAGATGGAGAAGCGCGGGCTGACGGTCGTCCGGGTCGCCGGCACCGACAAGGGCGCAACCTTCCAGGTCGAGGCCCAGAAGTACGCGCAGGCGATGCGCACCGAGCGCGTGCCGGACGAGATCTTCGACCTGGTGATGCAGGAACGCGACGCGTACCGCGCGCAGCGCGCCCGCAAGTGACAACCACCGCACCGTGACGGGAGCCGACGTGGAGCCGCCCACCGGGGAAGTGCAGCAGGGCGCGCCGCCGGCGGGCCGCTTCGGCCGCATCGAGCGCGCGCTGGCCTGCACGGCGATCGCCGCGATGGTGCTGCTGCCGCTGGCCGAGATCGCGGCGCGCTGGCTGCTGCAGCGCGGGGTGCCGGGTTCGATCCCGTTCGTGCAGCACCTGACGTTGTGGGTGGGCATGCTCGGGGCCGGTCTCGCCGCCCGCGAACAGCGCATGCTCGCGCTCGGCACCGGCACCTTCCTGCCCGCGGGCCTCGTGCGCGATGCCGCGCAGACGGCGGCCGCCGCGGTCGGCGCTTTCGCTTCGGCGATGCTGTTCCGCGGCGCCGTCGAGCTCGTGCGCCTCGAGTACGACGCGGGCAGCATCGTCGCCGTGGGCGTGCCGGTGTGGGTCGCCCAGCTCGTGCTGCCGTTGGGTTTCGCGCTCGTCGCGTTGCGGCTCGCGTGGGGGGCAGGCAGCGGCCTCTGGCCGCGCGGCGTCGCCTTCGCGGGGATCGGCGTCGGCCTGTGGCTCGGCGGCGCTCCCGACTGGTTCGCGCACTGGCCGGCGTGGCCCGGCGTGCTGCTCGTCGTCGTCGCCGGCCTGCTCGGCATGCCGATCTTCGCGGTGCTCGGCGGTGCCGCGGCGCTGCTGTTCCTCGCCGACGCGGTGTCGCCGGCCGCGATCCTGGTCGAGACCTACCAGCTCTCGGTCAACCCGACGCTGCCGGCGATCCCGCTGTTCACGTTGGTCGGCTTCCTGCTGGCGGAGGGTGGGGCCCCGGACCGGCTGCTGCGCGTGTTCCGCGCCTGGTTCGGCTGGCTGCCCGGCGCCACCGCGGTCGTGTGCATCCTGGTGTCGGCGTTCTTCACCGTGTTCACGGGCGGCTCCGGGGTGACCATCCTGGCGCTGGGCGGCGTGCTGCTGCCGCTGTTGCTGCGCGATGGCTACGGCGAACGCTTTTCGCTGGGCCTGCTGACCTCGGCCGGGTCGATGGGCCTGCTGTTCCCGATGGCCCTGCCGCTGATCCTGTTCGGCATCGTCTCGCAGACGCCGGTCGAGGACCTGTTCGTCGGCGGGTTCGTGCCGGGCCTGCTGCTGCTCGGCGTGGTCGTCGGCTACGCCGTGTTGCAGGGGCGCCGCGCCGGCACCGGGAAGCTGCCGTTCACCGTGCGCGAAGCCGTCGTCGCGACGTGGCAGGCGAAGTTCGAACTGCTGCTGCCGGTGCTGATCCTCGCCGCCATCTTCTCGGGCCAGGCGACGCTGGTGGAGGCGGCGGCGTTCGCGGCCTGCTATGCGTTCGTCACGCAGACCTTCGTGCACCGCGACCTGTCGCTGCGCGCCGGTGTGGGCCGCGTGTTGGCCGATGCGGTGACGACCATCGGCGGCGTGCTGATCATCCTCGGCGTCGCCGTCGGGCTGACCAACTACCTGGTCGACGCCGACGTGCCCGGCCGCCTGCTGTCCTGGACGCAGACCTACGTCGATTCGCGGTTCGTGTTCCTGCTGGGACTCAACCTGTTCCTGCTGGTCGTCGGCTGCCTGATGGACATCTTCTCGGCGACCTTCGTGGTGGTGCCGCTGATCGTGCCGCTCGGGGCCGCCTTCGGCGTCGATCCGGTGCACCTCGGGATCATCTTCATCGCCAACCTGGAACTCGGCTACCTGACGCCGCCAGTCGGCATGAACCTGTTCCTCGCGTCGTACCGCTTCAAGCGCCCGCTGCTGGAGATCGCCGGCGCGGTGATGCCGTGGCTCTTGCTGCGCACCGTCGGCGTGCTGCTGGTCACCTACGTGCCGTGGCTGACGCTCGGCCCGCTCGGCTGGTTCGGGCGCCGTTGAGCACCAGGGTTGCCGGGCCGACCAGGTCGGCACGGCTCGCGGTCGCGGTCACCGCGACCACGCTCGCGGCGGTTTCGAGCTTGCAGATGGCCGACGCCGCTCGCAGGGCCAGCGTTACTCGATGCGAACGGCCAGGCCGTCGCTGAACAGCAGGCCCAGCGCGTTGGCTCCCGGGCGCGCCGCGGCGCACTGTGCGAAGTACGTCAGGCGCACCAGCGACGGCAACGCCGGGATCGGCAGCGGGACCGTCGCCGTGCCGAGGCCGCCGAAGACGATCGCATTCGATGCCAGCGGCTCGGCGAGCAGTGAACAGCCTGGCGCGCCGAGCAGCGTCAGGTCCAGCGGCAGCAGCGGCTGCCCAGCCCAGAGCGTGCGGCTGGTACCGATCACGAAGAAACCGGCGCCCGATGGCGCCCCGTTCGCCAGCACGAAGGCGAACCCTGGGTTGCCACGCACTGGCGCGCTGTTCGCAGTCAGTGCCGGCGCCGGGATGGCGCCGGCCGCGCAGTCCGTGCCGTAGCGCGACAGGCCGGCCCGCAGGTTCTGGAACACGAACACGCCATCGTACGCGACCGTCGCGGCCAGGTCCGGGAACGAGTCGGCGTTGAAGTCGCCGACGACCAGGTCGGTCACCCTGCTGGTACACAGGGGCGGCAACCCGGAGCCCGTCACGGGCGCGAATTGCGCGGCGCCGAGGTTCTGCCAGAGCTCGAGGCGTTGCGGGGCGTAGTTCCCGTAGCCGGTCTGCGTGCCGGCCACCAGGTCGAGATCGCCGTCGCGGTCGTAGTCGAGCAGAGCGACCGAGTGGGCGTAGCCGAGCACCGGCAGGCCCGTGGGCATCGGGCTCCAGAAGTTGTTCCCCATGTGCTTGAACACGCGCACTCCGCCAGCGGCCGGCACCGCTTCCCCGCACACGATCTCGGGCAGTCCATCGCCGTCGACATCGCCGATCGCGACGCCGGTGTACTGTTGGCCGCCGAAGATCGAGCCCGGAGTCCACGCGGTGCCGCCGTTGCCGGCCCACACGTTGCCCATCGTCGCGTGCGTCCACACCACGTCGCAGAAGCCGTCGCCGGTGACGTCCTGGAGCTTCAGCGTGTAGGCCCACTGGCCCGACGCGGTCGAAGCCGGCAAGCCGGTGCTGGCTGGCGTGAAGGTGCGGTTGCCGTTGCTGCGGAAGACCTGCACGAAGAACTGCTGGTCGCTGCCGAACGCGAGGTCGTCGATGCCGTCGTTGTCGATGTCGCCGACCGCGGTGGCCGAGGTGAGGCCGAGCAGTGGGAAGGTCGGGCCGGGAACGAAGCCGCCGGGCGCCCCGAAGAGCACGCGCCCGTTGCCGTCGGCGAGATCGAGCATGCCGTCGCCGTCGAAGTCGCCGAACGCGACGCGGCCGCGCAGCGACGCGGCCGGCCAGCCCGACGCGTGCGCGGTCCACGGGCCGCCCGGATCGGACAAGAACGTGAGCGGTCCGGTGGCGTCGCTGATCATCGCGAGGTCGTCGTCGCCATCGCCATCGAGGTCGCCCGCGGCGATCCCGGACCACGACTGCAGGCCGATCGGCAGGCCCTCGTCGTCGGGACCGAAGTCCTGCGCCGGCGCGTCGTCGACGACGAACGTGCGCGCCGCGCCACCAAGGACCTGCGCGAAACCTGCGACGCCGGGCGGATCCATCGGCGTGAAGTAAGGCGCATTGCCGCGCGCCAGCGAGACCTTGCAGGTGAACGTGCCGAGTACCTGCGGCGCGCGCAGGCGGACGCGCAAGCGCACGGTGGCCGGCCCGCTCTGGATCGAAAAACCAGACCAGCTCGCCAGCTGGCTTCCGGGCTCGGCAGTGTAGGTCGCGAGCAGCGACGGCTCGTCGCGAGTCATCGTCACCGCCATGCTGTTCGCCGCACCCAGGACGGTGAAGCCGACGGGCACCTGCAGCACGCAGCACGCGTTCCAGGCCCCGCTGGTGTACGGATACTGCCCCTCGACGACGATCTCGAACACGTGGCCGGCCCACACCGACGCTGGCACCTCGAACGCCGTGCGCGTGAGCAGGCAGCCGGACAGCGGCCCGAAGAACACCACCAGGAACGAGACGAGCGCGCGCTGGCGCATTCGTGCAGCATACGCCGTCACGACTGGCCGCGGGCGCGGAGGCGCGGCGCCACGGCGGTGGCCGGGACTGGCGCGCAGCACGGTCGCCGAACTGCCGCCGAGCACGCCGTATTCGTGCAGCGCCTGGGCGCGGCAAGCCGAGGCCGCCTGGATGGCGGACATTCCTGACCAGCGCGATGGCAGGACCGCGCCCCAATCGCTAAGGTCGTCACGCTTTCCCGACCCTTCCGGAGAAAGCCACTTGGCCCTGTTCCTCGGCGAAGGCCTCACCTACGACGACGTCCTGCTGGTGCCGCAGATGGCCTCGGCCCTGCCGCGCGACGTCGACACCCGCACGCGCTTCTGCCGCGGCGTCTCCCTGCAGATCCCGATCGTCGGCGCGGCGATGGACACCGTGACCGAGTCGCGCATGGCGGTGGCGCTGGCGCAGCAGGGCGGCATCGGCATCGTGCACAAGAACCTGCCGGTCGAACGGCAGGTCGGCGAGGTCGACAAGGTCAAGCGCTCGGCGAACGGCGTCATCCAGGATCCGGTGTCGCTCGCGGCCGAAGACACGGTCGGCCGCGCCAAGGACCTGATGGCGGCGCACAAGATCAGCGGCCTGCCGGTCGTCGACCAGAACCGCGTGGTGGTCGGCATCCTGACGCACCGCGACCTGCGTTTCGTCGACAACCGGGAGACCAAGGTCGGCGCGGTGATGACGAAGCAGAACCTGGTCACCGCGGTGCCCGGCACCACGCTCGACCAGGCGCGCACGATCCTGCGCAAGAACAAGGTCGAGAAGCTGATCCTGGTGCAGCCCGACGGCCGACTCGCCGGGCTGATCACGATGAAGGACATCCGCGGCACCGAGGAGTTCCCGAACGCGGCGCGCGACGCGCGCGGCCGGCTGCTGGTCGGCGCGGCGGTCGGCGTGCACGACCTCGACCGCGTCGGCAAGCTGCTCGAGGCCGGCTGCGACGTCGTCGTCGTCGACACCGCGCACGGCCACAGCAAGAACGTGATCGACACGGTGAAGGCGATCAAGAAGGCGTGCGCGATCCCGGTGGTCGCCGGCAACGTCGCGACCACCGACGGGGCGAAGGCGCTGATCGACGCCGGCGCCGACGGCGTCAAGGTCGGCATCGGCCCCGGCTCGATCTGCACCACGCGCATCGTGACCGGCTGCGGCGTGCCGCAGCTGACCGCGGTGCTCGATTCGGTCAAGGCGTGCGCGCCCGCCGACGTGCCGGTGATCGCCGACGGCGGCATCAAACAGAGCGGCGACGTCGTCAAGGCGCTGGCCGCCGGCGCGTCGTCGGTGATGCTCGGCTCGATGCTCGCCGGCGTCGACGAGTCGCCCGGCGAGACGATCCTGTTCCGGGGCCGCCAGTTCAAGACGGTGCGCGGCATGGGTTCGCTCGGCGCGATGGAGCAGGGCTCGGCCGACCGCTATGCGCAGGGCGAAGTGAAGGACAAGATGAAGTTCGTGCCCGAGGGCGTCGAGGGCATGGTGCCGTTCCGGGGCGCGCTCGCCGACTTCGTCTACCAGGTGGTCGGCGGGCTGCGTTCGGGCATGGGCTACAACGGCGCGCGCACGCTGCCCGACCTCGCGCGCGACGCGAAGTTCCTGCGGGTCACCGCGGCCGGCCTGCGCGAGTCGCACCCGCACGACATCCAGATCACCAAGGAGGCGCCGAACTACAGCGGCGAAGCATGAGCCCGACCGCCAACGAGGGTCCGTCCGGCGGCGTGCTGATCGTCGACTTCGGCGCCCAGTACTGCCAGCTCATCGCGCGGCGGGTGCGCGAACTCGGCGTCTACTCGCGCATCACGGTGCCGGAGCGGGCCCTGTTCACCGCGCAGCACATGCGGCCGCAGGCGGTCATCCTGAGTGGCGGGCCGCGTTCGGTCTACGAACACGATGCGCCGGCCCTCGACCCGGCGATCCTGCAACTCGGCGTGCCGGTGCTCGGTATCTGCTACGGCCTGCAGTGGCTCGCGCAGCACACTGGCGGCGAGGTCACGCCGGCAAGCGAGGGTGCCGAGTACGGACGCACCGCGTTGCAGGTCCTCGACGCGAGCGACCTGCTGGCGGGGGTGCGGGAGAACGGCATCGTGTGGATGTCGCACGGCGACAAGGTCGCGCGCCTGGGACCGGGCTTCGAGATCCTCGCCAAGAGCGAGCCGTCGCCGTTCGCGGTGGTCGGCGACCGGGCCCGCCGCATCTTCGGGCTGCAGTTCCATCCGGAGGTCGCACACACCGAGGACGGCGGCACGATGCTGAAGAACTTCGTGCTCGGCATCGCCCGGTGCCGCACCGACTGGAACCCCGGCAACCTGGTCGAGCAGAAGATCGCCGCGGTGAAGAAGCTGGTCGGCGAGCACGGCGAGGTCGTCATGGGCCTGTCGGGCGGCGTCGACAGTTCGGTCGCGGCGGTGCTGATCCATCGCGCGATCGGCAGCCGCCTGCACTGCGTGTTCGTCGACAACGGCGTGCTGCGTGCCGGCGAGCGCGCCGGCGTCGAGGAGCTGTTCCGCGACCACTACCGGATGGACCTCGAGGTGGTCGACGCGAGCGAGCGTTTCCTCGGCGAACTGAAGGGCGTCACCGAGCCGGAGCAGAAACGCAAGATCATCGGCAAGGTGTTCGTCGACGTGTTCCGCGACAAGGCGAAGCACAAGCGCAACGCGAAGTTCCTCGGCCAGGGCACGCTCTATCCGGACGTGATCGAGTCGGTCGCCGCGCACGGCGGCGCGACCTCGACGATCAAGAGCCACCACAACGTCGGCGGCCTGCCGAAGGACCTCGACCTGACCCTGGTGGAGCCGTTACGCGACCTGTTCAAGGACGAGGTGCGCGCACTCGGCCGCCAGCTCGGCCTGCCGAGTTCGCTGGTCGACCGCCAGCCGTTCCCCGGTCCGGGCCTCGCGGTGCGGTGCCTCGGCGAAGTCACCCGCGACAAGCTGGCATCGCTGCGCGGGGCCGATGCGATCGTGCGCGAGGAGATCGAGAAGCGCTCCCTGCACCGAGGCCTGTGGCAGTGGTTCGCGGTCCACGTGCCGCAGAAGACGGTCGGCGTGAAGGGCGACGCGCGGGTCTACGAAGACGTCTGCGTGCTGCGCGTCGTGTCGAGCCAGGACGCGATGACCGCCGACTGGGAACTGCTGCCCGCCGACGTGCTGAAGCGCATCAGCAACCGCGTGCTGAACGAGGTCAAGGGCTACGCCCGCGTGTGCCTCGACATCTCGAGCAAGCCGCCGGCGACGATCGAGTGGGAGTAGCGTACAGGCCGCTGGCCTGCCCGCCGACGGACGGCGGACAGGCCAGTGTGGTTGGTGCGCCGTTGCCGGCGCCGTCAGGTCAGTTGTTGCCGATCCTGACCCGGAGCGCGTTGCTCATCTGCGTCACCAGCGGACCAGGGAAGAGCAACCCGTCGAGGACCGCGTACTGCAGGTACAGTTCGGCCCCGTCGAAGCCCGCCGGGATCGCCAGCGGCACGAGGCCGGTGACGGTCGGCGGCACCAGCGGGATGTTCGTCGACCAGATGGTCGGGCTCAGCGACACGGCCTGACCGCAGCCCAGGGCATGGATGCCCGGGATGTTGGTGCCCGGCCGCGAGTACACCAGATCGATCAGCTGCGCGCCGATGATCGCGCCAGCCGGCACGTTGCTGACGTTGAACGTCAGCGACTGCCCAGCGAACGCGCGGCCGCCGTACTGGGCGCCGCCGAGGGTCGGCGTGGCGGCGACCGTTTGCAGCATGTTGCCGGTGGCACCTTCGACGCTGGTCGTGAACGGCACCTCGACCGACAGATCGCGCGACTGCGGGTTGACCGACGGCGTGGCGCCGATGCGACCGCGCGTGAAGCCGACCATGCACTGGTCACCGCCGGTCTGCGCCTGCGACGGCATCGAGCCGTAGCGGTACTCGACGACGCCGGTCGCTTCGAAGATCGCCATCTGCATGTCGTAGACGGTGTTGCCGCCGGCGTTCGAGTTGAAGGCCGCCATGTTGAACCAGGTCACGTAGCAGACCGCGTTGCCGGCGCCACCGCTGGTGTCGGTCAGCACGTGCAGGCCCGAGTTCGGGTGCGACGTGAGGTTGCGGCCACCGTGCCAGTCCATCCAGAACGGCGCGTGCCGCGCCACCAGCCCCGCCAGCGAGCCGAGGAACTCCGCCACCGTCGGCGTGAAGTCCGCCGCAGTCGCCGCGGCGTCGACCCAGACGTAGCCGTTGGTGCACGGCTTGATGCTGGTGGTCGAGCCGCCGGGGTAGTTGTGGGTGAAGCCCAGTGCATGGGTCACCACCACGTCGTCACCGGTGCTGTTGGGCGCGGCGTTGACCTTGGTGGCGTCGAACGCGCCGGCGCCGGCGCTGACGGTGTAGTTGGTCGGTGCCGCGACGCTGTCAGGCGTCAGGGTCACGCCGCGGGCGAGGTCGAATGCCTGGCCGTTGCGGAACGTCTGGAAGAACGACGACGGCGAGCCGCCGCAAGCCGAACCGTACGACTCATTGGTCGCGACGATGGGCGGCGCCGCACCGCCCGAGCCATCGATGCCGAGCGCGACGATGATCGGGGCGGTGGACACCGAAGCCGCAGTCGCTGCTCCGATCGCGGCATTGATGCCGGCGCCGCGGACAACGGTGAGGCCACCGGTGGTGTCCTGCATCGCAATCATCGCGCCGTTGGGCGGCAGTGTCGCCGCGGCGGGCATGACCACGTCGACGATCAGGTTGGGAGCTGCGACGATCGTCGGGTTGTAGTTCCAGCCCCCGAACGCGACGAACAGATCCAACTCGATGTTGTAGTTGTTCGGGAACGAGCCGGCGGAACGCCGCGCGGTCACTGTCGGGATGACACCGACCGGCGACAGCGCTGCCGCCGCGGCGAGGTTGGCTGCGAAGTCGGTGCCCATCGTCGCCGGCGTCATGGACGTGCGCCCGACCTGGACAGTGACACCCGCCCAGCTCTGCCCGCCGCCGTTGCCTTCACCGTCTTCGCCTCGGAACAGCAGCTTGTCGATCCAGGTGCCGCCCGTCACACCGGCGCCGGTGAAATGGCTGGCGTCGTAGATGACCTGGAACCGGCCACCCGCGCCGCGCCACCAGGCCGTGCTGCCGCCCGGAAGCGTGACGCCGGTCGTCTCGGCCAGGTGGTGGTTGTCGGGCGCGACGATCTGCTTGCGCGGCCGCTGGGCGCCGGCCAGCGTGATCGTGTACGCGCCGGCTGCGCCGGCGGCTCCGCCCCACGCTTCCAACGCCTCGCCACGGCGCGCGCCGTCGGGCTGGCGTTCGGTTCCGAATGGAGTGTCGGCCCAGATCTCGCCACCAAAAGCGCCGGCATCGCGGTCGTAGCGGGAGATCGCGAGGTAGTACAGGCCGGCGTAGGGCACGAACGCTCCGGTGATGGTCGACTGGAGGCCGACGGAATCGTCGTTGAACGTCACGCCGCGGCCGTCGAGGTTGAAGAGCCAGAGTTCGGAGTCGAACGCGGTACCGCCGCCGGTGGTCGTCGCGTTGAACGTGGCCGGGTCCGTGATCTGGATCAGGTACATGTCGACGTCGGTGCCGGCCGACAGCGTACCGATGTGGACGGCAAGGCTACGGTCGGCGAACCGGGCACCTGCGCGGTGAGCGGCAGTTCGCCGGCATCGCCGGTTTCGTTCCACTGCGCGGGCAGCGCCGCCGCAACGGCGAGGGCAACAGTCGTAGAGGCGAGGAATCTGTTGAGCATGTTCAGGTCCTTTCGAGAGAGGTTGGGCCCCGGGTCACACCCCCGGAACCAGGACGCAACATACTGACGGGCGGTGAAGATCAACAGTGGTTGGCGATGAGCGTTCCGCGCGCGCACGCCCCGTGATGCTCGGCGACGACGCCGCATCTCGCGCGTGCGGTGCGCCGGATTGCACCGGTTGCCCGACGCCGGGATGTGCGAAGGCAGCGTCGGGTGATGTGCTCACGCGCGGCGCATCGCCGTGTCGATGCTGCACCCATGGATCGGACCCCAGCCGTCGTGCTGTTCGTCTTCGCGGCGTCGCTGCCGGCGCAGCAGCGGCCGGCACCCGCGGGGGAGACCGTGGCGGTGTTCACGGCTTGCGAGGCGTTCGCGTTCGCGCACAGCCAGCAGATCGCCGCCGAGATGCGCGGAGTGGCGCCGGCGTCGCGGCGCAACGAGATCCCCGGCTACCGGGTCACCGGCGGCGAGCTGCCGTGGCAGGAAGCGCCGGCGGGTGGGCAGGCTGGCCCGGGAGCGGTGCGCGTCCCGTTCGTCTACCTGGTGCCCGCGACCAACGACGGCTCGGCGGTGCGGGTCTTCTGCGTGCGCGGCGACGGCGCGCTGGCGTTCACCGACAATACCGCGCGCACCGGGCTGGCCGATGGCCGCGAGCCCGAGGTCGACGACGCGCTCGGCGAGGGTGGTGTCGTCGCCGCGAGCAACTTCCCGCGCACGCCGACCCGCGGCCGCGATGGCAACTTGTGGCTGCCGGAGGACCTGGTGCGCACGACGCGGGTCGCGTTGCGCGTGGTCGACGAGTCGGGCGCGCCGATGGGCATGGTGCGGGTGGCGCTGGAACCCGCGGACGATGCCGGCGCGCTCGACGTGCCGCTGCCGGCCGGCACTGCGCGCACGTTCCACGAAGGCGATGCGGTGATCAGCGGCGCGCCGGCGCGCGGACTGGGCGTGGTGATCGAGGTCGACGCGGTGCGGGTGCCGATCGATCGCACCATGGTCACCGCCGGCACTGGCTCGCTGCGCATCACCGCGCCGCGGGCGGCGATCGACCGGGCGCGCATCAGCAAGAACGAAGCGGCAGCGATCGCGACGCTGAAGAACATCAGCTCGGCGCAGGCGCAGTGCCAGGCGAGTTGCGCGATCGATGTGAACAAGAACGGTGCTGGCGAGTACGGCACGTTCGCGGAGCTGACCGGCCGCGACGCCGTGCGCGGCGGCGACCGGGCGATCACGCCACCGGTGCTGTCGCGCGCGTTCACCAACGTCATGGACGGCGCCGTCGTGCGCAGCGGTTACTGCTTCCGGATCTTCCTGCCGGGTCAGGGCGGCAACGCGCTGGCGGAGATGCCGAAGGGCGGCGCGAGTCCCGCGGTCGATGCGGCGCAGGCAGAGACGTTGTGGTGTGCGTACGCGTGGCCGGTGGAAGCCGGCGCGAGCGGGCAGCGCGCGTTCTTCATCGACCAGGCCGGCGACGTGCTCGCCTGCCCCAACGCCGACGGCCGCTACGCCGGCGTCGGCAAGGCACCCGTCTCCACCGCCGCGCGCGCCGGCGGCACTGCCGGCAAGCTCACGGATCGCTGTGCCGCGAACGTGGCTGGCCTCGATGGCCAGAACTGGATCGTCGTGAACTGACGCAGCGGCGGCGGGCGCAACGTGTGGGCGGTCATCGCCCGCGCCCGGGCCCGAGCTCCGGATCCTCGTTGCGCAGCACCAGCTCGCAGTCGTCGCCGCCAGCGCGCAGCCGGTCGAGCTTGCCGGACCAGGTGCGGCCGTCGCGCGAAGCACTGGCGAACAGCACCAGCGGGGCACGCTCGGGCAAGCCCGCGAATGCGAAGCTGCCGTCGTCGCCGCTGACCACCGCGCGCTGCGCGGGGCGCAACCGGCCGGCCGCATCGCGCAGCGTGACCACGACACCGCGCGCCGCGGTGCCATCCGGCCACTTCGCGACGCCGCGCAGTTCGCTGCCGGCGGTCACCGTCACCGCGACGCCGTCGCCGGGGATCGCATCGAGCGCGATCGCCTGGTTGGCGAACCGCGGGTCGACGACGTGCAGCACGCCGGGTGCGAGTGCAGGGCCCAGGCGCGCCTCGCCGCGGCCGTCGGTGTGGCCGGCGACCGCTGCCGCGTCCATGCCATCGGGCACGTATTCGACGGCGACGTCGATTGCCGGCAAGCCGTGCTCGTCGCGCGCGCGCACCGCCAGCGGCACACCCGGCGGCGGATCGAGGCGCGGTTGCGCGAGCAGCTC
>JBASWX010000640.1:0-4843 GCA_049276695.1 Planctomycetota bacterium
GCTGCCGGGTGCGCTGGTTGGCGCCGCGGTGCACCTGGGCGTGCACAGCTTCATCGCCCGCAAAGCGCTGCGCTTCGAGCACGGCGCGTTCATGATGCTGCTGGCGGTGATCGCGGTCGGGCTGCCGGCGGCTTCGGGGCGGCTCGCGCGCTGGCATGCGGGCGTGCTGGGCACGGTGCACCTCGGTCTCTGGCTCGCGGCGTCGTTCTGGTTCGGCAACGCCGGCGCGGTGCGAACGGCGTTGTGGCTGCGCGCGCAACCCGATTTCGACGGCCGCGTCCTGGTTGTCGGCGGCGATGCCAGCGCGCTGGGTGGCTTCTTCTACTCGCGCCCCGCGGCCGACTGCGTCACCGGGTGCGCGGCGGAGGCTGCGGCGATGACGTTGCTGGCGGCTGGCCCGGCGACGCCGCCGTTCGTGGTCGCGGTGCGCGAACAGCTGCCCGAGGATCTCGCCCGCACTGCCGGCCTCACGCTCGCTGCGGCGTTCCAGGGGCAGTGGGATCTGCGCGAGGGCGAACGCCGCTTCGTCTACCGGGTGCGGCGCTGAGCGACAGCGTGGCCGGTCACTTGCCGGCGTCCTTCTTCGGCTCCTCGTTCTTCGGCGCTTCCTTCTTCGGCATCGCCGCGTCTTCGGTGGTGCGCTTGGTCGTCGTCACCGACTTGATCGACATCTTCATGTCGCCCATCTGGCTGCTCATCTCGGCGTCGACGGTCATCGTGTTGGTCGCCTCGACCACGAAGCCGTCCTGACGCGACACCTTCTGGCTGCCGACGAGCTTGCCGTTGCTGAGCTTCATGCTCTTCATCATCTCGCGCGCCATCGCGGCCTCCTCGGCTTCGTCGCTCTTGCCGTCGTCCTTGCCGTCCGCCTTGCCGTCGGCCTTCTCCTCCGGCTTGGCGACCGTGCCGGTCGCGGTGATCTCGAAGCTCTCGGCGTCGGCCTTGGCCAGCGTCAGCTCCATCTTCTGCTGCATCGGCATGCGGCCGTCCGCCTTGCTGGTCACGTGCTCCCACTTGGCGCCGATCGCGGTCGGCTTCTCGGGCACGAAGCCGAACGCACTCTCGACCATCTGTTCCAGGTCGCCCTTGCTCAGGCTGGGGCCGGCCATCATGCCGCCGCCGCCTTCGTTCTTGGTCAGCTCGGCGGCGCCATCGAGCAGTTCGACGACCTTGCCGTGCGGGCTGACCTTGGCGCGGAACGACTTGCCGGCGCCGGCGGTCAGCGCCTTGGTCATCATGCCAGCCATGCCCTCGTCGTCGTCGGCGGCCTCGGGCTTGGCGGAGTCGAACTCGACGTCTCCCATGCCCATCGGCATCACCATGCTGCCCTGAACGCGCGCGATCTTCGTCTCGACGATCAGGTTGCCGCCCTCGTCGCCGAGCACCGTCACCTGCAACGTGCGGGTCACCGTCTGGCCGGTCTCCATCTCCTGGCCCATCGCCTCGATCACCTGGTCCTGCTTCTGGGTGGTGACGAGCCACACCGAGTTGCCCTTCTTGGCGGCAGTGCGCAGATCGAGCGCGTCCTGCGCGAACAGCGGGAGGGAAAGGGCGAACAGGGCGGACAGTGCGTGGCGTGGGTTCATCTTGGACAGTGGTTGACTGCCGCGGACTCTACGCGAACGACGGCGGCGAAGCGAACGCAGGGTCCGCGGCCTGGGTGGAACTCCGCGCTCAGGGGTCGAAGCGGAAGCCGATGCTGCGAACCGTGTGCAGGTGCCGCGGGTTCGCCGAGTCGGCCTCGAACAGCTTGCGCAACCGCAGCATCACGTTGTCGAGCGTGCGCACGGTCGGCGCCGACGCGCTCCCGAACAGGTGCTCGACGACGTTGCGCCGCGTCACCACGGTGCCGGCGCGTCCGGCGAGCAGCTTGAGCAGCTTGGTCTCGCTGGCGGTCAGTTCGACCTGCTGGCCGTCGCGGCAGGTCGCGCGCATGGCGCGGAAGTCGACGACGTTGCCGCCGAACGCCAGCGTGTCGGCTCCGGCTTCTGGCGGCTTGGCGCGCCGCAGCAGCGCGTCGACGCGCAGCAGCAGTTCGCGCAGGTTGAACGGCTTGCCGAGGTAGTCGTCCGCCTTCGCTTCGAGACCTCGGATGCGGTCGGCGTCGCCACTGCGGGCGCTGAGGATCAGCACCGGCGTCTGGTCGCCGCGCGCGCGCAGCTGGCGCAGCACCTCGAAGCCGTCGAGTCCGGGCAGCATCACGTCGAGGATCAGCAGGTCGATGCCGCCCTTCGCCATGCGTTCCAGCGCGCGCGGGCCGGTCAGCACGTGTTCGGCGTGCCACGACTCGAGCGCCAGGTTGTCGCACAGCATCTCGCCGAGCGCGCGTTCATCCTCGGCGACCAGGATCCAGCGGCTCATGGTTCACCGCCAGTCGGCAACACGACCGTGAACGTGCTGCCCTGATCGCGGCCCGCGCTGGCGATGGCGATGGTGCCGCCGTGGGCGGCGACCAGTTCGTGCACCAGGTGCAGGCCGAGGCCAGCACCGCCGCTCGCAGCGTCATTGCCACGCCAGAACGGTTCGAACGCGTGCGCGCGTTCGACGGCGTCGAGGCCGCGGCCCTCGTCGGCGACGGCGATGCGGGCGGTGTGCCCCTCGTCGGCGACGCTGATCCGCACGTGGCCGCCAGCCGCCGAGTACTTGATCGCGTTGTCGAGCAGGTTGCGCAGCACGAGCTGGATCGCCGCTGCGTCGCGCTGCCACGGCAGGCGCCCGGGTGCGGTCACGGTCACCGCGATGCCGCCGGCGAGCGCGCGCCCACGCAGTGCGTCGACCGCGGCCTGCACGTCGGCGGCCAGGTCCCCGGCCTCTCGCGCCGGTCGTCTGACGGTGGTGCGCAGGCCCGCGGCGGTCAGCACGTTGTCGAGGCCGCGTTCGAGCCGCTCCGCTTCCTGGATCCCGGTGGCGAGCCATTGCGACCGCTTGTCATCGGCGACCCGCCCCTCGCGCAGCGACTCCAGCAACAGCCGGATGGTTGCCAGCGGCGTCTTCAGCTCGTGGGTCGCGCCGGCGAGGAACCGGTCGTGGGCCTGGCGCGCTGCGGCTTCGCGCCGCACCGAAGCGACGAACAGCCAGGCGAGGCCGAGCAGCACGGCAGCGAAGAACGCGCCTTCGCTGGCGAACATCACCCGGCGCCGGTGGCCGAGTTCTGCCAGCTCGCCGGCGTCGGCGGCGCCCAGCGCGCGCAGCGCCCCGCCGGGATCGGCCGCTGCGAGCCGTTCCCCCGCCGCGGCGAGCGCTTCGCTGGCGGACACCAGGAAGGTCGTCCACCAGACCAGCATCGCGAACGACAGGCCGAGGATCAGGGCGAACAGCAGCGAGGGGCGCGAACGCAGCACGAAGTCAGAGCGTACGCAACCGGACCGCGTAGCCGAAGGCCCGGACGACGTTGGCGAACGCGGCGTTGGCGTCGGTGTCGTGCGCGACCGTGTAGGTGCCGCGGCCCGGGCTCGCGAACGTGCCGAGCGTCACCGCGACGCCGTTGCTGAGCACGATGCCCCATGGGTTGGCCGAACCGACCAGCGACGCCATCTGCTCGTAGACCACGAGGCCCGAGAACGCCGGGTTGGCGGCCAGCGCCAGCGGCACCGCCGCGGCGCCGTTCACCGCGCCGGTGGCGTCGGCGAAGGTCGGCACCGTGAAGTCGGGGCTGGCCAGCAGCGAGCAGGTCGTGCCGGGCAGCACGAACGGCAGCGGCACGAACGCGGCCGTGTTGCTGAGTCCGAACACTGCCAGCACCGGGGCGCCAGCACCGAGACCGGTGCCGCTCAGGGAATGGGCGCCGCCCGGCCCGTACAGCCCCGTCGCGCTGGCCGCTGCCGCCGGCGCCAGCGGGCTGGCGCTGCAGCCGGTCCCGTACGCGGCCGCCGAGCCAACGGTGAGGCCACCGGTGGTCGTGGCGCCGTCGAGCATCGCGTGCGCGAAGCCGAAGCTGCTGATGTTGTTGCCTTCCATCAGCACGTCGATCACCAGCCACTGGCCGGGAGCGACGGTGACCGGGACCAGCGTCGTGAACGGGAACGTCAGCGTGCCGCCGGGGCCGCCCCACGGGTGCGGCGCCGCCGAACCGTCGTCGGGCAGGTAGGTCCACGGCGCATCGAACGCCGTCGTCAGCGGCGCCGTGAGGTTGGCCGCGAACTGCGCGCCCGGCATCGCGATCGCGGTCACACCGATGCGGATCTGCAGCCGTGTGATCGTGAACGGACCGGGTGCGCCGACCGCCGGGATCGGGCCGTCGAAGCGCAACGCGAGCTGGTCGAGCACGATCGGCGCCGAGCCGACCTCGGTGGCGTCGTAGAACATCTGCACGCGCGCGTTCGGCTGCATCAGCGGCAGCTGGCTGTAGCCGGGCAGCTCCGCGGTCGGGTTGGCGGTCGACGGCAGCAGCACGTAGTTCTGGGCGGAGAGGGAAGCCGCTGCGAGGCAGAGGCACGGCAGGTGGGGGAAACGCATGTTCGTTTGGCGGCGCGCCGGACGCGCGTCGTGACCGCAAGCTAGGGAAGGTGCGGCGGCGCGTGTCATCGCTCGGTCATCGCCCTCTCGCCAAACGGCGGTCCGCTCGGGACGATGCCGCCATGCCGCGTCCCGCTGCCCTCGCGCTGCTCGCCCTCGCCGGCGCCGCCCCGGCGCGGCTGTTGGCCCAGCAGCCGACTGACGCACTCGCGGCCTTCGTGCAGGCGCACTGCGTCGAATGCCATGGCGGCGATACGACGAAGGGCGGACTCGACCTGACGCGGACTGCCGCCGATGCGACGCAGGTGCTGTGGCGTTGGCAGCAGCTGGCGCTGCGCGTGCGCGCTGGCGAGATGCCGCCGGCGACCGCGGAGCAGCCGTCCGCGGC
>JBASWX010000641.1:0-2551 GCA_049276695.1 Planctomycetota bacterium
GACATGCGCCAGGTGCGTTGCGCCGGCCGCCGCCAGCCCGCCGCGAGTTCGATGCTGCCTTCGACGCGCTCGGTGCCGCGGCGGGCGACGAACGGCAGCTTCACGCTCGCGGGTGCCCGGTGCAGCACCCATTGCAGATCGGCGAGCGACAGCAGCGGCTGGCCGCCGAGCTTCGTCACCTCGTCGCCTGGCCGCAGGCCGGCGTTCGCGGCCGCCGACGCGGGGACGACCGTCGCCACTGTCAGATCGTGTTCGATCGTCGTCGTGAAGCCGGCGACATCGGGCATCGGCCACGGAAACAGGATCTCGTCGGACAGCGGCAACCGGCGCTGCCAACGCTCCTGGGCGAGGCCGGTGCCGAGTTGGTGGCAGTGGATGCACGAAGCGTCGACCCTGGCACCACCGCCGGCGAAGTCGGCCGCCTCGTCGTAGCGGCGCAGCGCCGCCAGTTCCGCCGGTCGCGCCGCGACCGCAAGTTCGCCGGACTTGCCGGCCAATTGTGCGCGGTTGCCCGGGTAGCCGGCGTGCAGTTCCAAGGCCCCGCGCAGCGCCTTCTGGAACGCCCCTGAGGTCACGTGCTCGGAGCCATCGCGCGCCGCCGATCGCGTGCCGAAGCGGCCGTAGATCGTGCGGTCGGCGTGGAGGAAGAACGCCGCGAACGTCGCGTCGTAGTCGAACTGGAACAGCGACAGGTCGGCGTCATTGCCCTGCACCACCCGCACGCAGACGAACTGGGCGAGCAGCTGCTTCAGATCCGCATCGTCGGGACGTGCCAACTGCACGTCGAAGCCTTGGCATTCGCGTCAAGGCACTCAACGGAAGACGACCAACAGCGGCTTGCCCGACTCCCGCGCGCGCGCGAACCCGGCGTCCACGTCGTTGTAGAGCCAGAGATCGGAGTCCTGCATCGCGTCGCGATCGGCGATCACCTGCGCGCCTTCGCGCGCATGGCCCTGGGCCCCGACCGGGTTCGCCAGCAGGAGCGCGAGCGCGCCGACCGCGGTGGCAGACGAGAACTTCATCATGGCGCGCATTGAAGCGCGGCCGCTGGCAGGCGCCAAGTCTGCACCGTGACCGGGCGCTCGCCGATCACGGCCCGGTGCTTCGCCGCAGGTCCGCGAGCGGCGGCAGGCCCCACTTCGCGCGCTCGCTGTCGGTCGTCGTCGGTTCGACCGGCCACAGCACCCGCTTGCCGTCGCGCCCCGTGCTTTGCGTGCCGAACTTCTGCGGCTGGCCGGCGAGCAGCCGCAGCCGGTCGAACGCCGCCGCGGCGATCGGCTTCGCCGCCGGATCCTGCGCCATCGCCGCGAGCGCCAGCGTCTCGGCGAGCCGGACATCGCCGAGGTCGTCACTGTCGACCAGCAGGCGCGCGGCGGCGGTGCGTTCGCCCGGCGGCAACGTACCGGCGGCCTGCTGCGCGCGCACCGCGGCGCGTCGTGTTGCGAGGTCGGGCGCCGTCATGGCCGCAGCAGCGGCGCGATCACCGCCACCAGCCTGCCGGCGATCGGCCCCGGCGCTTCGCCGTCGGCGGCGACGACCAGCGGCACGCCGTCCTTCTCGCTCTCCTTGACCGCGAGCAGCAGTTCCGGCGTGACCCCGGCCTCGGCGAACAGCACCAGCTTCGCCCCGTTCGCGGCGCAGTGGTCGCGCGCCGCCCGGATCGTCGCCACGAGCTGCGCCCGGTGCGAACGCGGCCGACCGCTCGCTTCGTCGTACGCGTCCTCGCCGCGGCCGACTCCCAACACGACGACGGCTGGCCGGTAGCCGGTGAAGAACCGGGTGAACAGCCGCCATTGCTGCTGCGCATGGCCGTCGACCGTCGGCACGCACGGCACCACGACCGGTTGCCTGGTCGCAGCACGCAGCGCGGTCGCCAACTGCAGTTCGAGGTGTTCGGCCGGCTGACCGCGGTCGTACAGCAGTTGGCCGCCGAGCAGGAACACGCGCTTGCCGGGCTGACCGGCGTCGTGCAGGCCGCCGGGCCCGCGCACCAGCTGTGCGTACGCTTCGCTGAGCTGGCTGCCGGCGCGCGGCCCGAACCACGCGTCGGCGAACGCGGTGTCGCGTTCGAGGCGCGTCGAGGCGCTGCTGACCAGCAGCAGCACGGCAGCGAGCGCGCACCAGAACCGCCACGTGCGCAGCCAGGTGAGCGCCGCGAACAGGCTGGCGGCGAGCACGCAGGCCATCGCCGCGCGGTCGGGCCAGCCGAGGTCGGTGGCGGCCTGGCGCATGAACAGCCAGGCGATCAGCGGCGCGAGCACGCCGTGGAACGACGTGCGGCCCATGGCACCCTGCGCGCCCGCGATCGCCGCGAGCAGCAGGCCGCCGAGCGCGCCCAGCCCGGCCCAGAACCAGCGCGACCAGGTCCAGGCACGAGGTTGGCCGCGGTTGGTGATCGTCAGGTTGTGCACGACCGCCTTGCCACCGCGCGCGACCAGCGTGCACATGCCGTACTCGTCGTCGGCGGTGAACCACGGCGAAGTCTTGCCGGCGACGTTCGCCCGCAGCAGGCGCCCGCGGCCCTCGATCCACACCGTAGCGCGCTGCCCGG
>JBASWX010000642.1:0-7631 GCA_049276695.1 Planctomycetota bacterium
CGCCGCGGCGTCTCGCCCGCCTGCTTGATCGCCGCCAGGTGGTCGGCGATGCGCGTGCGTCGCTGCGCCAGCCGCTTGCCCTCGTCGGCCAGTTCGCTGCGCAGGCGCGTCGCCTGGTCGCGGGCCCTGGTCGCCGCCTCGGTGTCGGGGTGGGCGGCGGCGACCCGTTCGAGCGCGTCGGCGAGGTCCTGCCCGGTGCGCTTGCCGGCGAGTTCGGTCAGCAGCGCGATGGTCGCGCGCGCCTGCACGGCCTCCTTCTTCAGCTTCTTGATCTCGTCGGCGAACTGCTGCTTCTCGGGGTCGTCGTAACGCACCTCCCGCTCGACGATGGTCGGGTCACGGGTCACCGCCCAGTAGATCGCGCCACCAGCGACCAGCGCGCCGACCGCCGCGAGCCCGATCCACAGCCCCTTCTTGGCCGGCGGCTGCAGCAGCACGCCGAGGTCCTCGAGCAGGTCGTTGGCGGTCTGGTAGCGCGCGGCCGGGTCCTTGGCCATCAACCGCTGCACGATGACGGAGACCTCGGTCGGCACGTCGCCATTCAGCTTGTGCGCCGGCTCGGCGTCGTCCTTGACCTGCGCGCGCAGGATGTCCTTGACCGACTGGCCGCGGAACGGCGTCTTGCCGGTGACCAGCCGGTAGAACGTGCAGCCGAGCGCGTACAGGTCGGTGCGGTGGTCGAGTTCCTTCTTCAGCACCTGCTCGGGCGCCATGAAGTGCGGCGTGCCGATCGCCTTGTCTTCGGTCTCCTCGACGGTGCTGGCGAGTCCCAGGTCGGCGATCTTGACCGCGCCGTGCTGGTCCAGCATCAGGTTGTCGGGCTTGATGTCGCGGTGCACGATGCCGAGCGACTCGGCGTAGGCGAGGCCCGACGCGGCGTCGCTGACGACGCGCAACGCGCGATCGACCGGCATCGCGCCGTGCTGCTTGAGCCAGTCCTCGAGCGAGCCCTCGTGCATCAGCTCCATCGCGTAGAAGTAGGTCTCGCCGTCGTGGTCGACGTCGAACACCTGCACGACGTTGGGGTGCTGCAGCTTGGCCGCGGCGCGGGCCTCGGCGACGAACCTGGCGACGAACGCGGGGTCCTTGGTCAGTTCGCGGTTCAGCACCTTGAGCGCGACCTCGCGGTGCAGGCTGGTCTGCTCGGCGCGGTAGACCAGACCCATGCCGCCGCGGCCGAGTTCCTCGAGGATCCGGTAGCCGGCGATCTGCGGCAGGCCGCGCTTCTGCAGTTGCCCGAACGCGATCCGGGTGGTGCCGAGCTCGATCACGTCGCCGTCGGCGAGCGGGCTGGCTTCGACGTGGGCACCGTTCAGGCGCAGGCCGGGCGCCAACGCCTTGATGCCGAAGCCCTGGTCCTTGAGCGCCTTGACCACCGCCTGCTGCGCGGCGACGCCGGCTTCCTGGATGCGGATCGCGCAGTCCGCGCCGCTGCCGAGCACGGTCGGGTGGTCGCGTTCGAGGGTGACGGTGGTGCCAGCCAGTGGGCCGGTCTCGACGGTGAGTCGCACGGGGCGTCTGTTCTCGGCGTCCGGAGGGGGTGCCGCAGTATGGCAGACGCCCGGCGCCACGGCGAGTGCATGGCAGCAACTCCCGGAAACAGCGGCGGCGAGCCATTCCAGCTCGCCGCCGCATCGGACCGCACGAAGTCTCGCGCGGCCACCTCGTCAGGTGCGAGGATCAGTTCTGGCCGAGCGTGAGCTTGAGCCCGTTGCTGGTGACCGCGGTGAGACTACCGGCGCGCCAGAAGGCGAACTGCACGTACAGGTTCAGGCCGAGCAGGCCGAAGTTGGCGGGGTACGCCAGCGGCGCACTGGTCACCGTGGCGCCCGCAGGCAGCGTGACTTCGATCAGCGAGCTCGGGGACAGCGGCACGCTGACGATGCAGCCCGGCTCGGTGATGCCCGGGACCGGGAAGCCCGGCTGCAGCGCCGCGATGTCGTAGAGGAACAGGCCGATTCCCAGTTCGAGCGGGATGTTGGCGCCGGTGAACGTCGCGGACGTGCCGAGGATCGGCCGGGCGCTGGTCGTCACTGCCAGCGCCGTAGTGGTGCCGTTGGCATTGCTGCTGAACGGCACTTCGTGCGACAGGTCGCGCGAGCCCGCGTCGGCGCAGTTGACGCCGCCGCCGAGACCACCGCGAGTGAAGCCGGCGATGCCGTTGCCGGCCATCAACGCGCACGCGCCGTACCGGATCTCGACCACCCTCGTGGCTTCGAACAGCACGATCTGGAACGTGTTCACCGAGTGGCCGCCGGTCGCGCTGACCGTCGAGAACTCGCCGGTCTCCTTCCAGGTCACGTAGGTGACCGCGTTGCCGGCGCCGCCGGAGGTGTCGGTGTTGACGTACATCCCGGAGCCGGGGTGGGACACGGTGTTGCGAGCGCCGTTGAAGTCGTGCCAGAAGGCCGCGAAGCGGGCCCCGTAGTTGGAGGCGCCACCACCCAGCCATTCGGCGATGGACGGCGAGAAGTCGGCAACCGTGCTGGTGCCGAGCCACACGAAGCCGTTCGAGGAAGCGCTCAACGTGGTGGTCGAGCCGCCGGGGAACGTGAAGGGCGCGCTCCAGGCGGGCGTGTGGGCCACGACGCCTTCATCGGTGGCGTTGACCGTGCCGATCGCCTGCGTCAGGTCGACTGCAGTGGTGCCGCCGACGACCGTGTAGCTGACTGGCGCGACCGGGTTGTCCGGGATGAACTGCAGGCTCTTGCCCGGCCCGCGCAGGTCGAAGTCCTGGAAGCCGAAGTACTGGTTGAGGTTCGGCGACGTCTGGTTGCACCCAGCGCCGTAGGCGATGACCTCTGCTGCCAGTGCCGCGTTCGGCGAGCCGCCGGGGCCGGTGAAGTCCATCAGCACGATGGAGGCGAAGTCCGAGAGGGCGCCGGTGGCGGCAGTGACGGTGGCCGTCGAGTTGCGGCGCGCCCTGGAAGTCGCCGCGACGGCGGAAGTGCCAAACGAGCACAACGAGGTGGCGTTGGGCGCCGGGGCCGTAGGCGCGGTGATGTCGATCACCAGGTTGCCCATCGTTGCCGGGTCGTAGGTGAACGCTGCGGTCGTCAGCGGGATGTCGATCACGTAGTTGTTCGGCACCGAGCCGGCGGCCGGAAGGACCGTCACCGGGCCCAGCGTCTCGACTGCGCCGACGTTCGCTCCGACGTTCACCGCGAACGCCTGCGCCATGTTGTTGAAGGTGATCGGGGCGCGCACCACGTCGAACGTGTCGCCGACGCCGGGGATCGCGGGGAACGCCAGGCTGACGGTGATGGAGGTTGCGGTGTTGGCGCTGACGATCCGGGTCACGCCGATGTTCACGCCGCTGGTGAACGTGATCGAGAAGCAGCGTTGGGCGTCACTGGCGCCTGACGCATACTGGCTGGCGACCAGACCGGTCGTCTGGATCACCGTGGTGGTGCTTGCGGTGGCCGACGTCGCGAGCGAGGCGACCGTCGCCGTCGTCATCGGCGTGTCGTGCAGGCGGATCGTTGCGCCGGTGAAGACCTGCCCACCCAGATTGGGAATCTGATCCGTGGCGCGGAAGCGCAGGCGGTTGATGGTCACGGGCCCACTGACGCCAGCGCCAGTGAAGTTCGTGTTGTCGTACATCATCTGGAAGTGGAACGCCGTGGACCTCCAGGTCGCGGTGGAGGTGCCGGGATCGAAGTACGTGCAGGCCGGCGGCACGACGATCTGCTGGGCGCTGAGCGCTCCAGCCAGGGCGAGAATGGAAAGGGCGGGGGAGGACACGCGCATGGGTGACAAGCAGTGGGTGAAGGTTGCCGAGCGACCGCTTGCGGCTACGGACCGCGGGCGTGGTTGGGCGTCGACCGGACTCACTCGAACCTACCACGGACCGGCAGCACTGAGAAGGCAGGTGCCCCGGGCTCGGCAACAGCACCGCACACACATTCGGTGAGCAGGATTCCTGCAGGCCGACCGCGCAGTGTCGCTCACTGGTGCGCTGTCCGCGATCACTGCGACGAAGCGCCGCATGTTCGACTGCAGCGCGCGACCTCGCCGTCGTCGACGCTCGTGGCCCACCGGAACCGGTCGGTGGCATCGACCAGCACCGCCAGATGTCCGCGATCGAAGCGCCGCACGTGGCGGCCCGGTGGAACCGGCGCCGCTCGACTGGTTGCGGTGCGCCGCGGGCCTGGAAGCAACGGCCGGCGCACCTTCGCTACGGTGGCAGCCCCAGTCTCGAATCGAGCCATGCGCGCGGCTCCCGGGCCGGGGAGCCGCGATCGCGCCAACTGGTCGAGGCCGAGCGCGGGTTGCTCGGCCGCCGCGTCACTGCAGGCCGACGGTGTGCAGCAGCGCGTTGCTGGCCTGGGTGATCACGTCGGGACCGGTGATCAACTGGTCCAGGATCAGGTACTGGGCGACGATCTGGTAGCCCAGCAGGCGCGTGTTGTAGCCGCTCGGGACGACGGCCGAGTAGGTGCCGGTCACGCTCGCCCCGGGGCTCCAGTCGACCTGGGCCAGCAGCGGCGTCGTCGTGGTGCTGAGCATGCAGTTCGGCGCCGTGACGAGCCCCGGACCGACGAGCCCGGGCCGGCTGGTGGCGAGGTCGAGGACGAGCACGCCGAGCAGCGCACCCGCGGGCACGTTGTTGGTGTTCCACGAGATCGCCTGCCCGCGATGCATGCGCCCTGGGTAGTGCGCCGGCGCCGGCGCCGGCGTCGACACCGCGGTCAGGCCCATGTTGCTCGTCGAGCCCTCGACACTGGTCGTGAACGGCCGCTCGATGGAGAGGTCGCGCGATTGCGGGTCGCGCGACGGCAGGCCGCCGACCTGGCCACGCGTGAAGCCGGTGATGCAGTTGATGAAGTCCGGGTTGCCGAACAGCACGCCGTCGTCGAGGGTGTCGGCGGTGATCGTCGTCATCGTGCCGTAGCGGAACTCGACGATGCCGGTCGCCGTGTCGATCGCGCACTGGAACGTGTGCTTCTCGTTGTCGCCGGTGGTGACGTCGAAGCTGCCGACCTGATTCCAGGTCACCAGGCACACCGAGCCGATGTTGCGGGTGTACAGGCCCGAGCCGGGGTTGCTGACCACGTTGCGGCCGGCGTGGAAGTCGTGCCAGCACGGCGCGAAGCGGGCCATCGCCGCCGCGTTGCCGAGCCACTCGACGAGCGTGCAGGAGAAGTCGCCGCCGGTCGTCGTCTGCGCGGGGTCGATCCAGATGTAACCGTTCGTGCACGGCCGGATCGTCGTCGTGGTGCCACCCGGGTAGTCGAACGCGCCCGGCAGCGTTGCCAGGTAGGCGGCATCGTCGCCAGTGTTGTCAGCCACGCCGGTGACACCGTTGACGAGGTCGACGGCGGCAGCGCCGCCGACCACCGTGTAGCGCGTCGGCGCCGGATAGACATCCGGGATCAGCCGCAGGCCGCTGAGGCCGTCGACCTGGCCGGGGCTCGGCAGGTCGTAGGTCTGCGTGTGGCGGTGCAACTCGTAGAAGCCCGACGGCGCGCCGCCGCACCCGGCGCCGATCGACTCGACGCGCGCCGGGGTCAGCGTCGGATAACCGCCGGTCCCGGAGAACGTGACGCGCATGATCGCCGGCGTTGCCGACCCGGTGCCGGTGAGGGCCGCGGCGCCAGCCGCGGTCAGCGCCCGACCGCGGATCTGCGCCGCCGTGCCGGTCGTGTCCTGGATCGCCGGCACGTTCGTGTTCGGGATCGGCGGCACGCCGATGTTCGCGGTGTAGGTGAGGTAGCTGATGTCGACGAGCAGGTTCGGCTGCGCGCTGGCGGTGTCGAACGGCAGCATGCCGATGAGCGGCAGTTGCCACATGTAGTTGCTCGGCGTGGTTGCGGCCGACGGCGGCAGCGTCAGCGACGCGATGACCGTCGTGCCGAGCAGCGTCGTCGTCGCCGGCAGCACGTTGGTCGCGAACGTCGTGCTCAGGGCGACGCCCGAGTTGAGCGACGTCTGGTAGACGCTGATCGTGATGCCGGTGTAGTTCTGGCCACCCTTGTTGGCCTCACCATCCTCGCCGCGGAACGCGAGCTCCGTCAGCGTGATCGGAGCGGTGACGCCGGCGTTCGTGAAGTGGCTCGCGTCGTACAGGATCTGGAACCGACGCGCTGCGGTGCCGAAGTACGCCGTCGATCCGGACGACGCGGTCTGGACTTCGGACAGGTTGTGGTTGTCGGGCAGCGTGAGCAGGTTCTGCGCCGGGAGGACGCCGGCCAACGAGGCCAGGGCGAAGAGGTGGCGGGGTGCGTTCATGGGTGGTGGTGGGTGGTGCCGGTGCTGCCAACTCGGACCCGAGGTGGATGCGACGCTGGCATGGGCAGTTGGACGTGCGGGCAACCGTTCAGGTGCCCACCGCGCGCAACTCTCCGCGGTTCACCTTCGGCGGCGAAGCGTCCGACCACGCCTCGGTGCGCTCTGCCGAATCCGGCCCCGCCGGCCCGACGCCAGCTGCGGCGATTCACCCGCTGCCCGCGATCACCTCGACGCAGCGCCGCGTGTTGAGCTGCAGGCGCGCGAGTTCGCCGACTTCGACGCCGGGGATCCACAGGATCCGGTCGGTGGCATCGACGAGCAGCGGCAGCCGATCGCGATCGAAGCGCGGCACGTGGCGGCCCTGCAGGAAGCGCCGCAGTTCGATCGGCTGCGGCGAACCGAGCGGCTGGAAGCAGTCGCCCGTGCGCCGCGTGCGCAGCCGCCACGGCAGCGGCGACAGGCGCGGATCGAGCAGTGCGCGCAGGCGCCCGGCCTGCTGTGGCGAGGGCACCAACGGCGGCAGCGGATGTTCGAAGGCCTCGAGCCACCACTCCGTCGCCCCGAAGCGTTGGCGGCCGGCGTCCCACCGGAACGACTGCCCGCCGTCGTGGGTCTTCGGCGGGGCGCCCGCGCGCGCCGGATCGAGCAACAGCAGCCCATCGCGGGTGCGTTCGGCGAGCAGGCCGGCGCGGCCGGCGACCCGCTTGCCGTCCGGGAGGTCGAGCAGGCCGACCACGCGTTCGAGCCACGCCGACGACGGCGCGTCGCCGCGCGGGTGCAGCACCAGGTGCACCTGCCGCACCGCCTCCTGGACGAACGGCAGCGCGTCGCCGTCGATCGTGCGCAGGTCGAGTTCGCAACGCCACGCGGTCTTGTGCCGGGCACAGTGCGACAGGATGCGCAGGCCCTGCGCCTCGACGATCTCGTTGGCGGCGCGCGCGGTGCTGGCGACGGTCATCAACGCGACGTCGAGGCCGAGCCCGAGCGACTGGCGCAACCGCGGAATCGTCTCGTGGCGCAGCCGGTTGCGGGCGTAGCGCAGTTCGTGGTTGGTGCTGTCCTCGAACGCGGCCTCACCGAGGGTCTGCAGCAGCGCCGCGAGCGTCGCGCGGCGCGCGCGCAGGAACGGCCGCACCAGCAACAGCCGCTGTTCGCCGCGCCCGAGCCAGCGCGCTTCGGGAATGCCGGCGAGCCCGCGCGGGCCGGTGCCGCGCAGCATCCGGAACAACACGGTCTCCAGGTTGTCGTCGGCGTGGTGCGCGGTGAGCAGGAGGCCGGCACCGACTTCGCGCGCCACTTCCTGCAGTGCCGCGTAGCGCGCCTGCCGCAGCGCATCCTCGCTGGCCGGCGGGCCCGGCGGCAGCCGGCGGACGGCGAGCGGCACGTCGAGGCGTTCGCAC
>JBASWX010000643.1:0-10970 GCA_049276695.1 Planctomycetota bacterium
CGGCCGTCACCGCTCTCGGGCCCGCGCATTCAACCGCCGAGGCGGTCGTGTAGTGCCAACGATCCCGGCGCGGCCGCCAAACCCGCGAGATCCCTGGGGGCTGTCCGGCAAACTGTCGAAAATGAGCTTGAGGTTGTGCGACTTCTCGGTGTTCAGCGCGAGGATCTTCAGCGCGATGTCGTTGTCGGGCACCAGCAGCGCGGTGATCGTGCGGGCGCCGAGCTTCTTCATCGCCGACAGCCGGTGGCTGCCGTTCGGCGTCCAGTAGCGCTTCTCGCCTTCGCGGGTCACCACGATCGGGTCGAGGAACAGGCCGACCTTGTCGATCACGTCGGTGAGTCGCTTCAAGTGCGCCGGCGAGTTGTCGCGCTGGAACGGCGTCGGCTCGACGACCTCGACCGGCAGGGCGGTGAGCAGCAGCCAGCGCCCGGCGAGCGGGTCGCGATAGCTCGCGAGCACGGCCCCGCCGTCGGCTTCGATCGAGCGCCGCAGCGCGGCGATGGGTGCTGGCGCCTCGCTGGCGAGTTCGCCGGCCACGAGACCGCGCGACGCCGCTGCGGCTGGCTTGCGGGGAGCTTTGCGTTTGGTCGCCACAGGTGCAGCGTAGCGGGACGATCCGCGGAATCCCGAGTCGCACGTCGCCGTCGCGCCGCGCACCACCTCGCCTTCAGTCGAGGAACAGGAACTCGTTGCAGTTGAGCAGCACGAGGCAGCAACGCTGCAGCGCGTCGGCCTCGCTCTTGCCGTGGTCGCGTCGCAGGTCGGCGGCGAGTGCCTGCAGCCGCTCGACGTCGGCGGGCCGCGCTGGCCGCTGCGTCACCCACTCCAGCCCGAGTGCCAGCTGTGCGCGCAGTTCCTTCGCATCCCGCGCCAACCGTTCGGCCAGCATGCGCGCCTGCGCCTGCGCGAAGTCGCCGTTCAGCATCGTCAGCGCTTGCGTCGGTTGCACGGTCGCGAAGCGCACCGGGCAGCTCGCGTCGGTGTCGGCGCGGTCGAACGCGGCCAGCAGCGGCTCCGGCAGCGAACGCTTCACGTGCACGTACAGGCTGCGCCGCACCGCCTGCTCCGGCGTCGCCTCGCCCCATGCCTCGTCGGGCCGCGACGACGTCGCCAGCACTTCCTTCGGCATCGGCGGGTAGACGCTCGGCCCGCCGCGTTCGAGGTTGAGCACGCCAGTGGTCGCCAGGATGGAGTCGCGCACCTCCTCGGCGGTCAGCCGGCGGCGATCGAAGCGCCAGAACGCGTCGTTCAGCGGGTCGGCGGCGAGCGCGTTGGGCTCGGCGTCGCTCGCCATCCGGTACGCGGCCGAGGTCACGATCAACCGGTGCATCGCCTTCAGGCTCTGGCCGCGCGCCAGCACTTCGCAAGCGAGCCAGTCGAGCAGCTCGGGATGCGTCGGCTGCTCGCCGAGCCGGCCGAAGTCGTTGCTGGTGCGCGACAGCCCGCGGCCAAAGTGATGCTGCCAGAGCCGGTTCGCAATCACGCGCCACGTCAGCACGTTCGCCGGATCGGTGATCCACTGCGCCAGGGCGGTGCGGCGACCGCTGCTGTGCGCAGTCGGCCGCGGCGACACGGTCGGCGACGCGCCGAGCATCGAAGGGAAACCGGGCTCGACCTGCGGACCCTTGCTGTGCACGTTGCCGCGCAGCCGCACGAACGCTTCGGGCGCAGTGTTGCCGTTCTCGATGACCGCGAGCACTTCGATCGTCTCGATGTCGGGCCGGCGCGCAGACAGTCTCTCCAGTGCCGCGTCGCCAGCCAGATCGACACCGACCGCGACTCCACCCGCCAAGTCCAATGCCAGCGCCGCGACCTCGGCCGGCGTCAGCGCGCGGCCGTAGAACTCGAGTTCGTCGAGATCGCCGCGGAAGCCGCGCCCGCCCGGCTGCAACCGCCCGACCACCAGCCGCGGCGGCGCCGTCAGCGCCGCCTTCGACCCGGTCGCGTCGCCGGCCAGCACGCCATCGACGTACAACGCGATGCGGCCACTGTCGCGGTCGCGAGTGAACGCGACGTGGTGCCACTTGCCGTCGTGATGCCCCGGGCCCGACGCGACGAACGTCTCCGGCTCGCCGGTGCCGGCGACGACGCGGCCATCCGAGTGCCACGCGATGCCCCAGTCCGGCACGATGCCGTTCACTTCGCCATCCACCAGCCCGGTGCCGGTGAACCAGCGCGTGTCATTGCCGCGCCCCGCGCCGCGGTGCTCGCTGCGCACGAAGAACGACACCGTGAACGAGTCGCTGACCAGCCGCGGCAGCACGAAGCGGTCGTCGCCGTCGAAGCGCAGCGCCTGGCCGCGGGAGCCTTCGACCTGCACCACCTGGCCTTCGACCTCGCCGTGCCGTTCACCGACGTCGTCGAGCACCTTGGTGGCGCTGCCGCGTTCGCCGGGGAACGCGGCGACCAGCTGGCCGCGCACCCGTTCGCGCCGTTCCCGCTGCTCCGCGGTCGTCAGCGCGTTCCACGCCGCACCCGCGCGTTCGCGCAACGCCGTCGCCGCCTCTTCCCGCGTCGCGTTCCACTTCGCCAGCGCCTCGTCGAAGCGTTCCTTCGCCCCATCGACCGGCACCGAGCGCGCCGTCAGCTCGTACGGCTTCACGTTCTCGAAGAACGCCAGGAACGAGTGGTACTCGCGATGGCTGAGCGGGTCCTTCTTGTGGTCGTGGCAGCGCGCGCAGCCCATCGAGATCGCCAGCGTCGCGCGCGCCGTGGTGTCGGCGATCGTGTCGAGGTCGTCGTAGCGGTGCTGCTCGGGATCGGTCGGCTCGTCGTCCCAGATGCCGAGGCGATGGAACCCGGTCGCGACCAGATCTGCGATCTTGGCGTCCGGCAGTTCGTCCCCAGCGAGCTGCTTCGTCACGAACTCGCCGTACGGCATGTCCGCGTTCAGCGCGTCGACCACCCAGTCGCGATACCGCCACACGAACGGCTTCTTGCGGTCGCGTTCGTAGCCGTCGGTCTCGGCGTACCGCACCAGATCGAGCCAGTGCTGCGCCCACTTGACGCCGTACTGCGGCGACGCGAGCAGCCGTTCGACCGCCCGATCCCACGCCTGCGGCGAATCGTCGGCGACGAACGCGGCGATCTCCGCGGGCGTCGGCGGCAGGCCGGTCAAGTCGTACGTCAGGCGGCGCAGCAGCGTGTGGCGGTCGGCTTCTCGTGCCGGCGCGAGCCCGCGCGTGTGCAAGCCGGCGAGCACGAACGCGTCGATCGGGTTGTGGCCCCAGCCCGCGGGTGCCTCGCGCACCGTGGGCACGCCCGGCCGCTGCAGCGGGCGATACGCCCACCAGGTGTCCTGGGCCGTAACCCCGGCGACGAGCGCCGCGACAATGACGAGGCTACGGACGGCAGGGACCATGCGGGCAATGGGCAGGACTCGCACCCTAGCCCGCCCCGCCAGGGCCAGCAAGGCGGTCGCCGCGTTCGCAGCATTCACGCAGACCGGTTGACGCACACGCGTGCGGCTCCGCGCGAGACGGACTGGCCGACGTTCCTCACAGGCTGCGGCGCCGAGCAACCCGGGTCTGGTAGATTCCCGAGCGGCCCGAGGAACACTGCATGAACGCCCCGCCCACCGACAAGCGCGATCCGCGCGACGTGCCCAACTACACGCTCGCGGAGTCGGCGCGTTGGCTCGGCCTCGTGCCGGCCACCATGCGGGTCTGGCTCGTCGGCCAGGACTACCGGACCAGTTCCGGCAAGAAGCGTATGCAACCCATCGTGCGCCCGGCGCGCGCCGAAGGCCTCGGCCTGTCGTTCTGGAATCTCGTCGAGTGCAGCGTCGTCGCTTCGATCCGCAAGACCCATGGAGTCTCCTTCCAGAAGGTCCGCCGCGCTCTCGACTACGTGCAGCGGCAACTCGGCACGCCGCGCCCGCTGATCCAGGAGCAGTTCGCGACCGACGGCGTGAACCTGTTCGTCGAGCGCCTCGGCAGGCTCATCGCCGCATCGCAGAACGGCCAGACGGCGATGCGCGAGATCCTGGCCGCGAGCCTCACCCGGATCGAACGCGACAGCAAGGGCCTGGCCGCGCGCCTGTTCCCGTGGAGCCATCGGCCCAGTGAACCGATGGTCGTGTCGGTCGATCCGCGCGTGTCGTTCGGCCGCCCGGTACTCGCCAACACGGGCATCACCGTCGAAGTCATCCTCGGTAGGTTCTGGGCCGGCGACACCATCGAGCACCTCGCCCTCGACTACCGCGTCCCCGAGGACAGCATCGAGCAGCTGGTGAGGTGGGGCGGTGGCGCGGCCGCTGCCTGAGCTGATCCTGTTTCTCGACGAGTGCCTCGGCACCAGCGACGTTGCCGACGCGTTCCGTCGGATCGGGGTCAGGACCGAGTGCCTCGTCGACCACTTCCCGAGCGGAACCAGGGACGAGGTCTGGTTGCCGACCGTGGGCGCCAACGGCTGGGTAGTCCTCACCAAGGACAAGTGGATCCGCAAGCGCGAGGTCGAGCGGCGAGCCCTCGAAGCTGGAAGCGTGGCCGCGTTCGTGTTGACGGCGGGCGACCTCAACGGCAGCGAGATGGCGACAGCGTTCGTCCGCGCATACCCACGACTCAGGAAGGCGCTCCGCGATCACTCGCCACCGTTCATCGCATCCGTGACGGCGAACGGCGAGGTTGCGATGCTGACGGATACGCCCCGTCGTGGCGGAATGAGGAAGGAGCAGTGAGGCACCGCGCCGCGCGTGGCATTCCTGATCACCCGAGCTGCACAGACACCGGCGCGTTGGCGGCGACCGAACGCATCGTGATCTACTTCCTTCGCTCACCCCGCCACTGAATCCCCACTCCGCCGGCGCAGCGCCTCGGCGAGTGCCGCCAGCGCCCGCGGCAGCAGGTTGCGCACCGAGTCCTCGGTGCGGCCCATCTGCTCGGCGACCTGCGCGCGGCTCAACCGCACGATGCGCGACAGCGAGATCACCTCGCGGTAGTCGTCCGGCAGGTCGTCGAACGCCCCCTCCAACGCGCGGATCCGTTCCTCGGCGATCAGCTCCCCGCTCGGCGACAACACGCTCGAGTAGCACGCCACGAGGTCGCCGTGCGACGTGGTCTCCGGCATGCCCACCTCCCGCCGCGCGTCGCGCTTCTGCGCCCGCAGGGCCCGTTCCTTGTCGCGCAGCGTGTTGAGCACGCCCTGGTAGAGCCAGGCGCGGAACGCCGCCTCGCCGCGGAACTCGAACGCGTCGAGCTTGTGCAGCAGCTCCAGGCACGCGGACTGCACCAGATCGGAACCGGACTCGTGCGCGCGCAGCAGCGGACTCATGCGCACCCGCACGAACGCCCGTAACCCGGCCAAATGCTGCTGCATCAGGGCGCGCATCGCGGCCGCGTCGCCGGTGCGGGAGCGGCGCAGCAGTTCGGACGAAGGTGGCGACCCCATGCGGGTGCGGATCATGCAGGGCCGTCGCGCTGCGCGCGAGGGGTGCGCCCACGGGTCCTCGGGTTCGCCGTAACCACGGCTGCATCGCTCGCCAATGGCCGCAGTGAGCAGCAGCGCGCGGAGTACCGCATGCTGCTGCCCATCGGGCGCTGAGGCCATTGGCGGGGCCTTCACCGACTCCGCGAGATCTTGACGGCACGCGGGCCGTGATGCGGACACCCCCCCCCCCCCCCCCACGCCAACCATGGTCAACTCCGACTCCCGAGTCCGCACTGTCGGTTCTACGGCATCCTTGCACCGCCGACACCCACGGGGCCGCCTCGCCAACCGCCGCGACGCGGCGCTCGCCACCGCCATCGCCGCCTGCCTGCACGGCACGACCACGGCACAGATCCAGTTCGCCGAACTGCCGGGCGGCGGGCTCCCGACGACACCACTCGTCACCCGGTCCCTTGCCGTCGGCGACGTGGATGGCGATGGCTACCTGGACCTCGTTCTCACTTGGTCTCTGTTGCGCAACGACGGCACGGGCACCTTCTCGGACATCACGGCATCGCACCTGCCTCCCGCCCCTTCCGCCTCAGGGAACATGGTGGCCTTGGCGTTGGGCGATATGGACGGCGACGGGGACCTCGACCTGGTGGTCGGGGTCTGGGGACAGGACCGCCTGTACGTCAACGACGGTCATGGCGTGTTCACCGATGTCACCGCGACGAACCTGCCGGCGGACACCGACGTGACCCGCTCGATCGCGCTCGGCGATGTCGACGGCGATGGCGACCTCGACATCGTCTGCGGCAACGATCGACCGTCACCGCCCTTCGGTGCCCAGAATCGCATCCTCGTCAACAACGGCGTCCACAGCGGCGTCTTCACGGATGCGACCGCAAGCCTGTTACCTGCGGTCATCGACAGCACGCACGCCGTGGCGCTTCGCGACATCGACGGTGACGGCGACCCTGACATGGTGGTCGGCAACTTCGGGCAGAACCGTCTGTACCGGAACGAAGGCCCAACCAACCCCGGAGTGTTCACCGACGTCACGGTGACGCAGATGCCGATCAACAATGATTCGACGACTTCAGTCGCCATTGGCGACATCGACGGGGACGGCTACTTGGACATCATCGTCGGCACCGGCGGTTACTGGACGTACCAGCAGAACCGTCTGTACCTGAACAACGGAGTTGGCGGCTTCACCGACGTCACCGCGTCCGCCTTCCCGTTCCTGCCCGACAACACCTCGTCTCTCGCGCTCGGCGACGTCGACGAGGATGGCGACTTGGACCTCGTCGTGGGAAACGGCTTCTACTACCAGGGAGGTCAGAACCGCCTGTTGCTCAACAACGGCAGCGCGGTATTCGTCGACGCGACCGCGGCACGATTGCCACTCGCAATCGACAACACGCTGGCCATCGCACTTGCCGACTGCGACTCGGACGGCGACCTCGATCTGGTCGCAGGCAATGGTCAAGTCTGCGGACCGTGGACGTGCAGTGGGACGAGTCGACTCCTGCGCAACCTGCGCCGCCAGCTCCACGCGCCGCAACCGCCCCAGATCGGCCAGCCCTGGAACCTCGACGCCTACGTGCGCTACGGCCCGCCCGCCAGCGACCTCGCGCTGGCCTTCCTGTCGACAACGCGGCTCTCCGTCCCGCTGCCGCCCTACGGCGTGCTAGGCATCAACCCGATGGCACCCATGCCGCTGTTCGTGATACCACCGACCACGGGACTCGCCACCGCCACCTGGAACGTGCCCAACCTGCCCACTGCAGTCGGCCTGACCATCCACGCCCAGTCGATGTTCTTCACGCCCGTGTCCCTGGACCGGCTGTCGAACGTCGTCACCGTCGTCGTCCAACCGTGACCCCGTGCGGCGCTGGCGCACGCCGGCGCCAACTCGGCCAACCGGTGGGGTGACCGCGCGCAATCCGCAGGATGCACGACACGATCGCGCCGACCGCGCGATTCCCTGCCGGCTCCGTCGGCACCGCCATGACCACCGAACTGTCCACCACTCCGTCCGCGCCGTTCCGGCCCGCGGCTTGGCGTGCAGGTCGCAGCGGCGGCAGCCCGGCAACCCGCAGCGGCCCTTGCCAGCGGCAATGCGAAGCCCGCAGATTGTGCGGGACCTTGGCCCGGTTCCGACCGTACAGGAGCCGTGGCCACCCGACGCCGGCCGCACCGCCGCCATGCCACACGCCGCACCACCTCCTGAACCGGACGTCGCCAGCGAGATCCTGGCGCGCTGCCTGCAGGGCCCGCCGCAGGCGAGAACGCTGTTGCTCGACCAGGCCTGCGCCGAACACCCCGAGCGCGCCGCATCGCTGCGCCAGCTGTACGGCCTGCTCGACGAGTTCGGTTTCGTCGACGAGCCTCCGGACGACGGGCCTGCGGTCGCTGCACCGCGCCTCGCACCTCCCGAACGCATCGGCCCGTACCGCATCCTCGCGACGCTCGGCTCGGGTGGCATGGGCATCGTCTACCTCGCCGAGCAGGAGAGCCTGTCGCGCCGCGTCGCGTTGAAGGTGATCCACGGCCCGCTCGCCCGCACCGCCAAGGCGCGGGCCCGGTTCCGCCGCGAAGCGACGCTGGCGGCGCGGCTCGACGATCCGCGCATCTGCCCGGTCCACGAGATCGGTGAAGCCGACGACGGCACGCCGTTCCTCGTCATGCGGCACGTGCCCGGCACGACGCTCGCGCAGGCGATCGCGGACGCCGCCACGGCCGGCGGACGTTTCGTGGTCCTGCCGCCGCGCGACGGCGCCGCCGGGATCGACGCGGTGCTGCGCTGCATCGAAGACGTCGCCTTGGCACTGCACGCCGCGCACCGCCAGGGCCTCGTGCATCGCGACGTCAAGCCGGGCAACGTGATGATCACACCCGAAGGCGCACCGGTGCTGCTCGACTTCGGCCTCGCCGCCAGCGCCGACGACTCCGACGACAAGCTGACCCAGAGCGGTGACCAGCTCGGCACGCCCGCCTACATGGCGCCGGAGCAGATCCTTGGCCGGGCGGTCGATGCCCGTACGGACGTGTACGCGCTCGGCGCGACGCTGTACGAGTGCCTGACCCTGCGCCCGCCGTTCACGGCGGTGCTTCGCCACGACCTGACCTCGCAGGTCCTGCGCGAGGAACCGCCCGATCCAAGGAAGAGCCAGCGCGCGGTGTCGCGCGATCTGTGGACCGTGCTGCAGGTGGCGTTGGCGAAAGAACCCGCCCGCCGCTACGCGTCGGCGGCGGCGTTCGCCGAGGACCTGCGGCGGCTGCGGCGGCGC
Organism: Planctomycetota bacterium; assembly: GCA_049276695.1. Classification (GTDB taxonomy): domain Bacteria; phylum Planctomycetota; class UBA1135; order UBA1135; family UBA2386; genus UBA2386. Next base: position 8,667 of record JBASWX010000643.1, read on the forward strand.
GAGCCGATCCTGGCCCGCCGCGCGGGCGTGGGGCGACGGCTGGTGCGGTTCGCGCAGCGCTATCCGCTGGCGGCGACGATGTTCGTGGTGCTGTCGGCGGCCGTGGCCGTGTTCGCCGTCCTGGTCGAACAGCGCACGGCCGCGGGTCAGGCCCAGCGTGCGATCGCGATGGCGCGCACGACACCGGCGGCCGCCGTCGGCCTGGCACTGGGTGCTTTGCAAGCACATCCCTCGGTCGACACGACCTCCGCGCTGCAGGAAGTGCTGCCGCTGCAGCGGGAGCGTCTGCAGCTCGTGTTCGGCGCCTCGACGTACAACGTTCAGTTCCGGCCCGACGGCGAACGCATCGTGGTCTGTACCGATGGCGGGCAGGTCGCGATGTTCGATCGTCAGGGCACGAGGCTCAGCTGGCACGGGCACAACCTGCGTCCTGGCATCGGAGCGCGGCCGGTCTACTGGATCGAGTGGGCGCCCGCCGTGGCGGGCCAGCCCGAACGCTTCGCCACCGCGAGCGACGATGGTTCGGCCCGTGTGTTCGGTCGCGACGGCAAGCTGTTGCACGTGCTCGACCATCGCAACGTGCACAACCAGAAGGGCCGCGTCGACGAGTTCACGTCGTTCTTCGACGCCGATGCGTACCCCGAGGTCTGGCGGGCCCGCTTCGCCCCCGACGGCATCCGCCTCGCGACGTACTGTTCGGACCGGCACGTGCGCATCTGGGACTCGATGACTGGCTCGCTGATCGGCGTCCTGGAGCCGGCCCACAAGGCCCCGATGGGGCTGCTTGCCTGGTCGTCGAGCGGTTGGTTGGCCTCGGCCGACGACCAGCAGAACTGGAACGAGGACACCACGGACTACGCAGTGCGCGTATGGCAACCGGGCCAGAACGGAATGGTGCTCGCGCACACCTTCCCGATGTCGCAGTCGGTGCACGACGTCGCATGGAGCCCCGACGGCATGACGCTGGTCGCCGCCTGCCACGACGGGTTCGCCTGGGTCTTCGACCTCGCGCGAAGCACCGCCGATCCCGTTCGCCTGCCGCACGGTGGCCCGGTGTGGTCGGCGACGTTCTCACCCGATGGCCTGCGCATCCTCACCGCCAGCGGCGACCACATGCTGCGGTTGTGGACACGTTCGGGCGAGCAGGTGTTCTCGGCACGGCACGAGGGCCCCGCCCTGGACGCCGAGTACGCAGGTGGCTCGGCCACCGATGGTCCGCTGCGCATCCTGAGCACGTCGTGGGACAGCACCGTGCGTGTGTTCGACGCCGACCTGCGCGAGCAGTTCGTGCTGCGCGGGCACACCGATCTGACGGTACAGGCCGTCTTGTCGCCCGACGGCCGCCAGGTGGCCAGCACCTCGTGGGACAACACCGTTCGTCTCTGGGACCTCGTCGATCCAGAACTGCCGCGCCTGGTCGGCCATCGCGGCCGGGTGCGCGGACTGGCGCGACTGCCCGACGGCCGGGTGCTCAGCGTCGCCGACGATCGGACCGCCCGCATCTGGGACCTCGCCACGGCCCGCGCCTCGTCGGTGCCGTTGCCGGCGACGCCGTGGAACGTGCAGGTCGCCGTCGACGGCACCCGGCTGCTCCTCGGTGGCGAGGATGGTCGCGTGCATGAGGTCGGCCTCGCGAACGGCGCCGTGCTCGCGACGCATGCCTCGCCGCGCACGCAGTGGGCCGTCGGTGCCTGGCTCGGCGACGGCCGCACCGCCGTCGCCGGCCGCACGTCGCTGCACGTGGTCGACGGCGACCAGCGAACGACGTGGTCGAACGTCGACACGGCGATCTACGCCCTCGCACCAGCACCGCGTCGCAACGTGCTCGCGGGCTCGGGCCGCAACTCCCACGTGCAGCTGTGGGATGCAGCGGGACGTGCGCTTCCCGGACTGCCACTGCCCGAACGCATCTGGGCCTTGGCGCTCGCGTGGTCGCCCGACGAATCGCGGCTCGGCGCCGGCGCGGCTACCGGTGCCGCTACCGGTGGAGAAGTGTGGGTGTGGGACGTGCCCGCCGATCCGTCGCGTACCGCCGCCCCACCGCTGCGGCTCGGTGGCCACGAGGACGCGGTGCTCGCCGTCGCCTGGTCCCCGAACGGTTCGCTGCTCGCAGCCGGCGTCGGCGACGGCACCGTGCATCTCTGGCTCTTTTTCGACAGTTGCTGGTTCGGCGCGGCCGGACGCTCCCAGGTGATTCGCGAACTGTGCGTCGCTGGCGCGTGAAATGTAGTGCCAACGATCGAGATTCTCCCGGTGGCTCGACGTTGCCTGTTCCCTGGCGGGCATCGATCATCTGCGCATGTT
>JBASWX010000644.1:0-15404 GCA_049276695.1 Planctomycetota bacterium
AACGTCGAGCCACCGGGAGAATCTCGATCGTTGGCACTACATTTCACGCGCCAGCGACGCACAGTTCGCGAATCACCTGGGAGCGTCCGACCGCGCCGAACCAGCAACTGTCGAAAAAGAGTCAGAAGCCGCCGCGGCCGGCGAACACCGCCGCGCCCGCCGCGATCGCGGCCACCACCACCAGGGCGACCTCGGGGCCGAACGGGCTGACGCTCATCGACTCCGCGCCCGCTGCCGTCGTGCGGCTGTAGCTCACTGCGCCGAACAGGTGCTTGCTGAGCGTGCCGGAGTCCGGCAGCAGCGACAGGTTGATCGGCACCTCGTCGCCGACCGGCACGAACGCGAGCAGGCCGGTCGCGATCTGGTACAGGCTCTCGAAGTTCGACTTCCAGTCGGTGAACGACAGGCTGTCGACGCCCGCAGGAATCGAACCAGCCACGGCCGCGAACTCGCGGTTGCTGCGGATGTCGCCCTTGGGGTCGTCCTCACGGTCCATGCGCTGGAACACGCGCTTGACGTCGCTGGCCGAGAAACCCAGCACCATGTAGCCGCCCTTGAAGGCGAACGTCGGCTGGATCATGTCGAAGGGGTTCATGCCGCCCATGCCCTGCGTCGGATCGAAGTTGACGCGGACCTGGTAGGCCTTCACGCCGCGCTTCTCGCCTTCCTCGATCTCGACCATGCCCTGGCTGAGCTTGGTCAGGTTCTTCAGCACGTTGACGAGCTTCGCCTCGTCCTTGACCGCCAGCAGGAAGGCCAGCTCGGGCGGCGACGAGATCGTGCCCATCGGCATCGACCAGGTGATGTAGTGGTCGCCGATCGCGCCGAAGAAGTCATCGCGGACGTTGAAGCCGAGCTGCTTCTCCATCTCGGCGAGCTGCGCGAGCACCTGCTTGGCCATCTCGGCGTCGTATGCCTGCAGGCCGCGGACCAGCGTGTCGTAGAACGGCGCCACCGACAGCGTGCCGGCGCCGAAGCTGACCGCGTCCTTCGGCACCCACTTCAGGAACGACGTGTCGATGACCTTGGCTGCGACCGTCGCGCCGCCTTCCTTGCTGTTGCTGCTGAAGCCCTGGGTCACGCACTTGCCGTCGATGTACTTGGTGGTGCCGCCGTGGCAGCCGAGGTTGCGCAGGCCCATTGCGTCGATTGCCCGTTCGACGCCGGCCATGTCGAGGCCCTCGAGTTCACCCTCCTCGGCGCCGATGCGCAGCGCGCTGAGACCGAAGTCGACGAGTGGATCGAGGCGCACGAACCCTTCGCATTCGACACCATCGCTCGACAGGTGCTTCGCCGTGGCCTGGTACTGGGCGGTCGCGCCGAGCACCGGCGTCTTGGCGGCCATCGCCTCGACGATGCTGCGCACGTCGCTGGCGAGCGTGCCGACCAGCACCCCGTTCGGCACCAGGGCCACGTTGAGCCCCATCTTGATGCCGGCTTCGGCGGGCGGCGAGTAGCACAGCAGATCGACGTCTCCGACCTTGCTCTCCGTCTTCACCATGTCGTTCCCGGCTTCGGCCTCCATCATGCCGAGACCCATGCGGATCAGCCGGCCCCATGTCGGCGCCGACGAACCGAAGTCGAGGTGCACCACGAATCCGATCTCCGGCCGCGGCCCCATGTCGGTCATGCCGACGTGCAGTTTGGTGACCGCGAACGCGGCGCTGGCCACGCGCAGCTTCAGGATGTCCTCGGGATCGACCGGGAACGCTCCCGACGCGTGCATCTCTTTCGCCTTCGCCAGCCCTTCGTTGAACTGCTTGACCACCAGCTCCTTGACGTCGGCGACGAAGGTCTGGACCTCTTCCTCGGCCCACATCTTCGCCAGCGGCATCGCCGCGAACTCGCCCACCGATGCCGAGAAGTCCGGGATCGACGCGGCGATGATGGTGTCCTTCGGCAGGTAGGGCAGGATGGAACCCTGGGCTGCTGCCACGGAAGCGAGGGCGATCAGGGCCGCGGAGGCGAGGGAGAACGACTTCATGGATGGAGGGCTGGTGAAGGAAGGGCGCTGGCCGGGCACGTGCAGGCTGGCGGCGCTAGTGGACGTCACTGTCCCACGACTGTCGCAACTGCGCGGGCAGGCGGCTGAGCTGGGGCCAATGGGTCGATTCGAGGGGAGATTCCTACCCGAATCACCGCGGCGAAGCGAACGTCAGGACTCGCGGGGTTGCCTTCACCTGCCGCCAAGCCAACGGGACCTGGCACCCCCCACCGTGCCGTGCCGCGCTGACCGTCACTGCGCCTTGGCGATCAGCGCCTGCAAGAAGGCGACGATCTTGGGCTGGGCGTCGATCAACGTCGCCTGGAGTTTGGCGACTGCCTTGTCCGCATTGCCCTTGCCGCCCGCGAACAGCGCCGTGACTGCCTTCATCGCTTCGGTGCACTTCTCGTCCTGACCGGAAGCCGCGAACGACACCAGCAACCCCGCCTGGTAGAGGTTGTGCGAGATGTCGGTCGGCTGCATCTCGCCGCTGATCGCGAAGCTGGGGAAGAAGGCCTTCACGTTGCCGACGCCGCCGCGCTGCTGGTGCTGCTTGCCGAACCAGCCGCCATCCGAGTCGTCCTGAAAACGGCTGGTGCAGCTGGCGATGCCGTGCTCGAGCCACGCCGGCAGATCGACGCCCGCTTCCGCCGCCACTGCGTGCACGGTCGCCAGCGCGGCTGCGTGCCGGACATAGCGCGTGCCCATGTCCTTGTGGTTGTCGCACACCGCCACGTGGATGCTGCCGACGTAGGGCAAGGTGACGGTGGCCTGCTCGGCGACCAAGAACGCGCCGCACGCGTCGGTTCCGTCCCCCATCGACTGGCCGTAGTCCTGGTACTCGCTCTGCGTCGCCGCGATCAGGATCGTCGGCCGTCGCGCCGGCACGAGCCGAGGCGCGCCGAGAACGGGCAGCACCTTCTCGATGCCCTGGTCGACGAACGACGCCAACTCGCGGATCTTCGCCAGCGAGAGCGTCGACAGGATCGTGCCCTTCTGTGTGCGGAAGATCCACGGCCGCTTCACGTCGCTGTGGTAGGTGTCGGCTTCCTTCTCGTCGACCCAACGCCCCTCGCCGCCGACCGGGTAGTACTTGTTCTGCGCCTTCTCCAGGTGCTTGGCGTCGATGAGCTCGCCGGTCTCCGGATGGCGGACCTTGCCGGCGTTGAAAGCAGCCAGCTCGTCCTTGGTCAGCAGTTCGCCGCTGTGGTGGAAGATGCCGCGCTTGGCGTCTTCGACCTTGTCCTTCTCGACCCACACGCCGGCGACTTCGACGTAGCCTTTCGCGGCGAGTTCGGCCGCCTGCGCCTTCTTGCGCAGCGCCTCGGCTTCCTTCGCCGGCAGCCACTTGCCCTCCAAGAGCTGGTTGCCCAGTGCTTCGTTGGCGCCCGCGTGGTCCGGCTTGATCTTGATCACGGCCTGGTAGAGGCGCTTCGCGTCTTCGATCAGCGCCTTCTCGGTGGCCCATTTGCCGACCAGGAACAGCGCTTCTGGATCCTTCTTGGCCTCTGCTTCCTTGGTGCGCAGTTCCTGCTTGAGCTTGGCCGCGGTCTGCCCAAGCGCGGGTGCCATGAGGGACGCGAAGAGGAGGATCGTTCGCAGGAGGAACATGGGTCTCATGGGGCTCTGGGTGGCGAAGTGACGGCGGCCGCGCGCGCTCAGGAACCGCTGGCCGCGCGCCGGCGATGCTCGGGTGCGAACTGCGCCCAGGAATCCATGCGCTGGCTAGGACGCAGGTTGAGATACGGCGTCCAGCGCGGACGTACAGGGACTCGCAGCAGGTGCAGTCCGGTCTCCTTCAGCGTCCGGTCGGCCTTCCGCGCATTGCAGCCGACACACGCGAGTACGCAGTTCTCCCACGTCGTGTTGCCGCCGCGCGATCGCGGCAGCACGTGATCGACGCTCAGGTGATCGGTCGCGCAGCGCCGCCCGCAGTACTGACAGGTGAAGTCGTCACGCAGGAACAGATTGCGGCGCGTGAACGGCGCCTCGTGGCAGGGCACGCGGTCGTAGTGACTCAACAGGATCACTTCGGGCGCGGCGATGCGGATGCTGGGCGAGCGGATCGCGACTTCGTCGGCGGGAACGGGCTGATCCAGCCACTCGGGGAAGGTGAACGTTGCCAGCGTCTCGGTCGACACGATGCGGGCGGCGTCCCGGAACACCATGCACAGAGCCCGCCGGACCGTCGTCACATGCACCGGGCGCCACGACCGGTTGAGCACGAGCGTGGCTCGTTGCAACAGGTCGGTCCGGCGCACGGGTTCGCAGGCTCGCATGTGGGGTCCAGGTCGCACGACGTTCGCCCGCAAGGGCGGCGGGAGTTTATGATCGATGGCGTCGGCGAGGAACTGCCTCCTCCGCTGCGATGGCTGCGCGGGCAAAGAGCGAGCCCGCCTCGTTGCCAGTTCCTGGCTATGCGGCTAGACTCGTCGCCCCTTTCCACGGCTGGACGCCCAGGATCATGCCCGCAACCCGAACCCCAATCTGCGCCATGCTCGTCGCCCTGCTGGCTGCCTGCGCCATGGACCCGGCAGCGGATGGGGTCAGTGCGGTCCAGTTCCAGGACGTGGTGGTGCCGTCCGGACTGCGGTTGCGGGACGACGCCCACGAGAGCTACTCGCGCGAAGAAGCAGGCTGGCGCCAGGGGCATTTCGTCTACGTCGGACAGACCGACGCATCGACCGCAGCCGACTACGTGCGCGGGAGGATGCCGCAGCACGGATGGACGAAAGTGCAGGATGAGGCCGATGGCGAGGGCGGTTTCCGCCTCGGATTCCATCGCGACGTGTATCGGGCCGCGTACTCGCTGCGGCGCGGCGAAGGCTTCACCACGATGGTGGTGGACTACACCACTGACTACCAGCGCCGGTAATCGAAGGAACCCATGTCCGCTACCCCCACACCATCGGTGGAAGGAACCCAGGCGCCGAGCCAGATCGAGTTGCTCTGGGACCGCTACCGCTCGCTGGTCTACGTGATCTGCCTTGCCGTCGTCGGCGCGCTCGGAGCCAATTACGCAATTGGGTATTTCAAGCAGAAGGAGACCGACAAGATCTGGACGAACGTCGCCTCTAGTGTTGGCATTGACGCAACTTACACAGATCAGACCAAGTGGCGGGAGAGCCTCGCGGATCGACTCGCTTCCGTTGAGCTGGCCAGCTTGCGAACGGAACTCGCCCAGGCACCGGAGGCGGCGAAGCCGTATCTGCTGCTTGCGATTGCGCGGAAGTCCATTCTTGACAAGGACTGGGATGGCGCCGAGGGGGCCCTCAAGGACCTCGAGACCCGCTACCCCAACCACTCCCTGGTCCAGGCGACACCGCATCCGGTGCAGTCGCGAGAGCCGGTGAAGAAGACTGGCGACGAGCCGGAGACCCCGGCCGCCAAGCCGAAGAAGCCGGAGTTCAAGCCGGCTGTCGCCGGCAGTCAGGTGGGCATGGTGCGGGAGCAGATCGCTGCTGCGCGGGCCTACGCGCCGCCCGCGCAGTTTGCCAAGGTCGCCATTCCAGCCGATGCAACCAAGATCAAGTTCGAGCTCGGAACGACCGGGTCCTTCGTGATCGCTCTGATGCCGCACGCTGCCAAGCACCGGGAGGCGTTCCTAAAGCTGGCTGAGGCCGAACCGCCGTTCTGGGTTGGGCTGGCCATCGACGAGATCCGGCGCCCCACCAAGTCAATGGCCCAGGCGCACGAACTGCACCTCGGGATCGCCTCGACCAAGGAAGACGACCGCACCAAGTGGACCGACACCGACCCGAGCAAGAACCCGCTCGACTACGAGGCGAACTCGCTCAGCCACTTCGCCGGTGCGGTTTCGGCGCGCAACGAGGCGGATGGCAAGTCCTGCGCCGACCGGTTCTGGGTCGCAGTCGACGATGCTCCGAAGTATGACGGCGATCGCGTGATCTTCGGGTACGTCGTCGAGGGCCTCGATGTCCTCAAGAAGGTCTGCGAGTCGACGATGGCGACTGCAGCCGAAGAAGACCAGGGCCGCGGCAAGCCGAGCGATACCATCCGCGTGACCGCAGTCTCGGTGCTCAAGTAGCCGAGGCGTTCTTGAGGCGCGCGTAGACGCGCTCGAATTCGGCGCGGCCGCCACAGCGAATCACGATCTGGCTGTTCTTGCGGCCGTAGCGAACGGTTACCTGAGTCCCGAGGGCCTCCACCAGGCTCTCCTCGATCTCGTTCAACCAGACCGGCCGGGTTGGCTTCTTGCCTGAGCGCCCCAGGGACGCCGTCTGCAGGTCCTTCACCTTGGCTTCCAGCATGCGTACCGACCAGCCGTGGCGAAGGCACTGGTCGGCGCAGAGGCGGATTGCCTCGGGGTCGCTGAGGCCGAGCAGCGCGCGGGCGTGCCCCATGGACAGCGTTCCACGTGAAACGTGCGCCCGGACCTCCTCGGGCAGCTCCAGCAGCCGAAGCATGTTGGTGACCGTGCTGCGGTCCAATCCAACCCGTTGCGCGACTTCCTCGTGCGTGCCCCCCATGGTCAGCAGCCGCTGGAAGCCCTCGGCCTTTTCGATGGCGTTCAGGTCCTCCCGCTGCAGGTTCTCCACCAACGCGAAGACCGCCGACTCCTGATCGGACAGGTTGCGGACCAACGCTGGCACCCTGGTCAACCCAGCCAACTTCGCAGCCCGCCAACGGCGCTCCCCCGCGACGACCTCGTACTGGGCGCCTCGACGGCGAACGAGCAGGGGCTGCAGAATGCCGCTGACCCGGACGGAGGCAGCAAGCTCATTGAGCTCCGCTTCGGGGAAGGTCTTGCGCGGCTGGAACGGGCTGGGAACCAGCGCTTCCAGATCAACTTGAATGATCTCGCCGCGAGGCTCCACGGTAGCCTCCTTGGCAGGCGCGGGAGCAGCCGGCGGCGTTGGTGGCACTGGTTGAGCCCTCCCACCAGACAAGAAGAAGTCGAGTCCTCTACCCAAACGACGGTCCACCATGAGTCAGCTCCTTGACGAGGTCAGCGTAGCAGAACGAGCTTTTGGCGAAGGGGCAATGGTCGAACACCGTCCGGCCGAAGCTCGCGGCTTCGATCAGGTGGGAGTCGCGCAGAATGACGGTGTGCAGCAGCCGTGAACCCAGGTTGCCGGCCAGGTCGCTCAGGATCTCGCGGGTGATCGGCTCCCGGTAGTCCACCATCGTGGGCAGCACCCCGAGCAGCGCCGCCTTGCCGGGGAAGGCGCCGGTCGCAACTTCGAGCGACTGCAGCATCTGGGAAAGGCCGTGCATCGCGAAGAACTCGGCCTGCACTGGCACCAGGACCTGGTCCGCAAGTTGGACCCCCGCCCAGCCCCAGTCGTCCATTCGCGGTGGGTTGTCGACAACCAACCAGTCCAGAACACTGGCTAGTTCCGCAACCAGGGCCTTGAGGGCGGCGAGGGGAACCGCGGCCCCTTCGTTTGCGAGTGGACTTGGCGATGGCAACAGCCAGAGGTTGGTCGCCAGCCGAGTGAGACCCGTCAGCGGCGCGGACGTCTCGGTTTCGTTGGCCATGGCCTGTAGGGCGACCGTGGCGTTCCCTTGCGGATCGAGATCGAAAAGGGCCACACGCGCACCGGTCAGCGCGAGCCCGTGCGCGAGGTGAATCGCAGTCGTCGTCTTGCCGACGCCGCCCTTCTGGTTTGCCAGGACAATCGATCGCAAGCGCCGCCCACCCTCGAGACCGCCACTTCCGGCCAGGTTGCGAAAGCGCACCTCGCACTTGCGGAAGTTTCGCGTACCTACCTATCCTGGCTGCAAGAAGCAAGTGGCCGAAGCACTCCCGCCGCGCGAGCAATCCACCACGAGCGCGCTGGCTCAGCTTCGTCTCGCCACACTCTCGGCAACGGTTGCCGTGCGCAGCCTAGGCCCAGTGCCTTGGTTGCTGGGTGCCGGCTACGTGACCGTCGCGTTCGCTCAGGAGCCGGAGCTGCTGCGCGCCTCGAGCATCTTCTTGGGCCCGCAATCCATCCATAGTGTGAGCGTCGCGTTGCTGCTGTTGCTCGGCAGTCAACTGCGTCTCGTCCGGAGGTCGCTCACGCACATGCTGGCGGCGTTGTTGCTCGCGCTGGTGATCGCGTTGGCACACAGGCTGTCGGTCGAGGTCGGCGAATGGGCGACGGGCGGACCGTTTGCACGCGCCGCCCCCACGCCGTCGATCCTTGAAGAGTCCATAAGATACTTGCCAGTAATAGTTTGCGCATCTCTCGTCGATCGCGTCACCAGCCTCTGGTCGATCTCGCACTGCCTGCTTCAGATCGGACTCGCCGTTTCTGCCGCACCGGCGCCTGGCTGGTCCACCAACTACGCCGTCGCTAGGATCGCTTGCTGCGCGGCTGCTTGGGCCGCAACCTCCGGTCGCTGCAAGCAGCTAGCATGAGAATCGGCATCCTCGGCGATATCCACGGCAACGCCGAGGCCCTGCGTGCGGTCGTGGCCGCGGCGCAACGCGATGGCGTCGATGTCTGGGTGCAGGTGGGGGACATCGTCGGTTACGGGCCCGAGCCGTCGCTCTGCATCGACATCGTGCGCCAGCTCGGCTGCATCACCTGCCTCGGCAACCACGACGCTGCCGTGCTCGGTTTGCTCGACACCGCGTACTTCAACAACTTCGCGCGCGCGGCCATCCACTGGACCACGCCGCGCATGCGGCCGAGCGACCTCGACTTCCTGCGTTCGCTCCCGCTCGTCGACTACCGTCGCCCCGACTTCACGGTCGTGCACGGCACGCTCCACCTGCCCGACCAGTTCGGCTACGTGATCAGCAAGGTCGAAGCGCTCGATTCGCTGGCGCAGCAGGACACGCGGTTGTGCTTCGTCGGCCATTCGCACGTGCCCGCCGTGTACCTGCGCAACGACGAGGCGCCGAACGACATCGTCGAGGCGCCGCACTCGGACGTCGAAGTCGCATACAGCGAATTCGACCGCGTGCTGATGAACGTTGGCAGCGTCGGGCAACCGCGCGACGAGGATCCGCGCGCTGCGTATGGCCTGGTCGACACCGATCGCCAGATCGCTCGGATCAAGCGCGTGCAGTACGACATCGCGGGTGTGCAGCGGAAGATTCGCGACGCTGGCCTGCCGGAAGTGCTCGCCAACCGGCTCGCGCTCGGGGTCTGACGAGCGGCAAGCGCGCATGAGAGCTGCCGCCACGTTGGTCGTGCTGCTGTCGGCCTTGGCCGCGCAGCGACCGGCGATCACATCGGTGCGCAGCGCCGCCGGTGCAGTCGTGCTCGAACAGGCGGTGCGCGACGCCGGTGCTGACGCACTGGTGCTGCTCGTCGCCTCGCATCCCGACGATCGGTACCTGCTGCCGGCGATCTGGCTGCGGCGCGCGTTCGGGCTGCGAGTGGCGGTGTTGCTGGCGACGCGCGGCGGCGGCGGTCAGAACAGCCTCGGCGCCGAGACCGGCGACGCGCTGGAACGCATCCGCACACTCGAGACCGAAGATGGCTGCGCGTTGGTCGGTGCCGATGCCTGGTATCTCGATCGACCGGACGCCGGGTTCCGGCGTTCGGCGGAAGAGGCATTCGCCGAGTGGGGGAGGGACACGACGCTGCGCGACCTCGCGCAGCTGCTACGCCGAATCCGCCCCGACGCGGTGATGACGACGCACCACAAGGAGGAACAACACGGTCACGACCTCGCGCTGGTCGAGCTGTTGCCCGAGGCCATCCAACTCGCGGGGGCGAGTTCCTTCGGCAGTTCGTCGCCGCCGCACGCGGTGGCGGTACTGTTCACTGGCGCCGGCAGCAGTCCGTCGGCGAACGCGTTGCGGATCGACGTCGATCGGCTCGACCTCGCGATGGGGATCACGCACCGGCGCCGGGCCTGGGAGGTCTTGCGTTCGTCGCATCTGAGCCCCGGCTCGCCGGCGCCGATCGAAGACGTGTTCGATCGCGAACTCGTCCTCGAGCCGCAGGCGCCAGTGAGTGCGCGTCGCAGCAGTGGCGTGCCCTTCACCGTGCGGTCGCTGTTCGATGTCGACATGTGGCCGGGGGCGCCGGAACGGGCGAAGGACCTCGAGCAGTTCCTTGGGCGCGACCTGCCGGCGCGCGTTGCCAGCGGCCAGAGGATCGCCGCCGCGGTGGCGCGCGTGGTCGAAGAGCTGCGCGGGCTGCGGCCGGCCGCCGCCCAGGCTGCCGACGTGCTCGCGCGGCTCGAGCGCCGCATCGCAGCCCTCGAACAGGTCCTGCTCGCCAGCACCGGACTGCAGTTCGAAGTCGATCTGTCGCCCGGAACGATCGCGGTTGGCGGCGAGGAGATGGTCGTCGCCGTGCAACTGCACCGCAGCACTGACGAAGCACCGTCCTGGCGGGTCGAGGGCCTCGACGGTTGCGCGGTCGAGCGCCAGACCGACGGCCAGGCCGCGTCCGATGTCGGCGACGCCGATCGCGCGAGCCTGGTGATCCGCGTGCCGGTGCCGGCAAACGGACGCGTGGGGGACGATCCGATGGCGGCGCGTTTCCGCGGCGAACGCTTCACGCCACCGGTGCGGCTGCGATTCCACGTTCGGATCGAAGGCGTCGAGGTGCCGGTGACGATGGCGCTGCCGATCGAACAGCGGTCCCCGGTCGAACTTCACGTCGTGCCGCGCATGCTGCTGCTGCCCACCGTGCGCACCAACCTGCAGTTCAGCGTCGGTGTCGCCCGCAACTCGCTGTTCCCGGTGGAAGGCGACCTCGAGGTGCGCGGGCCGGCGGGCTACGCGATCGGGCGCGACCGCATCGCGGTGGCCCTGCGCGACCAGCGCAGTGAGATGTTCGGGTTCGAAGTGGCAGCGCCCGCCGATCGCAAGCCTGGCGTCGACGTGCTGCGAATCCGGCTCGGCGCCAACCATGTCGAACTGCCGGTGCACAAGATCGACGTGCGGGTACCCGCCGGGTTGCGCATCGGTCTGCTGCGCAGCCGCGACGACACGCTACCGAGCGTGCTCGGCGCCGGCGGCCTCGGGTTGCCGTGGTCGGAACTGAGCGACGCCGACCTCGCGGTCGCCGATCTGCGTGCGTTCGAGACGATCGCCGTCGACATCCGCGCGCTGCGCGACCGACCAGCTGCCCGCAACGCCTTTCGCCGGCTGCTCGAGTTCGCGCAGGACAGGGGTCGACGGCTCGTCGTCTTCTACCAAAAGGACGTCGAGTTCCACCCGGAGGGCGAGAGCTTCGTGGGGGCGCCGTATCCGCCGTTCCACATCGGCAAGGCGCGCGTGACCCGCGCCGATGCACCCGTCGCCGTGCTGCTGCCGGACCACGCATTGCTGCGGCACCCGAATGCGATCCGCCCGGCCGACTGGGACGGCTGGGAACAGGAACGCGCGCTCTACCTGCCGCGCGTGTGGGCGCCGCAGTACCAGGAACTGCTCGAACTCGCCGATCCGCAGCAGCCGGCCGAACGTGGGGCGCTGCTCTACGCACGCACCGGCCAAGGCGAGTACGTGTATTGCGCGCTCGCCCTGTGGCGGCAGTTGAAGAAGCTGCACCCGGGTGCCGTGCGGCTGTTGGTCAACCTGCTGACGCCGTCGGCCCGGAACTGACCCCGCAACGGACGCGATCGCCTGGCTTCAGGGCATGCGCGGGAAGCGCATGCGCGCCTGCTTGCCGCGCACGAACCGCACCTCGCGCGCCGTCGGGCCGTTGCGGATCACTTCGAAGCCCTGCACGTCGTGCAGGGCGAAGTCGCCGTTCTCGAAGATCAACTCGAGCCGCAAGTGCTCGGCGCGATCCTCGATCAGGCGCACTTCGACGACAGTGCGCGCCGAGTAGGACAGTTTCGCGCCCTGCAGCGTGTGCAGTTGCAGCTCCGAGATCGAGGTGACCGCGGTCTGGTCGGCAGCAGCCGGATCGGTGGTTGGGGGGTCCTGCGGCACCATGGCGAGCGCCGCGACGACGGGGACGGGCAACAGCAGCTTCCAGGCTTTCACGTGAGGATCTCCAGTGGGACCGAGGCCGGGCCTTCTGTGGCCGGCGCACGGAGACTATGACGCCCTGGTCCCGTGTTCCTGCCACTGATCCTCGCCTTCGTGGGCCTGTTCGCGGCGGCAGCGAGCGGTGCCGCACTGCCGGGCAACGGCGCGCTGCAAGGCGGGACGTCGCAGGACCGTCTGCCGAAGTTCACGGTCGCCGCCGGCACCGGCGAGGTCGATGTCGAATGGCTGGAACAGGTCCGGGGCGTCGTGGCGGCCGAATTGCCGGCGCTGTTGCAGGTCTTCGGCGGTCGACCGGACACCGCGTTCTTCGTGTTCGTGCACGCCGACCGCGATGGCCTGCCGGAAACACTGCGCGCCAACCTGCACGCGGACTGCCCGGGATTCGCGCTGCTCGGCCAACACCAGGTCCATCTCGTGCGCGCGGAGATCCGTCGCCTCGGCGTCGCCTTGCCGGCCGTGGTCCGGCACGAACTGGTGCACGAACTGCTCGACCAGTACGTCGCGCCGCACGGGCGGCGGATTCCCCGCTGGTTCCACGAAGGGCTCGCGCAGCACCTCGCCGGCGACACCTACCTGCGCGCCAGCGAGGACGACCTGGTGTGGCGCATCGGTTCGCGCCGGCTGCGGCCGTTCGCCGAACTGGAGACGACGTTCCCCGAGGACACCACGGCGCTGCGCCTCGCCTACGCCCAGAGTTCCTCGTACGTGTCGTTCCTGGCGCGCCGCTACGGCGTCGGCGAACTGCTGGCGGCGGCGCGGGCCGTCGATGGCTTGACCGGCTTCGGCCCGGCGTTGGCGGGCAGGCTCGGGCGCTCGACCTACGACCTCGGGGAAGACTGGCGCGAGCACGTGCTGCACGCCTCCGGCGCGCCGTGGCGGGTGGCGTTCGACCAGTGCTTCACGCTGACGATGGTGGCGGCACTGCCCCTGCTCGCGCTGGCCTTGATCCGGCGGCTGCAGCGCGAGCAGCGTGTCCGTCGGCAGATGATCGTCACCGAGGCCATGGCCGACGCAGCGGCGGCCGAGGCCAGCCCCGACGCAGCGGCGGCCCAGGCCAACCCCGACACAGCGGCCGCAGCCGAGGCCCTGGCCCCGCTTCCCACCGCACCCCCGCCCGAACGCGGTCGAAACGACGAGACGAGCAATCCGGACAACACGATCGAGTCGCGACCGCCTCCTGGATAGAAGTCGCGACGTGAACGTTCCTTCGTCGAAGCGGCGGCTCGCCGCGTTGACCCTCTTCCTGGTGGCCGCCACCGGCTGCGTCACGCACACGCACAATGTCGGCCTCGGTCCGACCGGCACCGGGGCGGCGGCGGCGCGACAGTACTATCTCCTGTTCGGCTTCATGACGATCAACGAAGTCGACACGCAGCGGCTCGCCGCCGACCTCACCAGCTACTCCGTCGAGACCGGTTTCGGCTTCACCGACATGCTGCTGCTGCCGTTCCTGCTGCCGTTCACGATGACGTCGCGCACCGTCGTCGTGCGCACCTGACCGGTCGCCATGGATCTCGCCCTTCGGTTCCTCGGTGCGGCGCGGCACGTGACCGGCACCAAGCACCTGCTCGAGATCGGCGACACCAACGTGCTGCTCGACTGCGGCCTGGTGCAAGGCCCGCGCAAGGTCGCCGAGGAACAGAACCGCAAGCTGCCGATCGCCGGCCGCGACGTGCACGCGCTGGTGCTGTCCCACGCGCACATCGACCACTGCGGGGCGCTGCCGCGGCTGGTCAAGGACGGCTACGACGGCCCGATCGTCTGCACCGACGCGACCCGGGACATGCTGCGCCTGATGTTGATGGACTC
Organism: Planctomycetota bacterium; assembly: GCA_049276695.1. Lineage (GTDB taxonomy): Bacteria > Planctomycetota > UBA1135 > UBA1135 > UBA2386 > UBA2386. The sequence continues at coordinate 13,707 of JBASWX010000644.1, forward strand.
GGCGCACATCCAGGTGCAGGACGCGCGCCATCTGCGCAAGCGCGGCCACGACTACGAACCGCTGTACGACGCCGACGACGTCGAACGCACGCTGCGCCTGGTGCAGTCGGCGCCGTACCACACCACGGTCGACGTCACCGACCAGCTGCGCGTGCAGTTCCTCGACGCCGGCCACATCCTCGGCGCCGCGATCGTCGTGCTCGATGTCGACACCGGCCAGAAACGCCGCCGCATCGTGTTCACCGGCGACCACGGTCGCAAGAACCTGCCGATCCTGCGCGATCCGGAGCCGATCCCGCCGTGCGACGCGCTGATCACCGAGTCGACCTACGGCAACCGCATCCACGAACAACGCGGCGACATGATGACCGAGCTGGCGCGCATCGTCAGCGAGGAGATGAACGACGGCGGCCGCGTGATCGTGCCAGCGTTCGCGGTCGGTCGCACGCAATCGGTCGTGCTGTTCCTCGGCCAGCTGATGCGCGACGGCAAGCTACCGAAGCTGCCGATCTTCGTCGACTCGCCGATGAGTCGCGAGGCGACCCGCATCATGGGCCGGCACCCCGACCTGTTCGACGCCGAGACCCAGGCGCTGCTGCGCTCTGGTCACAACCCGCTGTTCTTCGACGGCGTCACCTACGTCGCCGACGTCGAGGAGAGCAAGGCGCTCAACCAGCAGCGCACCGGCGTCATCGTCTCGGCGTCGGGCATGTGCGAATCGGGCCGCGTGCTGCACCACCTGGCGCAGTCGATCGGGCGCGCGCAGGACTGCGTGCTGCTGGTCGGCTACCAGGCGCATGGCACGCTCGGCCGCCGCCTGCTCGACGGCGAGACCACCGTCAACATCTTCGGCGAACCCCACACCGTGCGCTGCAAGGTGCGTTCGATGGCCGGCTTCTCGGCACACGCCGACTGGCGCGAACTGCTCGCCGCGGCGCGGCCGCTCGCCGAACGCTGCAAGCAGGTGTTCGTCGTGCACGGCGAAGACGACCCGGCCGAGGCCTACGCCGGCCGCCTGCGCAACGCCGGCTTCCGCTCGGTCGCCGTGCCGAGCAAGTACGACCGCATCGCGATCGAATGATGCGCGTGCCCTTCACCAAGATGGAGGGGGCGGGCAACGACTACCTGTTCGTCGACGGCATCACGACGCCGCTGCCGCTCGACCGCGCGCCGGCGCTGGCGCGCGCGTGGTCGGACCGGCACTTCGGCATCGGCGCCGACGGCCTGATCGTGCTGCTCGGCGGCACCCGCGCTCCGGTGCGCATGGCGATGTGGAACGCCGATGGCTCGCGCGGCGCGATGTGCGGCAACGGCCTGCGCTGCTTGGCCCGCTTCGCCGTCGCGCGCGGCCACGTGCGAGCGAACCGCTTCGCCGTCGAGACCGACGCCGGCTTGCGCACCGTCGAACTGCTGGCCGGCGCCGACGTGCGGGCGGCGATGGGGTCGGTGACGACGCAACCGCCGCGCACCGTGCGGCTCGGTGGGCGCGAACTGCGCCTCGTTCCGGGCGACGCCGGCAACCCGCACGCGGTGCTGTTCGTCGCCGACATCGCGACCGCGGACGTGGCGGGCATCGGTGCGGGCCTGCAGGCCCATGCCGACTTCCCCGGTGGCGTCAACGTCGAGTTCGTGCAGGTGCTCGCTCCCGACCGGTTGCGGCAGCGCACGTTCGAACGCGGCAGCGGCGAGACGCTGGCG
>JBASWX010000645.1:0-1950 GCA_049276695.1 Planctomycetota bacterium
GTCCTCGCCGCCGACCAGCCGTGGCACGGTCTCATCGGGGTGGCGCCGGCGATGCTGGCGCTGCGCGCGCGCATCGAGAAGTTCGCGCCGGTCAGCGCCGCCGTGTTGCTGACCGGCGAGAGCGGCACTGGCAAGGAGCGGGTCGCGCACGCGCTGCACGCACTCAGCCCACGCCACGGCGCGCCGTTCGTCGCCGAGAACTGCGCGGCGATCCCCGACACGCTGCTCGAGTCGGTGCTGTTCGGGCACAAGAAGGGCGCCTTCACCGGCGCCTTCAAGGATCACCCGGGCCACTTCGTCGAGGCGCACGGCGGCACGATCTTCCTCGACGAGATCGGCGAGATGAAGCCGGGCATGCAGAGCAAGCTGCTGCGCGTGCTGCAGGAGGGCGAGGTGCGCGCGGTCGGCGACAGCAAGACCCGCAAGGTCGACGTGCGGGTGATCGCGGCGACCAACCAGGACCTCGAAGCCGCGGTCAAGGCCGGCCGCTTCCGCGAGGACCTCTACTTCCGACTCAACGTCCTGCGGCTCGAACTGCCGCCGCTGCGCGCGCGCGGCGACGACATCGTGGTGTTGGCGCGGCGCTTCCTGGTGGAAGGCGCGGCGAAGGCCGGCCGGGCGCTGCGCCTGTCCGCGGCCGCCGAAGCCGCTCTGCGCGCGGCGAAGTGGCCCGGCAACGTGCGGCAGTTGCAGAACGAGATGCAGCGCGTCGCGGCGTTGTGCGACGGCCCCGAGGTGATGGTCGCCGACCTGTCCGCCGACGTGCGCGGGTAGCCTTGGCGCGCCGCCGGCGGCGCCGCCTAGAATCCTGACCCGCCACCCGCCGTCCCGTGACCCTCGCGCGCAACGAACAGGACCAGGAACGTCTCATCGCACTGGTGCGCGAGGCGCTGGCGCAGATCGACGCCGGCAAGACGGTCGATGCGCGCGCGTTGTGCGGCGAGCATCCGCACCTCGCAGCCCCGCTCGCCGAGGTGTTGGGCCTGCAGGACCAGCTGCCGCTGCTGCAGCAGGTCGCGCTGCGCGACGACCCGCTGGCCGGCGCGGTGCTCGCGGGCCGCTACCGCCTGACCACGTGCCTCGGCCGCGGCGCGATGGGCGTCGTCTACGAGGGCGAGGACCAGGAACTGCGGCGGGGCGTCGCGGTGAAGATCCTCGACGTGCGCCTGTTCCGCGATCCCGACGCGGAGCGCCGCTTCCAGCGCGAGGCGGAGGCGCTGGCGGCGCTGCAGCACCGGCACGTCGTTGCCGTGTTCGACCGCGGCCGCACGCCGGAGGGCATCCACTACCTGGTGATGGAACGGCTGCAGGGCTGCACGCTCGCGCGGCTGCTCGATCGCATCGACGAAGGGGCGGCGCCGCTCGCCGCCGTCGCCGAGGTCGCCGGTGGCCCGCCGCCCGACCAGGTCTGGCCGCGCCTCGTTGCGCGTTGGGGCCACGACCTCGCGTGCGGCCTCGCGGTGGCGCACGAACGCGGCCTCGTGCACCGCGACGTCAAGCCGTCGAACATCTTCCTCGCCGGCGCCGAGCGTGCGGTGCTGCTCGACTTCGGCATCGCGGCGCGGCTGACGGAGGACCGGTTGACGGCGACCGCGACCACGCTCGGCACGCCGTGGTACATGGCGCCCGAACAGGTGCGCGCCGGTGGCGTGGGGGCGGCGGCGCCGGCGGTCGACGTGTACGGACTCGGCGCGTCGCTGTTCCACCTGCTGGCCGGCCGCTCGCCGTACGAAGGCGACGCCGCGGCGGTGCTGGCGGCGTTGCCGGTGCGCGATCCGCCGCTGCTGATCAGCCTGCGCCCCGGACTGCCGCGCGACCTGGCGGCGATCGTCGATCGTTGCCTCGAGCGCGCGCCGGCTCGCCGCTACCCGACGGCGCAGGCCCTGGCCGCCGACCTCCAGGCCTTCCTGCTGCACCAGCCGGTCGTGGCCAGGCCCTTGGGGGCGGTGC
>JBASWX010000646.1:0-2393 GCA_049276695.1 Planctomycetota bacterium
AACGTCGAGCCACCGGGAGAATCTCGATCGTTGGCACTACATTTCACGCGCCAGCGACGCACAGTTCGCGAATCACCTGGGAGCGTCCGACCGCGCCGAACCAGCAACTGTCGAAAAAGAGTCAGAACACAGTCGCGGTGGCGAGCGGCCAGAAGCGCACGCGGACCTTGCCCTTGAGCAGGGTCTGCGGCAGCAGGCCGAACTCGCGCGAGTCGCAGCTGATCGGCCGGTTGTCGCCGAGCACGAAGTAGTGCTCGGCCGGTACCACGAGTTCTGGCAGTTCCTGGGTGTCGACGATCGCGCCGTGGTCGTCGGCGATGGCGTCGTTGACGAACAGCACGCCGCCGTGCATCGCGATGCGGTCGCCGGGCAGGCCGACGACGCGCTTCACGAAGTCGACCGCCGGGTTGCGCGGGTTGCGCAGCACCACGACATCGCCGCGGTGGACTTCGCCGAGCGAGTACGAGACGCGGTCGACGACCAGCCGGTCGCCGTCGTGCAGGCAGGGTTCCATCGAGTTGCCCTTGACCACCGACACCTGGATCACGAACAGGTGCACCGCGACCATCAGCGAGGCCCCGAGCAGGGCATCGAGCAGGAAGCGGCTGCCGCGCGGCACGCGGCGCCGGACGACGGGAGCCGATGCGGGAGGAAGGGGGCAGGCGAGTTCACCTGCACCGCGAAAGCCGAACAGCATGCGGGATGCTATCGGCGATCGAAGCAGTCAGCTTGATCGGGCAGCGACGCGCCCTGCCGGGGCCACCGGGTGACGCCGCAGCGGGCCCGTTGCGTTCCACTCGCCGTTGGCATCCCCGCGTTGCGGCGTCGGTGGCAATCGCAGTTCGCGCCGGAAGCAGTTCTGATCGCGCTGCGCGCGATCAGAACTGCTTCCGCCGCGAGCTGCTCTCGATCTTCAGCGCCTTGCGGTACTTGGTCACCGTGCGGCGCGCGATGTGCACCCCGCGCTTGCCGAGTTCCTCGACCAGTTGGTCATCGGACAGCGGGCTGTCCTTGTCCTCGCCGTCGACGATCTGCTTCAGCGTGTCCTTGACGGCCTGCTGGCTGACCATGTCGCCGGCGTCCGACATCGTGCCGCTGCTGAAGAAGCGCTTCATGTCGAAGATGCCCTGCGGCGTCTGGATGAACTTGCCCGACGAGGCGCGGCTGACCGTCGAGATGTGCACGTGTACCGCGTCGGCGATGTCCTGCATCTTCATCGGTATCAGGTGTTGCACGCCGTGGCGCAGGAAGCCCTCCTGCCGGCGCACGATCTCGGTGGCGACCCGCTCGATGGTGTTCTGCCGCTGGTGCACGGCCTCGATGAACCACTTCGCCGCCTCGATCTTGCGGCGCAGGTACTCGTAGACCTTGGGGTCGTTCTTCGCCTCCTGCAGCAGGTTGCGGTACACCGACGAGATCGTCAGTTCCGGCAGCGAGCCGCGCTGGGTCTTGACCTCGAAGCGGCCGTCGACCTCCTCGACGACGACGTCCGGGACCACGCCGCTGGTCGGCCGCGGCTGGAACTCGGAACCAGGGTGCGGATTGCAGTGCACACGCAGGAACTCCCACGCCTCCTTGATCTCGTCGATCGGCGCGCCGGTGTCCTTGGCGATCTTCGGCAGCTTGTTCATCGCCAGGTCGTCGAGGTGGTTCTCGACCAGACGGCGGGTCAGCGGCGGCACGAACGTCATGTGGCCGAGCTGCATCAGCAGGCAATCGCGCAGGTCGCGCGCGCCGACGCCAGCCGGCTCCAGGTCGCGCACCAGCGCCACCGCCTCCTCGGCCAGCGGCAGCGGCACCAGCAGTTGCTGGCTGACCATCTCCGGCGTGTCGGTGAGCCGGCCGTCCTCGTCGAGCGAGAACACGACGTGCTCGACGATGCGGATCAGCTCGGGATCGGATTCCTGCGTGCGCACCTGCGTCATCAGGTGCTCCGGCAGCGAGGTGATCCGGCCGGGCGTGTTGTTGAGCGCCTCGAGCTTCTTGTCCTCCTCGTCGGCGGACATCGTGCCGTGCCGCTGCCGCCAGCTCGGTTCCACCCGCGCTTCGAGCTGCTCGATCTCGGTCGAGAACTGGCGCTGCAGGCGGTCCTCGAACTGGTTCACCTCCGGAGCGGCTTCGGGTTCTGGCGCGGCCGGCTGCGCTTCGTTGCGCTCGTTGTCGTCCTTGCGTTCGAGGAAGACGTTCTCCTGCAGTTCCTGGTCGACCTGGTCCTTCAGCTCCAGCAGCGGCAGCTGCAGCACCTGCATCGCCTGGATCATCTGCGGCGACTGGATCAGCCGCTGCTCGGCGCGCATGGATTGGGTCAGGCCAAGACGCATGCACCCTTTGTAGCCGAGGGTACGCGCGCGGTCACGCCCGTCGCCGGCGGCATCGTCGGCGCGGCGCCGCGC
>JBASWX010000647.1:0-5644 GCA_049276695.1 Planctomycetota bacterium
CTCGAAACGCCCCTCCCAGGGCATCGTGGTTTGTTGTGGCAAACGCCATCTTCGCAGTGGGAGGAGGCGTTTCGAGCAGTTTCTTCAGCCGGCGCGGAGTCGCGTCACGCTGGTTCCAGGACTAGCCTCAGCGGATGCGCCGGCTCGCCGCCCTGTTCGTGCTCAGCACGCCGCTGTTCGCGCCGGCCCAGCAGGCCCCGGCGAAGGACCATGATCCGGCGCGCGCGTTCTTCGCCCGCGGCGAGATCGTCGCCGTACGCATCACGCTGGCTGCGGCGGAACGGCAGAAGCTGCGCGACAAGGCCCGCGAGTACGCCACCGCCGACCTGACCATCGACGGTGCTGCGTTCGCGAAGGTCGGCGTGAAGCTGAAGGGCGCCGCCGGCAGCTTCCGCGAGATCGACGACCGGCCCGGCTTCACCGTGCACCTCGGCAAGTTCGGCAGCGAGGGCCGCCTGTCCGGCCTCACCCGCTTCCACCTCAACAACGGCGTGCAGGACGACAGCCGGCTGTGCGAGTGGCTGGGTCACGAAGTCTTCGCCGCCGCCAGCCTGCCCGCGCCGCGCGTCGCGCACGCCCGGGTCTGGCTCGACGGCAAGGACCTCGGCCTCTACGTGCTGCGCGAAGCGTTCGACCGCCAGTTCCTGACCCGGACCTTCGGCACCGCTGCCGGCAACCTGTACGACGGCGGCTTCTGCCAGGACGTCGATGCCGACCTCGAGAAGGACAGCGGCGACGGGCCTGACGACCACGCCGATCTGCACGCACTGCGCGACCTGTGCCGCGGCGTCGACCAGAGGCGCGGCGACGCGCTGGTGGCTCGCGTCGAGCTCGGCCCGTTCGTCGACTTCCTGCTGCTCGAGTCGATGCTCGGGCACTGGGACGGCTACAGCCGCAACGCCAACAACTACCGCCTCTGGTTGCCGACGGACGGGCGCGCGATGTTCCTGCCGCACGGCATGGACCAGCTGTTCGGCGACGCCGGCTACTCCGTGCTCGATCATCCGTCGGCGATCGTGGCGAGTGCGGTGCTGCAAGTGCCCGCGAACCGCAAGCGCTACCGCGAGCGGTTGAAGGCGCTGCTGCCACTGTTCGCACCGTCGCGGCTGCTGCCGAAGATCGAAGCGATCGCGGCGCGGCTGCAGAAGGAACTGCGCGGCGACCCGGACGCAGCGCGCGCCCACGCCGACGCGGTGCGCGACCTGATCGAACGGGTGCGGGCGCGGGCCGAGAACCTCGAACAGCAGAGCCGCGCACCCGAGCCGAAGCCCCTGCAACTGGCCGTGGGCAAGGCTCTGGCGCTGAAGAACTGGAACCCAGCCGCCGAGACGGAACGCCTCGAACTCGAGAAGAAGAGCTGGCAGGGCGTCACCGCGCTGAACGCGCGCTGCGTCGAACGCGGCGACGACGTGCGCCACGGCGCCTTCCGCACCCACCTGCTGCTCGGCAAGGGCCGCTACCAGCTGCGCGGCACCGCGCGCACCGAGGGGGTCGTGCTGCCGCCGCCGGGCAAGGACGCCGACGAGGGTGAGAACCGCGGCGTGTACCTGCGCGTCGACGACCACGCCAGTGAACGGCTGGCCGGCGATCACAACTGGACGGCGCTGGTGTGCGAGTTCGAGGTCGGCGAGTTCCAGAAGAACGTCGAACTGAACTGCGAACTGCTCGCGGTCGCCGGCCGCGTCTGGTTCCGCTTCGACTCGCTGCAGCTCGTGCGCGTGCCGGACTGATCAACTCTGGCCCCGAACCCTGCCACGCCGTTCAAACGTTCCATCCCCTGCGAGCATCATGGCGAGGAAGAAGGTCTCGGTCGTGTTCGGCAACCCGAACGTCGGCTGTTGGACACTGGAGTTCGGGGGCCCGAACGGGCGAGCGATCGAATTCGATGGTGCGTTGGAGGTGCCCGGTTGCCACGCGCAGACCTGGATGGAACTCTCGCCGGCGGCGGTGCGGCGCTTCCACGACGCGCTGGAGACCATGGATCGCACGGTGGCCGGCAGCGGGACCCTGACGCTCGATGCCACCGGCCACGTCGAGTCGCGCGGGCGGTACGCATCCAAGGAGAACGCACTCGACTTCGTCTTCGCCGCTGATCAGACGTTTCTCGGCCCACTGCGCCGGCTCTTGAAGGTGGCACTGGACGCACACCAAGCCGCGGGTGATTGATGGCCACGTCGCCCACCACTGCGAACCGAGCCTCGGGGAATCGTGCAATGAGCCGCTCTCTTCCCTCGAAGGTCCTTGCTGCGAACGCAGTGCTGATCACGGCGCGGAACTTCGACGCAGTCGATGAGTTCTTCGCGCCGGGCTACGTCGCCCACGGCACCAGGCGCGACCTGAAGGGTCGCACCGGCGTGCGCCGGTTCCTGGCGCAGCTGCTGCGCGCGTTCCCGGACCTCGCAGTCGAGGTCGCGACCCTGGTCGCCGGCAAGGACCGCGTGGCGTGGCAGCGCACGCTGCGCGCCACCTGGCGCGGCGCCTACCAGGGCTTCCCGGCGACGGGGCGCAAGATCGTCTGGCGCGACATGGTCACGAGCCGGTTCCGCGGCGGCCTGCTCGTCGAAGACCAGGTGGTCAGCGACCTCGCCGAACGCCTGCTGCTGGCGAGGAAGCGCTGAACGGCGGCGGCGTCAGCGCGCGTTGGCGTCGGGCTGCAGCTCGATCGCACCGAACGCCAGCGCGCCGGGCGACGACCAGCGGTAGATGTGGCCCGAATGGCCGGTCGCGGTGAGCAGCGCCTTCTTGATGCGCAGCACCTCGTGCCAGACCTTGCCGCGCGCGCCCAGCAACACCACGCCGCCGCCACCGCCGCGCCCACTCGCCTTGGCGCCCCAGACGTCGCCACCCGCTTCCCGGCGTTTGCGAGCCGCCTCGACCACGAGGTCGGCGACCGGATCGCCGCGGCCTGCCGCCGCGTAGCTGGCGTGCGCGGCGAACAGCTGGTCGCCGAGTTCGTGCCGTTGCGCGAGCGACGGCGGCTGCCCGAACAACTCGAGGAAGCGCTCGGCGCGCGGCTCGTCTTCGCCGTCGACGTCCGCCGCCCGCGGTCCGCGCGGCACGACGCCGGTGTCGAGCCCGACGATCTCGAGGTCCATCGGCACGACCTGGCTGGTCGGCGCGCTGCCGCCGCGCCGCACCAGCAGCTCGCCGGCCTCGGCGCTGACGACGGTGCACGCGTCCGCCAACGCCGCCGGAGCCGCCAGCGTGTCGCGTTCGACCTGGACCGCCAGCGCCGCGAGTTCCGCCGGGGCGAGTCCGAGCCCGTGCAGCAGCGCGAACGCGCGCAGCGTCGCGATCGTGATCGCAGCGGACGCGGCGACCCCGCGCCCCTCCGGGATGTCGCTGTGCAACAGCACCTCGGCGCCGTGACGCGGACGCAGCCCACGTTCACGCGCCAGCACCAGCAGGGCGCCGAGCAGGTAGCCCGCCCAGCGGTCGCGGGCATCGCCGCCGAACAGCGCCTTGGCCTCGTCTTGGTCGATCGGCTGCCCCGGCAAGCCCAGGTCGAAGAGGCGCATCGACAGCAGCTGCGTGCGCGAACCATCGCGGCACGGCGACCACAGCCGCACCAGGTCGTCGTCGCGCTGTTGGATCGCCACGCACGCGGCCTCGGCGATCGGCAACTGCAGCGACAACGACCGCTCGCCCGGCGCCCGGCCGCCGAGCACGTCGAGCCGGCCCGGCGCGCGCGTGATCAGGATGCGGCGGTCGGGCCGGAAGAAGGCCGGCACCGCCTCCTCGATCAGCCGGAACAACAGCAGCACGCCGAGGCCTTCGGCGGGATCGGTGGACGGCTGGAAGTACCTCACGCGGGCAGCCTCGTCACGCCGCCGAGCATACGGCGACAGGTTGCGAGGCGGCCAATCCTGGACTCGCCAGCGGCTCGCCGTATCCTGCCGACCCCCGACTCCGTTCGCGCCCATGGACCGAACCCCGACCCGTCCCCGTCTCCTGTTCCTGTTGGTGCCGTTGTTCGCGCTGCCCGCCTGTGGGGGCGCCGGCTACCGGCGGTTCATCAAGGTCAGTCCGGCCGAAGCGACGCTGTACATGAACGGCGAACGCGTCGGCAGCGGCGACAACCGCCCCTACGTGTTCGACTTCTCGCAGTGTGACCGCATCTTCGTGCAAGCCACGCACCCCGAGTACACGCCGGTGACCGAGGAGTTCGATCGCGAGAAGGTCGAAGCCCTCGAGAACGTGCAGATCACGCTGCGGGCCCGCTGAGCCCAGGACCCGACGATGAACTCCACCCTACGTTCGCTGGCACTGCTCGCACTGCCGGCCCTCGCCGCCTGCGGCGGCATCCCGACCAAGGCCTTCGTGATCGACTGCATCGACACCGGCGGCAATCCGCGGCCTTGCCTGATCGTCGTCAACCAGGACTTCGGTGCGGCAGTCGAGAAGAACCAGTACGTCAACGTCGCCGCCGACGACGAACTGGCGATCACCATCCCGTTCGACAGCGCCGAGGTCGAGATCACCGCAGTGCCGGTGCTGGTCGAAGGCAACCAGGTCACCCGCCATCCGAAGTCGCGCACCGAGGCGCTGACCTTCTCCGGCTTCGTCGACGAAGTGCGCCGGCTGCGATTGAGCGACCACCGCCGCCACCTGTTCATCCTGGCCCGCCGTAGCGGCGGCTAGGCGGGCGAGTCGTCGCCGGCTAGCGGGGCCAATCGAGCCCTGGGAACGACTTCAGCGCCAGTGCGGTGCGGAAGCCGAAGCCCTTGCGACCGTCGGGCTTGTCGACCCGTTGCGTGCCGCCCGCCGCGTACTCCTTGGCGCTGGCGTCGCCATCGTTGTAGCGGCTGCCGATCAGGCGCCCTTCGATCTCGTCGGGGTTGCCGGCCAGCCACTCGGCGACGTTGCCGCCAAGATGGTGGATGCGCACGCCCTCGTTCGCGCGCCACGACAGGCCGTTGGTCTCGACTTCGACGGCGTTCTGGTTGTTGGCACTGCGCGCCTTGGAGTCGGGCGGCCAGTCGTTCCCCCACGGATAGGTGAACTTGCCGCCATCGCCGAACGCCGCGAGCCGCCACTGCTGCTCGGTCGGCAGCGTGCATCCCCGCCACGCGGCGAACGCCGCCGCCGCGTACCAGGTGACGTTCTCGACCGGCAGCTTGTCGGCCTTGACCTCGCGCGCCAGCAGCTCGGTGAGCCGCTCCGCGGTGATGCCGCTGCCCGCGAGGCGGCCGCCGACCTTGGCGAAGCGCTGCTGCGCATCGGTGATGCCGGCAACTTCCCGGTTGAGGTCGGCGACGAACTGCGCGAACTGCTCACGGCTGCACTCCGTCGCCGCCAGGAAGAACGGTTCGACCGGCGCCGCCGCCCCCTTCGGCCGGCCGGCCTGGATCGGCACCATGCCGCTGGTGGCATCGCGCAACCGCCGCAGTGCTGCAAGCCACGATTCGAGGCGACCCGGCGCGCCGGGCAGGCCCGCCGCCCCGCGCAACTTGCCCGCGGCCTCGCGCAGCGTCGTCTCCGCCGCCGTGATGTCGAGCGTGCGGGTGAGCGTCTCGAACGCGCTGCTGGCGAGCTCGGCGACCTCGCCGGCGAGCATGAACTCGGCGCGGCCCTCGTTGCCGGCGGCGCCGGCGCGCGCCAGCTTCGTCGCCGCCGACAACTCGCCGGCCGCGAGCTGCTGATC
>JBASWX010000648.1:0-9911 GCA_049276695.1 Planctomycetota bacterium
CGTCGACGCCGCCGCAGGCCGTCAGCAGCGTGGCCGCCAGCAGTGCGAACGTGTCTCGCCGGTTCACTGCGGCGCTCCGACGCGGATCGTGCCGCGCAATCCGTTGCCGCCGAGGCGGGCGACGAACGGGAACACCCCCTGGTCGTGGAAGCAGATCGTCGCCACCGAGCCCGGCGCGATCGCGACCGACCGGGCGCCGTGCTCGCCGGGGTGGAAGCCGAGCACCGTCTCGCATTCGCCGCAGGCCGCCGCGTCGATGTCGACCTGCAGTGGGCCGCCGCCGCCGTTGCGCCACACGACCGTCGAGAACGCCGGGATCGCGACCTCGGCGCCGGGCAGCAGTTCGCGGTCGGTGACCGTCACGGTGGTGGTGTGGCGGTGGGTGTGATCGTGCGCGCCGGTCGCCGCGTCGGGTCGGGTCGTGCAGGCGGCGAGCAACAAGACGCAGGCGGCACAGGTTCGCGACATGGTGGCGTTCATCCGGAGCAGGGGCGGCCTCGGCCCACCCCGGACATGGATGCCTGGATCGTTGCCTCGTTTCAGCGGGCTGCGCATACTCGCCGCAACTTCGCTCTCTTCGATGGAGAACCCCATGGCCTCGCTCAAGAAGTTGCCGGTGCTCGCGTTGGCGTTGTGTTCCCTGGTTGGCTGTGACAGCAAGCTCGACTCGGTCATCGACCAGAACCTGAAGAACCGGGTCGACACGCTCGAGGACTGCTTCCCGAACCTGTTCCAGCGGGTGCAGGCATTGCTCGACATCGCCGACACCTGGCGCCAGCAGAACAGCTCGGCGATCCCGGATCCGGCGGGGCTGGTGTTCGCAGTCGGCAACGAAGCGGGCGGCACCGTCGTCACCGTCACCTACACGCTGCAGGGCACGACGCTCGCGATGGTGATCCGGTTCTACGATCCGACCGGGGCGCAGCAGAACATCACCGGGCAGATCCAGGGTCAGGGCACGCTGAACCTGACGATCCGCGCCGCGGCGAACAAGCTGCGCGACGACTTCCAGGGGCAACGGCCGTTCATGGTCGGCGACTACACCATCAGCGGCGGCGGACTCAGCGGCGACGACGCGCTGACCGGCATCATCGGCGGCTCGACCAACCAGAACGAGCTCGAGGAACTGCGCACGACGGCGAAGAGCACGACGATCACGGTCGGCGGCGGCCCGCCCGCGGTCGACTCGGCGACGATCACCGACGCGGGTCCACCGCCGTGCACGCTGACGTTCACGATCCCAGGCCTGCTCACCGACGAGACGCCGACGCAGGAGTACCCGATCGGTCAGGTGACGCTGGTCATCACCGGCCCGCAGGCGACGGTCAACGCGACCATCACCCTCGACGGCAGTGCCACCGCCCGGATCACGGTCACCGACGTGCCCGGCAGCTTCACGTTCAACATCGACACCCGCACCCTCACCTTCGTCCCCTGAACCCCATGCGCCTCTCCTTCCTTGTCGCGGCGGCGGTCCTGTCGACGTTGCCGGCGTGTTTCCAGTTCGAGATCACGGCGCAGGCTGCCTACGCGCAGATGTCGATCGACGGCGACCTCGGCTACGTGCAGGGCAGCGGCGCCAACCCGGCCACCATCCAACAGGACGTCAAGAGCGCGTTCGGCCTCGGTGACGACCAGGGCATCCCGTACGGCCGGCTGACGATCGACACCGGCGTGCCGGTGATCGCGGTGTCCGGGTTCGTGCTCGAGGACGAGGGCACCGGCGTGCTGCAGGCGAGCTTCGGCGACAGCGGCTTGCTGAACGCCGGCGCGCCGGTGCGCAGCGAATTCACGATGGCGAACGCCAAGATCTCGTACGCGTTCGAGATCCCGATCGGCCCGGTCAGCTTCATGCCGGGCCTGGCAGTCGACTACATCGACCTCGACGTCGAGATCGCCGACCTGATCGGGATCACCACCGAACGGGTGCAGTTGCAGGCGCCGATCCCGCTCGGCTTCGCGCGATTGGAAGTCGACCTGAAGTGGTTCAGCGCGGTGGCCGAAGTCGGCTACCTCGAGGTCGACGTCGAGGACGTCAACACGTCGCTGCTCGACATCGAGGCGCTGTTGATGTTCCACCCGACGTCGTTGCTGAACCTGTTCGCCGGCTACCGTTCGATCGAGTTCGAGGGCGACGGCATCATCGACAACGACTCGTTCGCGACCGACCTGCAGATCAGCGGCTTCATGGTCGGCGGCGGCCTGCGGTTCTAGGCGACATGGTGGTTCGCCCGGCCCAGGTGTCGGCCGACCGAATCCCGCGATGATGCACGCGTCATCGCGGCGCCGTGCCATGGTCTTGGGACGAAGTGCGCAGTGCGGCGCCCGGGCAACGCGTCTGGACGACCATCGCGGGGTAGGCTAGGTTGCGTTGGCCCCTGCCGCTCGGGATCGTCCCCTCCCGGTGGCATCACTTCCGTCGCAACAGACCCATGAAGATCCTCTCGACACTCGCTGGCGCCGCATGGTGTGCGGTCGCTGCAGCCCAAGGCCCGCTCGTCTGCAATCCGACCCCGGCCACCTACTACGGGTGGAACACGCCGCCTCCGATCAGCACGATGCTGTTCAACCTGACGGTGACTGCGCCCGTCACGCTGCAGGCACTCACTGTCCCGGTGTCGAACCCTGTCGGCACCCAGGGACAGCTGCAGTTCTGGCTGACCAACGCCGGCATCACGACCTACGTCGGCAGCGAGACCGTTGCGGGCAACTGGACGCAAGCTGCCTCCGGCATCCTCGTCGGGGCGGGCACGACGGGAACGCTGGCGTCGATGACGGTGACCTCCTGCCAGCAGGTGGGCGGCGGCGGCCTGCTGCTGGTCCCCGGCACCTACGGTGCCATGCTGCGGTTCGTCGGCATCAACCCCTGGTTGCCCGCCGTGACCACGGTGCAGACGTTCACCAACGCGGAGCTCTCGGTGACTGGCGGCGCGTTGCAGTACACGCCCTTCACGGCACCGGTCGGCCCGCCGCCGGGTTTCGTTGCCTGGCAACCGCGCATGACGATCGCCTACCAGAACGGCGTGTTCCCGCACGCCTGCGCCGAGAGCGAGAAGTACGGCGCTGGCTGCAACACCGTCAGCGGCTCGACGGCCCAGGAATGGACCGACTCGACGCCGGGTGGCGCGGCGGTGGCGGCGGGCACGGCCCTGACGGGTCGCCGGCTGGCGTGGATCCCCAGCGCCAGCGGTTATGTGCTGGTGCCGAGCACCGCGACCTTCATCACGCCGAGCGGCACCGCGGCCGCACTGCCGGCGAACGACGACGGTGAGACCGCGATCACACCGACGCAGGCGTTCACCTATCCCGGCGGCGTCGCGACGCAGCTGTTCGTGCACAGCAACGGCTATGTCTCGGTGGCGAGCAACAACACGTTGCCCGGCGGGCCGAACTGGCTGCCCGAGATCTCGTCGCTGTTGTCGGCGAACGCGACGGCGTGGTGGGCCTGGCATGACCACAACCCGGCCGAGCCCGGCAGTGGCCTGATCGTCTGGGAAGAGGTCGGCACCGTGATCGTCATCACCTTCAACGACGTCGAGAGTTACCCGGCGACCGCGGTCAACCGGAGCACGGTGCAGTTCCAGTTCGACACGGCGACCGGCATCGCGACGATGCTCTTCCAGACGATCGCGGCGGGTGGCAGCGGCTTCCTGCAGGGCGATGACTGGGTGGTCGGCTCCTCGTGGGGCGGCCCGTCGCCGGGCGCGATCCCGCTGAACGTGACGACGCTGACGACGATCAACCTGCCGCAGCCCGAGGTGTTCCCGCTCGACCTGAACACGTCGAGCAAGCCGCTGCTCGGCACCACGGTCAACCTGGTGACCTCGCAGCAGCAGCCGTTGAGCATCGGCGTCAACTTCGTCAGCACGATTGCGATCCCGGCGCCTGGCTTCGACCTCGGCATCATCGGCATGCCCGGGTGCGTGGCGCTGCTCGACATCAACGCCGGCGTCGGCAACGTGATCTCGGACCTCGGGCTGCCGGGGCTCAGCATGTCGATCGCGTTCCCGCTGCCGCTCAACCCGACGTTGGCAGGCCTCCAGATCGCCAGCCAGTCGGTGTGGCTGTTCACGGGCGTCAACCCGGCCGGCATCATCACCTCGCCGGGGATCCTGCTGACTCTCGGCAACTTCTAGGAAACGAGCCGACCGGAGCGTGACGGCCGCTGTCGCCCGCGGGGGCGCCAGCGGCCGTTCTCTTGCCATGGCCCGGTGGCGCCGGCCCCGCTGGACGATGCGCAGCGACGCAAGGTTGCCATGGCGCTGATCCGCGGCGCATGGACGCATTCCCCGAACCAGGGTAGGGTCATCTGGCATACGGCCTCGATGCGAGGCTGGCCTTCCCGTTCCCGCGTGTTCCGAGAGCCTGTCCCATGCAACTCCGCAGCGTGCTGATCCCGCTCGTCCTGGCCGGCGCCGCCTCGGCGCAACTGTCGCTGGTGATTCCGCCGGCGACCGGCGCCCTCCAGTACCTGTGGGTGCCGGGCCCGACCACCAACACCGTCGGCTTCTTCTTCGACATGACGGTGAACACCACCGTCACGTTCCAGGGCGTGAGCTTCCCCAGCTACACGCCGGTGGGCCGGGCGATGACGCTCACCATGCACACCACCAACACCGGCATCACCACGTACGTCGGCAACGAGCTGTTGCAGGCGAACTGGACGCTGCGAGGAACTGCCGCTGCCACGATCCCGCTCGGCCCGACGACGCCGTCGGTGTGCTTCCCGCAGGGCATCACGCTGCAGCCCGGCACCTACGGCGTCGTGCTCGGCGCGACCAACTGCAACAACCTGTTCAGCAACAATGGGCCGCAGACGATCTCGAACACGGAGCTGACGGTCGTGGCGGGAGCGACCACCGCGCAACTGTGGGGTACGGCGCCGTCGGCGTACGGCACGCAGGCGTTCCACTTCAACGGCACGCTCTACTACGCGCCCGGCGCGGTCGCCCACTCCTGCGCGACGCGGACCGAGTACGGCAAGGGCTGCAACCTGCTGAGCGGGTCCTTCTACCAGAAGTTCACTTCCAACGCGGCGATGGCCACGGCACTGAACACCCGCCGGCTGTCGCTGCTGTTCACCGGCGTGAACTACACGCTGACCCAGGGCCTGCCCACGGTCGGCTACATCGCGCCAACGGCGTCCGCGATCTCGTTGCCGGCGAACAACAACGGCGAGGCGACGGTCACGCTGCCGGGCCCGCTCAACTACCCGGGCGGCTCGACGACGCAGTTGGTGATCGCCACCGACGGCCACATCGCGCCGGCAACCAACCTGCCGTTCCCCGGCCAGAACTACAACTTCATGCCGTTCGAGCACGGCTTCCTGAACGCGATCAACCCGATCTGGGCGGTCTGCTGGCACAACTTCAACACCACGGAACTCGGCAGCGGACTGATCAAGTACGAGACGGTCGGCAACCTGTTCATCGTCACGTGGGACAACGTCGAGAGCCTGCCCGGCACGGCGACGGCGGCGACGCCGAACCCGTGCACCTTCCAGGCGCAGTTCGACCTGACCACCGGTGACGTGCACTACGTCTACCAGACGATGACGACCGGCGGCGGCAGCCAGTCGTACGACGAGACGATCGTCGGCTACTCGCCCGGTGGCCCATCGCCGGACAACGGCCCGATCAACCTGGTCACGCTGACCGCCGTGGTGCTGCCGCCGGTCGAGGTGATGCCACTGAAGCTCACGGCGTCGGCGGCGCCGGTGCTCGGCACCACCATCGACCTGGTCACCTCGAGCGAATCGAACCCGAACGTCGGCGTCAACTTCCTGAGCCTCGCCGCGATCCCGCCGCCGGGCATCGACCTCGGGATCATCGGCGCGCCCGGCTGCTTCGCGCACATCGACCTGAGCACCGCGGTCGGCAACGCGATCTCCAACCTCGGGGCGCCGCTGCCGTCGATGATCGTGCAGCTGCCGATCCCGGTGACCGCGTCGCTGTCGGGCATCCTGATCACCAGCCAGTCGGCCTGGCTCGACGCCGGGGCGAACCCGTTCGGCGTCATCACCTCGAACGGCGTGTCGCTGACGCTCGGTCTGTTCGCGCTCTGAACGGGCTCCGCGGTCGATGACCCGGCCACTCGCGCGCGGCGCGGGTGGCCGTCGTCGTTCCGAGGCGGCCTGGACCGGACAAGTTGCGGGGTGCCGCGTGCCGTTCGCGGCAAGGCTCGTATCATCGCCGCCCCGCATGAGAGCCCTCCCTAGGCTGTCGTTCCTGTGCGCGTTCGCCGTCGCCGCGCTGCTGCCGGCGCAGGACGGCACGCTGACCCTGAAGGCGGCGTTCGAACCGGCGACGGCGAAGCCGGGTGAACAGGTCGTGCTGGTGCTGTCCGCCTCGGTCACCGAAGGCTGGCACGCCTACGGCACGCTGGAGACGACCAACACGCCGGTGGCGCTGGCCCCCGAAAAGGTCGTCGCCGGCGGCCTCGAACTCGCCGGCCCGGCGCAGATCCCGCCCGGCATGCCGAAAATGCTCGGCTCGCTGCGCACGTTCCCGCTGCCGAACGAGTTCACGGTGCGGCAGGCGATGAAGGTGCCGGCGGGCATGGCCGCCGGTGCGGTCGAGGTGCAGGGCAAGCTCGACTTCGGCATCTGCAACGACTCCGGCTGCCTGCCGCCCGACGAAGCCGCGTTCACCGCGACGCTGACGGTCGTGGCGGGGAACGGCGTTGCCGGCGTGGCGCCGCCGCCGGCGGCGGACCGCGATCGTGGGCCCAAGCCGGGTCTGCGCGTCGAGCCCGGGCCGGGCAGCAAGCCGGCGGTGTCCGGCGACAAGGTCAGGATCGCGGCGGCGTTCCAGCCGGCGACGGTGCGGGCCGGTGAAGTGTCGGTGCTGGTGCTGACCGTCGACGTCGTCGCCAAGGAGTACCACGCCTACGGCGCGCTCGAGTCGACCAACAAACCGGTGCGGCTGGATCGCACGAAGATCGATGCCGGCGACCTCGAACTGGTCGGCGACGCATTCGTGCCGCCGGGCGAGCAGAAGATGGTCGGCCCGTTGGCGACGTACCCGCTGCCGCACCGGTTCGAGGTCAAGCAGGCGGTGCGGGTGCCGGCCGGGGTGAAGCCGGCGACGATCGACGTGTCGGGTGCGCTCGACTACCAGATCTGCACCGCGACGTTCTGCGATCCGGAGACTGTGATCGACTTCGAGACGAAGCTCGTCGTCGAAGCGGGTGCTGCGCGCGCCGAAGCGACGGTGGTGCCGGTGTTCACGGCGCCGGTGGACGCGGGCGGCGGCTCCAATCCGTTCGGCGGCTGGTGGGCGCTGATCCTGGCGTGCATCGGCGGCGGCCTGTTCGCCCTGGCGATGCCGTGCACCTACCCGATGATTCCGATCACCTTCAGCTTCTTCACCAAGCAGGCGGAGAAGCGCGGCGGCAACGTGTTGCCGCTGGCGGTGACCTACGCGCTCGGCATCGTGCTGATGTTCACCGCGATAGGCGCGGCGGTCGCGTTCGCGTCGGGAGTGGTCGACGACCAGACGATCATCGCGCTCGCCAACCACTGGCTGCTGAACTCGGTGATCGGGATCGTGTTCCTGGTCTTCGCCTTCGTGCTGTTCGGCTGGATCAACATCCAGCCGCCGCAGTTCCTGCAGAACGCGGCGGGCAAAGCGAGTGCGTCCGGTGGCTACCTCGGCGTGTTCTTCATGGGCGCGACGCTGGTGATCACGTCGTTCACCTGCACCGCGCCGATCGTCGGCTCGCTGTTGGCGAGCGTGATCACCGCCGGCAAGGCGCCGGTCATCGTCGGCATGAGCGTCTTCGGGCTGACGATGGCGCTGCCGTTCCTGGCGCTGTCGCTGGCGCCGACGCGGGTCAAGGCGTTGCCGCGTTCGGGCGAGTGGATGGAGACCGTCAAGGTCTCGCTCGGCTTCGTCGAACTGGCCGCGACGCTGAAGTTCGTGTCGCTGGTCGACGTGGCGTTGGACTGGAACCTGCTGCCGCGCGAACTGTTCCTGCTGCTGTGCGCCGCGATCTTCGTGCTGTGGGCGCTGTACCTGTTCGGCATCCTGCGCAAGGCCGGGACTCTGAACGAAGGCGTCGGCGCCGGACGCATGGCGACGGGCATGTTCGTCGTGCTGCTGGCGACGTACCTGTTCTTCGGCGGGCTCGGCTACAAGCTCGACTTCTACATGACGGCGTTCGCGCCGCCCTACTCGGCCAGGATGGTCGGCGCGCGCGCCGAAGCGCCCGGCGCGGGCAAGAGCCTCGCACACACGATCGTCAAGGACGACGGCGACCGCGCGCTCGAGGTCGCGAAGGCCGAGGACAAGCTGCTGCTCTACAACTTCACCGGGTTCAATTGAGTGAACTGCCGCGCGATGGAAGACGACATCTTCCTGCGTCCGGCGGTCGCCGGGTTGATGAGGAAGGGCTTCGTGGAAGCACGTCTGCACACCGACATTCCGAAGTCGAACTCGGCGGCGACGTTCGCCCGCAACAAGGAGCTGCAGCAGCAGTGGGCGGGTACGCGGGCGATGCCGACGTTCGTGGTGGTCGATCCGAAGACCGGCAGGGAACTCGGCGAGACGCCGCCGGTGGGTCTGTCGCCTTCGGCGCTCGAGGCGAACTGGATCGCGTTCCTGCAGCGCATGCTCGCCGCCGCCGGGCGCCAGTGAACACCGGCTCGCTGGCGGCGCCGAGGTCGCGCCGTCAGCGGTAGTAGCGGTTCGCCTCGACCGCCCAGGTCATCTTCTGCTTCCAGACTTCGTTGCCGTCCTTGTCGAACTCGCGGACCCGCGTGTTCTCGGCGACCAGCGTGTTGCCGTTCGGCAGGCGGTCGGCGTCGCTCGGCGAACTCAGCCCCTGCAACTCGAACACCACCTTGCCGTCGCGGTCGAGTTCGAGCACCGAGCCCTTGTTGCGCAGCGTGACCAGCGTGTTGCCGTTGGCCAGCCGGTCGGCATCGTGCACGTTCGGCAGGCCGCCCGCCTTCCAGACGATCTCGCCGGCGGGGCTCACCTCGATCACGCGGTCCTGCAGGACGTCGGCGATCAGGGTGTTGCCGTTGGCGAGGCGGTCGACGTCGAAGGGTCGGATGCCCTTGTCGTACTTCCACACGATCCTGCCCGCCTTGTCGACTTCGATGACGCGGCTGGCGAAGGTGTCGGCGATCAGCGTGTTGCCGTTGGGGAGGCGGTCGGCGTCATAGGGGTTCTTCAGGTCCTCGAACACCCACACCTGCCTGCCCTTGCGGTCCACTTCCTGGACGCGGCTCACCGAGAACTCGGTGATCAGCAGGTTGCCTTGCTCGAGCAGCTCGACGTCCCAGGCGCCGAAGACCTCGTCCAGCGAGAACATCTCCTTGCCCTGTTCGTCGATCTCGACGATCCGGTTGTCGCTGTAGTCGGCGATCAGTGTCGCCCACTTCGTCGGCGCGGTTGCAGGCCCCGGCACCTTTGCTGGCTCGGGGGCGGGTTTCGGCGGCGGATCCTGCGGGGCGACCACCGGCGCACGCTGCTCGTCGCTGCGCATCCAGGCGACGGCGGTGACGACGCCGACTCCCACCACGAGCGCAGCGGCGACCAGCCATCGGCGCGCGAGGTCGGGCAGTGCGTTCGCCTGCGGCAGTGCTGGCGTCGACGCCGGCGCGGTGCCGAGGCGCTCCAGGATGTGTCCGGGCAGCGCCGGGTTCGGGCCGACGCCGGCCAGTTCGTCGAGCAGGGCATCGAGCTGCAGTTCTTCGGCGCGTTCGCGCGCCGCGGTCCGTGGATCGCCGTTCATCTCGTCCTCCGTTCCAGGCAGGCGCGCAACTGCTGCCGCACCCGCTGCAGCAGCGTCTTGACGCCGTTGGGTTGCATGCCGAGTTCGCGCGCGATCTGGTCGCGCCGCTGCGGCTCGCCGGCGCCGAAGCCGTAGCTGCGGGCGACCGCCTCGCGGGCGCGGCCCTGCAG
>JBASWX010000649.1:0-6365 GCA_049276695.1 Planctomycetota bacterium
GCGCTGCGCGGTGCGCCGGGCGCGCACCGCGGCCGGCAGCATCTTCAGCAGTTCCCACTTGCCGCGCAGCCAGTCGCCGAGGTGGCCGCGCTTGACGCCGAAGCCGGCGTAGACGACGCCGTAGACGAGTTGGGCCGGCACCGTGAGCCAGAAGGTGCGCCAGCGCATGCAGGCGATCAGCACGTACCAGCGGTTGCGGCTGTGCAGGAACGTGCGGCGGCCGGGGTAGCCGCCCTCGCCGCGCACCGACAGGCCGGCGGTGCCGGCGAGGTGCGTGCACAGCGCGTCGGGCAGGCACCAGATGGTGTGGCCGCGCATGCGCAGCTTGTACGAGAACTCGTTGTCCTCGTACAGGATGAACAGGTTCTCGTCGAAGCCGCCGACCGCCTGGTAGACGCTGCGCCTGGTCAGGAAACACAGCGCGATCGCCGCGCCGACCGGCCCGGCCGGCGCCTGCGCCTCGGTGACCGGCCGGTACCAGTTGCGCAGCACCAGCGTGCCGAGGAAGTGCAGGTCGCCGCCGTCGTAGTGCACGACGTTCGGGTCGTCGCCGCAGACCGAACGGGCCTGCACCATCGCCGCGCGCGGGTCGGCGGCAGCGCAGGCGAGCAGCGCGCGCAGCGCACCCGGGTGCAGCACCACGTCGTTGTCGACGAACAGCAGCAGTTCGTGCGCCGCCGCGGCGGCACCGACGTTGCGCGCGTGGCACGGCCCGGCGTTGCGGCCGGTGTCGAGCACCCGGACCGCGGGGTAGCGCGCGGCGAGCAGTTCGCGGGAGCCGTCGGTCGAGTGGTTGTCGACGACGATCACCTCGGCGGGCGCGGGGTCCTGGGCCAGCAGGGCGTCGAGGCACGCCGGCAGGTACTGCTTGCCGTTCCAGTTGACGACGATCGCGCTGACCACGAGGGAGAGGCCGGAGGGCGCGGGATGCTAGCCAGCGCGTCAGCGCGGCGAGGGAAAATCGGGTGGCCCGCGAGCGGCCACCCTCCCTTGCACATCTCTCGATCACTGACGCCACCGGCCTGGGAGCACCGGCGCCTCAGGAATGCAACGACCCGGCCCGTGCCGGATCCTTGCAGCCATCCAGGCGCCGCCGGCAGCCGGCGTGGCCGGCGGAAAACCGGAAATCCTGGAGCGGACGCACCCCGGAGCCGGGGTCAGCGCAGCGGCGGCTCGAAGTCGGGGTGGCGGCAGACCTGCCGGTGGCGCAGGCAGTAGGGCAGCGACCAGACCGCCGCCAGCGTCGCTCGCACGCACACCCACCACCCCCAGGGCACCGACTTGATGTTCTCGAACAGCCCGATCGTGCCGACCGCGTCGGCGACCTCGCCGCCCGCCCCCTGCTGCTTGCCGCCCAGGCGCTTCTTCAGGAAGGCGAACGGGAACGCCAGCACCTGGCTCCACGGCAGGTACTTGAACGCGTACAGCCAGAAGTTGCGCACGTGGTAGTAGAGGCTGCGTCTGCCGTGCCGCATGCCGAACGGGGCTTTGTGGAACACCTCGATCGACGGCACCATCTTCACCCGGTAGCCGAGGTTGAGCAGCCGCGTGGTCAGGTCGCGTTCGTTGCCGAAGATGAAGAAGCGGATGTCGTACCAGTTCGCCTGGCGCAGCGCCGCGGTGCGCGCCATCGAGCCGCAGCCGCGGAAGGTCGGCAGGTAACGTTCGGCGTTGATGGTCGGCGAGGTGAGATACCACTCCGGCATCTCCGGTTCGCGCACCTTCGGCGACAGGATCGCGGTGCTCGGCGGCTCGTCGGCGAACTTCGCCAGCATCTGCTCGACGAAGGTCGGCGGCAGCACCACGTCGTCGTCGAGGATGCCGGTGAACTCGCCGCGGGCCGACGCAAAGCCGACGTTGAAGGTCTCGCAGGCGCCGTAGCGGTTGTGCGGCATGCGGATCAGCTGCACCCAGGGGAACTCGGCGAGCACCATCTCCGGGGTGCCGTCGTGGCTGCAGTTGTCGACCACGATCACCTGCTCGGCGGGCACCGTCTGGGCGCCGATCGCTCGCAGGTTGTCGCGCAGGTCGTCCTTGCGGTTCCACACCGAGATGACCAGCGACACCGTCGGCTTGCCGAGCTTCGCGGTCCTGCTCACGGCGTCTCCCGCTGGATCAGCCGGAAGAAGCGGTCCTGGGCCGCGTGCGCTTCGGCGAGCTCGTCGGGCCGCAGGTCGAGGAACATCTCGCCGTACAGCACGCCCGGGATGTCGAGGTTGACGGTCGCCGCGCGTTCGCGGTGCTCGCTCATGCCCGGCAGGTCGATGTAGGCGTTCTGGCTCTGGTAGGCCTGCAGCGCCCGGTAGGCGCGCGGATACATGTCGGTGGTGTCGAACAACGTGCCGCCGCACGGCACGAAGTTGACGCCGTACAGGAGGCACCGGCAGTCGCGCGGCAGTGCCGGCGCCGCGGCAGCGGTCGCGGCGGCCACGGCGCGGTGGTCGCGGTGCGCCTCGCCGGCGTGGAACGAGTACAGCGTCTTCGGCTGCACCTCGCGCATCACCTCGGTGATCCGGCGCGTCAGCTCCGGCAGGTGTTCCGGCAGTTCGCCGTCGGGCAGGTCCCAGTGCCGCGCTTCGCCGAGGCCCAGGCGCGCCAGCGCTTCCTTGCCCTCGCGGCGGCGCGTCGCGCGGATGTCGTGGTCGCGTTGGCCGGGGTCGCCCTTCGCGCCGTCGGTCGCGTGCACGACGGTGACCGCGTGGCCGCGGTTGCCGTGGAACGCGAGCAGGCAGCCGGCGCCGATCACCTCGTCGTCGGGGTGCGCGGCCAGCACCAGCACCGGACCCTGCAGCGGGTCCTTCGGCAACAGCGGGGAGAACAGGTGCTTCATCGCAGGCGGCGGTAGAGCTCGAGATGGCGGGCTGCCGACGCGGCGATCGTCGGCAACGTGGCCGGGATCGCCGCGCCCAACGCCGCGAGGCGGTCGGCGGAGGTTACCAGTTCGCGCAGCACGGTCGCCAACTGCGCGAGTGACGTCACCACGACGCCGCCGGAGCCGGCGCGTTCGCGCAGCGCCCCCTGGTCCGATACCACCGTCGGCACGCCGTGCGCGAGCGCTTCGTCGACGACGAGGCCGTAGGTCTCCTGGCAGTGCGACGGGAACACCGCGAGGTGGAGATCGCGCGCCGGGTGCCGACCGCTGCCGTCCCAGCGGCCGCGCGCGACCAGTCGCGTGCCGTTCGCTGCGGCCAGCGCCCGGATCTCGTCCTCGAAGCCAGGCTCGTGGAACGGTCCCGACAGGTGCAGCTCGCACGGCAGGCCGGCGACGGCGGCCACGAGGTCGCGCACGCCTTTGACCCGAACCAGCCCCCCGAACGTGCCGACGCGGACGGCCCCGCCGACGACATGCCGCGGCGCCAGATGCTCGGCTGGCACCGGCCGCAGCAACCCGTGCGGGATCACCTCGATCGGGCCCGCGTACGGCAGGCACTCGCGCACGAACGCGGCGGCGGTCGCACTCGGCGCGGTGGCGACGTTGGCCAGCGCGACCTCGGCACGCAGCACGCGGTCGCGTTCGCGCAGGCCGAGCGCCACGATCTCCGGGTCGGTCTGCAGCGCGTCGTTGACGCAGGTCAGGCACGGCGTGCGATCGGTGCCGCTCGGACACTGCACGCCGCCGTGCGGCACCCGGAAGTAGCGCGCACAGGTCGTCCACAGGTCGTGGAAGGTCACGGCAACCCGGATGCCGAGTTCGCGGCAGATCGGCGTGATGCCGGCACCGAGCCGCGAGAACGCATGCACGTGCACCACGTCCGGCCGGTGGCGCAAGAGCAGCTCCCGGACGGACCGGAGCAGCCGCGGACGCACGAAGCCGTTGGCGTCGTGTTCGTCGCATTGGCTCACCACGCGATGCACGAGCAGGCCCTCGTGGATCTCGTCCTCGACGTTGGTGCCGGTGTAGGGCCGGTCGCTGCCGCTGATCACGAACAGATCGACGCCGAACACGCTCAGCTCGCGCGCCAGGGCCGTGACCACCTGCTCGGTGCCGCCGAGCGCTTCCGGCGGATAGTTCGCGGTCACGAAGCAGACCTTCACGACGCGCGCAGCTCCTTCACCGCGTTGGCCAGATGGTCGCGTTCGGCCTTCCTGCGCGCGGGATCGTGGCGGTTGCGGCGCCCGATGCGCAGCCATTCCTCCTGGATGCGCAGCCGCACGCAGAGCCGGATCCACAGCGTGCCGAGCACGCCCCAGTGCTTCTTGTAGTACGCGAAGCGGTTCTTGTGCCAGAGCACCAGCATGCGCGCGAAGCTCTTCGTCGACGCCCCGCGGTGGTGCAGCACCTCGGCCTCGGCGACGTAGCGGATCCTGCGTCCGGCGCGCACCAGCCGGCGACACAGGTCGACGTCGTTGAAGAACAGCGACAACTCTTCGTCGAAGCCGCCGAGCGAACGCCACTCGGACAGGCGCAGCACCTGGCAGGCGCCGGGCGGCTGGTCGACGTCGCGGCTCGCCAGGTGGTCGAAGTCGCGCATCTCGTAGCGCGCGACGACGGCACGGCCCGGCCACCACGTGCCCCACCACGAGTCGTAGCACAGCGCCGACAGCAGCGTCGGGAAGCGCATGCAGGCGCGCTGCACGCCGCCGTCCGGATCGCACAGGCGCGGCGCCGCCACCGCGTACTCCGGGTGCGCGACCAACCAGTCGACCAGCAGATCGAGCGCGCCGGCGCGCACCTCGGTGTCGCTGTTCAGCGTGCACACGAACTCACCCACCGCCAGCGCCGCCCCCTGGTTGTTGCCGGCCGCGTACAGCCGGTTGTCCGGGTTGCGCAGCAGGCGCACCTGCGGGAACTGGCTCGCGATCGCGTCGGCCGAACCGTCCTGGCTGCCGTTGTCGACGACGATCACTTCGCGGGCATGGCGCGGTGACTCGGCGAACAGCGCCCGCAGGCACGCCAACGTCAGGGCGACGGTGTTCCAGCTCAGCACGACGACCGACAGCACCGGCCTGGTCATGGCTTGTTGCCGCCGTGCAGGTGCGCGACCGATTCGCCGAGGTGCGACAGGCAGTGGTACTTCCACGTGCCGATGCGCTCGAAACGCCCGCCGCTCAGGTCGTAGGCGGCGAAGTAGAACGTCGCGTTGACGAAGTAGCCGAACGCAGTCGGGCTCGGCGTCCAACGCGCCCCGCCGCCGAGCATGCCGGCGGCCAGGTAGAAGCGCGCGTCGAGCGACATCAGCACCAGGAAGCGTTCGCAGTTCCGTCCGAACTCGAGCACCGGCGCGCGGTCGGAGGCGCCGAGGTCGGTCAGCGGCGTCGCGAAGCGGAACCGCCGCCAGCGCCGCAGCCACTTGCTGTGCAGGATGCGGTCGGCGAGCCGCAGCGCCAGCGGCCCGAGCCAGCCGTACCACTTGCGGAAGTACTGCACCCGGCTCGTCGCGTGCCGCCGCCACATCGTCTCCAGGTCGCTCATTCCCGAGCGGTTGACGAAGTGCACGAGGTGCGCGTCGGGAACCTGCGTCACGGTGCGCCCGGCGCGCCGGATCGTCAGCGACAGGTCGGTGTCCTCGTAGTAGAGCGGGTAACGCTCGTCGAAGCGGCCGATGCGCTCGAAGAACGAGCGCTCGATCAGGAACATGCAGCCCGACATCATCGGCAGCGCCAGCGGGCGCTCGGCGGTCCACACCGCCAGCCACGACCTGGCGAGCCGCTTCGCGTAACGGTGGCTGATGCCGGGGAAGAACGCGCCGAGCGTGGTCCAGCACAGTTCGCGCAGCGTCGGCAGCGTGTTCGGCGGCAGCCGGCCGCTGCACTCCGGGTCCCAGAAGCCCTTCGGCACGGCGCAGCCGGCGCGCGGGTCGTTCTCGAGCTGGCGCTGCAACCTGCCGATCAGGCCGGGCAGGAACAGCACGTCGGGATTGCTGACCAGGATCCAGCGGCCGCGCGCGTGCGCCAACGCGACGTTCATGCCCTTGCTGTAGCCGCCGTTCTCGTGGTGCAGCACCAACCGTCCCGCCAGCGGATCCCCCTGCTGCTCGCCGAGTGCCCGCAGTTCGCGTTCGACCGCGGCGACCTGCGCGGGGTCGCGGGCCGGCGAGCAGTTGTCGACGACCACGCACTCGAACGGCATCGGCGAGCCGTCGGGCCGCGTCGGACCATTCGCGCGCAGCGTCGCGAGGGCCTGCGCGCACTCGCGCCACGAGTTGTAGTTGACGATCAGCACCGACAGTTCGGCGGTGCCGGCACCGGCAGGAGCCGTCGCCCCCGCGTCGCCGTCCGTCCGCGCTGCCGAGCCCGTCGTCATGCCGAGAAACGTCCGATCGGCTCGATCGCGCCACCAGGGCAAGGCGAGCCCGGCGACCCGGCCCGGCGACCGCAAGCGCCGCTGCCATCGGCCGCCCGCCCGCCCGCGGTCGTCATTGCGC
>JBASWX010000650.1:0-2017 GCA_049276695.1 Planctomycetota bacterium
CGCCGGCGTCACCTCGCTCGGCGTCGGCGGCACCAACGCGCACGTCGTGCTCGGCGAACCACCGGTCGCCCAGCCAGCACCGGCGGTGCGCGCGCCCCATCACGTGCTGGTGTGGTCGGCGCGCCACACCCGTTCGCTCGACGACCAGGCCCGCGCGCTCGCGGCCCGCCTGCGCGAGCAGCCCGGCCTCGATCTGGCCGACGTCGCCAGCACGCTGGCGTTCGGCCGCCACGCGTTCGCGCGTCGCCGCGTCGCTGTCGGCGTCGACCGCGACGACGTGCTGCGGCTGCTGGAAGGCGAGCAGCCGCAACGGGTGTACACGCACACCGCGACGGAGTCGGCGAAGGTCGTGTTCCTGCTGCCGGGCGGCGGCGCCCAGTACCGGCACATGGGTCGCGGGCTGTACGCGAACGACCCGGTGTTCCGCCGCCACGTCGACGCGGGGCTCGAACGGCTGCGCGGCCAGCTCGACGTCGACCTGCGCGAGGTGTGGCTCGGCGACCGGTTGCCCGCCGCCGAGGTCGAGTTGGTGTTCGACCGCCCGTCGGTGCAGCTGCCGGCGATCTTCCTGCTCGAGTACGCGTTGGCGCAGAGCTGGATCGGGAAGGGCATCGTGCCGACAGCGCTGCTCGGCCACAGCGTCGGCGAGAACACCGCCGCGTGCCTCGCCGGCGTGTTCACGTTCGCCGACGCGCTGGCCTTGGTGACGCTGCGCGGCCAGCTGTTCGAGCGCGTGCGGGGCGGCGGCATGCTGAGCGTGTCGCTGGCCGCCGACGAGTGCAGGCGCCACCTCGGCGACGACCTCGACCTCGCGACCGTCAACGCGCCCGGCTTGTGCGTGGTGTCCGGTGCCGATGCGGCGCTCGACGCGTTCGCCGCCCGCATGGCCGTGCGCGACGTCGAAGTGCAGCGCGTGCGCATCGCGATCGCTGCGCACTCGCGGCTGCTGGCGCCGATCCTGCCCGAGTGGGGCGCGTTCCTGCGCGGCCTCACGCTGCGCGCACCGCGCATCCCGTTCGTGTCGAACCGCACCGGCACCTGGATCACCGATGCCGAGGCGACCGACCCGCAGTACTGGGTCGACCACCTGCGCCATACCGTGCGCTTCGCCGACGGCGTCGACCTGCTGCTGCGCGAGCCGCGGCACGTGTTCCTCGAAGTCGGACCCGGCCGTTCGCTCAGTTCGCTGGCCCGGCAGAGTCCGTCGTGGAATGCCGACCGCAGCGCGATCCCGTCGCTGCGCCACCCTGACGAGAAGATCGACGACGACTCGTTCGTCGCCGGCGCCTGGGCGCGGTTGTGGGCGGCGGGCGTCGATGCCCCGCTCGAGCGCGTGGTGCCAGCCGATCGCCCGCGGGTGTCGCTGCCGACGTACGCGTTCCGCCACCAGAGCTACTGGGTCGAGCCGGATCCGGAGGGCGGACCCGGCGGTGCCGCCGCGACCGACCGCGTCGACGACGTCGCGCGCTGGTTGTGGCTGGAGCGCTGGCAGCGCACGGAACCGCTGGCCGACGCCGCGATCCCGGCCGGCACCTGGCTGGTGTTCGTCGACGCGCTCGGCCTGTGCCGCGAGGTCGTCACGCAGCTGCGTGTTCGCGGCGCCGACGTGGTCGAAGTGCACCTCGGCGACTCGTACAGCCGTCTCGCCGCCGACCGGTACGCGTTGGCGCCCGAACTCGGCCGCGACGGCTACGACGCGCTGCTGCGCGACCTCGCCGCCGCCGGCAAGACGGTGCGCGGCGTGCTGCACGGCTGGCTGTTGACCGCGGATCGTGGCTTCCGGCCCGGTTCGAGCTTCTTCCACCGCTGCCAGGAGCATGGCTTCTTCAGCCTGTTCTTCCTGGCGCAGGCGCTCGGCGGCGAGAGCCTCACCGCCGGGCTGCGCGTGGTCGTGCTCGCCAACGACCTGGCGGGGCCCGACGGCGACGACAGCTGCCCCGAGAAGGCGACGGTGCTCGGGCCGTGCCTGGTGATGCCGCGCGAACTGGCGGCGGTGTCGTGCGCGCTGGTCGACGTG
>JBASWX010000651.1:0-12474 GCA_049276695.1 Planctomycetota bacterium
CTGATGGCGGCGTGGACGGCGAAGGAGCTGCCGGCGCGGCTGCTGCTCGGCGGCGATGCGACCGAGGCGGCGGTGTTCGAACACGCGCGCGGCAGCTCGCACCTGCACTTCGCCTGCCACGGGCTTGCCGAGCAGTACTCCGGGCTGACCCTGAGCACGCTGGTGCTCACGCCGCCGGCCCGGCCGGGGCCGGGCGACGATGGCCTGCTCGAGGTCGGGGAGTTGTTCACCCGCTGGCGCGGTCGCCTCGATGGCTGCCGGCAGGTCGTGC
Organism: Planctomycetota bacterium; assembly: GCA_049276695.1. Lineage (GTDB taxonomy): Bacteria > Planctomycetota > UBA1135 > UBA1135 > UBA2386 > UBA2386. The sequence continues at coordinate 272 of JBASWX010000651.1, forward strand.
TGTCGGCGTGCAGGACGAACGTGGGACCGACGGGCCGCGACGACGCGCCGCACGCGCTGCCGCTCGGGTTCTTGTTCGCGGGGGCGGCCTCGGTGGTCTCGACGGCGTGGGCCGTCGACGATGCCTCGACCAGGGAACTGATGGCCGACTACTGCGGACGGTTGCTCACCGGCGAGCCGGATCGCCTGGCGGCGTTGGCCGCGGCGAAACGGGCGCTGCAGCAGCGGCACCCCGATCCGTACCATTGGGCGCCGTTCCTCCATCTCGGTGTGCCCGAGTAGCGAGTAGTCGGTGGCGGGACCGGTTGCCTGTTTGCCCGGCGGCGGAGCTGGAGGGCCCGTCGCGGCGCCGCTACAGCCGGCGGCGATGGAACTGCGGGAACGTGTGGCCGGCGGGGAAGTCGGCGAACAGCGAGCGCACGTTGCCGCCGTTCACGCGCGAGCCCTCGATGAACAGCCAGCCGGAAGCACCCGGTTCGAGCACGCCGAACTGGTAGTTCAGGCTCTCGACGCGATCGCTGCCGATCGTCAGGATCATCAGCGTCGGCACGATCGAGTAGGCGGCCCGCTCGGTGCGCACGAACTCCGGAGGTTGCGGGAAGCGCAGCGACTCGACGTGGATGCCCTTCGCCAGCATCGGTTCGACCGCCGCCGCCATCAGTTCGCGGGCCTTCGCGGCGCCGCCGATCCACTCGAGGATCACCGGGTGCGTCTTCGCCACCACGACGTCGAACTCGCCGGCGTAGATCGACTTGACCAGGTGCTCGACGTCGCGCTGCACGACCGCGCCCGCGATCAGCGCTTCGCGGTCGGCCGGGCTGGGGGCGCCGCTGCAGGCGGCGAGCAGCCCCGCTGCCCAGCACGCGGGAACGGCCGCGAGGCGGCCGGTCACGCGTAGATGCCGCGCATGCGCGTCGTCTCGGCGACGCGGTTGACGCCGAGCATGTAGGCGGCGATGCGGTTGCTGACCTGGAAGCGGCGCGCCATGTCGACCACCGAGGAGAACGAGTCGACCATGATGTGCTCCATGCGCTCCTCGACCTCCTTCTGGGTCCAGAAGAACGCCATGCGGTCCTGCACCCACTCGAAGTAGCTGACGGTGACGCCGCCGGCGTTGGCCAGGATGTCGGGGATCACGAAGATGCCCTTCTGGTCGAGCACCTTGTCGGCGTTGGCGGTGCACGGGCCGTTGGCGCCTTCGGTGATGATCCTGGCCTTGATGTTGGCGGCGTTGCGGCTGGTGATCACGTTCTCGGTCGCTGCCGGCACCAGGATGTCGACCGGCAGTTCGAGCAGGTCGCTGTTGGAGATCTTCGAGGCGCCTTCGAAGCCGTCGAGCCGCTTGGTCTTCTGCAGGTGCAGCTTCACCGCGTCGAGGTCGAGGCCGCGCGGGTTGTGCACGCCGCCGTGCATGTCGCTGATCGCGACGACCTTGACGCCGAGCGAGCCGAGTTGCAGGGCGGAGATGAGCCCGACGTTGCCGGAACCCTGGACCGCGGCGGTGCAGTCCTTGGGGTTCATGCCGAGGTGCTTGAGCGCTTCCCGCGTGCACAGCATCACGCCGCGGCCTGTCGCCTCGATGCGGCCGAGCGAGCCGCCGAGGCTGATCGGCTTGCCGGTCACGATCGCCGGCAGGTAGCTGCGCTGGTGCATCGAGTAGGTGTCCATGAACCAGGCCATGATCTGGCCGTCGGTGCCCATGTCGGGGGCGGGCACGTCGCGGTCGGGGCCGAGCAGGTCCATGATCCCGGCGACGTAGCGGCGGGTGACCCGCTCCAACTCGCCCTTCGACATCTTGAACGGGTCGCAGATGACGCCGCCCTTGCCGCCGCCGAACGGCACGTTGACCACGGCGCACTTCCAGGTCATCCAGGCGGCCAGCGCCCGGACCTCGTCGCGGTTGACGTTCGGGGCGTAGCGGATGCCGCCCTTGGCGGGGCCGCGGGAGGTGCAATGGTGCACCCGGTAGCCCTCGAACACCTGCACCGACCCGTCGTCCATCACCACCGGCATGCTGATCGTGATCTCCCGCTCGCAGGCCCGCAGGATCGCGATGATGTTCGGCTCGAGGCCCAGCCGGGCCGAGGCCAGGTCGAGCCGGGCCTGCATCGCTTGGAACGGGTTCTCTTCGCTGGCGACGGATTGGTTCATGCCGGGAGGGCGCTTGCGGGACGGCGCGGGGCGGAGGAACGTACTGTGGCGTATGCACGCCAGCAACAAGCCGCAGCACCCCCGGGCCGCCGGCTTCCCCGCCGTGGAGCCCGAATGGCGCGAGGCGGTGCGCGGCCTGTGGTGCGGTGCCATCGGGCAGACGGTGCGTTGCGTGCCGACCCGCCGCACGGTCGCGGTGCCGGTCGGAGGCGGTTGGTTGTTCGGCAAATGGCGGCTCGGCGAACGGGCCAGGGCGGCCGCGGAATGGCGCTGGCTGCACGTGCTGCCGCTGCTCGGTGTGCGTGCGAGCCAGCCAGTGGCCTGGATCGTGCAGGGCCGGCGCAGCCTGTTGGTGACCGCCGGCCTGCCGGGCCGCGCGGTCGATGCGTGGGCCGCCGACGCGATCGCCGAAGGCTGGCTCGGCGAACTCGCGGCGTGGGCTTGCGCGCGCGTCGCACCAGTCGTCCGGGCGCTGCACGACGCCGGCCTCGTCTACCGCGACCTGTACTGGAACCACATCTTCGCGAACGATCCGCGCGATCCGCGCGCCGACGCACCGCCGTCGTTCGTCGACGTCGAGCGCGTGTTCGCGCCCGGCTGGCGGTTCCGTCGTTGGGTGGTCAAGGACCTCGCGGGCCTGTTGGCGTCGGCGCCGGCGGCGTTGCCGGTGCGCGCTGCGCTGCGTTTCCTGCGCGCCTACCTCGGGACCTCGCTGCGGCCGCACCGCCGGCTCATGCGCGCGATCGTCGCGAAGGCCGGGCGCATCCGTTCCCGCCTGCCGCGGTACGGCTGATCGGGCTACCGCGAACGGCGACGCCAGCGCGCCGTCAGTGCGACGCCGAGCAACCCGGTGCCGACCAGCAGCAGCGTGCTGGGCTCGGGAATCGGCGCGGAACCTTCGCCGCCGCCGCTGTCGGCGCGCGGCGCAGCGGTCGGATTGGCGGCGGGACGCCCGTTCGGTGCCTGGGCAAAGGCAGGCCCGAGAACGAGAGCGATGGCGGCAAGGAGGGCGAGTCGCAAGGCGACCTCAGCAGGTGCGGAGCCAAGGGTGTCGAGACGAATCGGTGGGGGACGAGACCCACCGGGCGAGGCTCGACAGGCTACCTCTCTACGCGGGCCCGACAAGGCGACGGTCGCGGTTTTTCCTGGCCCCGCCGCGTGCGCACGGTGCCAGCGGGCTACGCACCTTGGCGCCGTGCTTTCGGGGCGGCCTGCGGGACAACGCCTTGCCGCCGCCGGGCCGCCCCCTACAGTGCCGGCGCCTGGTCCCCGGGCGGCCGCCGGCGGCGCAAGCCGCGGGAGGAAAGTCCGGGCTCCCAAGGGCAGGGTGGTGGGTAACGCCCACCGTTCGCAAGAACAGGGACAGTGCCACAGAGAACAGACCGCCGGACGGCCAGCTTGCTGGCGACGGCAAGGGTGAAACGGTGAGGCAAGAGCTCACCGCGGACCGGGCGACCGGTCCGGCACGGCAAACCCCACCTGGAGCAAGACCGAGTAGGAGGATCGCGCGGCCCGCGCTCAGGTCCTCGGGTAGGTCGTTCGCGGCCGTTCGCGAGAACGGTCCTAGAGAAATGGCCGCCACCGCCTTCGGGCGGCACCAGAACCCGGCTTACGGGGACCAGGCACTCATCTCGCGCTCGGCGCGAGATGAGTGGCTGTCGGGCGGAGTGACCGCGCGCGCGAAGTGCTACCATGGTCAGGTTGCAGCCAAGGCCACGTCGCGGCTGTCGGTAACATCGACCTCTCACCGGTCCGGTACCCAATGCCCCACACTCGCAGTTCGCTGGTGGCTGGCCTTGCGCTGCCCTTGGGCGCAGCAATCAGCCTGACCTCGTCGCTCGCCGCGCAGTGCACCAATCCGTGGCCGACCGTGCTCGGGTCCTCGGGCGTCGAGGGTTCGGTGTCGGACACCCTGCTCTTCGATCCGGACGGACCAGGCCCGCTGGGCGAACGTGTCCTGGTCGCTGGCTCGTTCCAGGTGGCGGGCACGGCACTGGCCGACAACCTCGCCGTCTACGACCCCGCCACCCGCACGTTCGCGCCGTTCGGCCCCGGTCCCTATCCGGGTGGCATGCTGCTCACCCGCGCCAGCAACGGCGACATCTACGTCGCCGGCAACTTCCAGTCGATCGCTGGCGTGAGTGCGTCGCGAGTGGCGCGCTGGGATGGCACGACGTGGTCGGCGCTCGGAGCGGGTGTCAATGGATACGTGTGGCGACTGATCGCGCGGCCTGGCGGCGGCATCGTCGTAACCGGCGACTTCTCCCAGGCTGGTGGCTTGCCGACCTCGGACATCGCGGCGTGGGATGGCAGCAGTTGGTCGCCGTTGGGATCGACGGCGTTGGGCAGCCCTTCGTTCACCACCGTGGCAGCTCTGCCGAACGGCGACCTGTGTGCGTCGGGTGTGGCCCTGTTCGGCACCACGAACTTCACCGGCGTGCTGCGCTTCGACGGCACCGCATGGTCCACTCTCGGCGCGGCATTCCCGTCGGCGCCGCAGATGCTGCTCGCGCTGCCGAACGGTGAGATCGTCGCCGGCGGCAACAGCGTTCCCGGTGGCACTCAGGATCGGGTCGCACGCTGGACCGGGACCAACTGGGTGGTGCTGCCCGGCGCGCCGTTCCAGTTCGTGCTCGAACTGCTGATGCTGCCGAGCGGCGTGTTGGTTGCTGCGGGACGCTACACCTCGTCGAGCGCGATCCGCGTCGCTACTTGGGATGGGTCGGTGTGGACGGGACTCGGCGACGTGCCCTTCGGTGGCTATGTCACCTCGTCCCTGTCGGTGCTGGCCAGCGGCGAGTTGCTGCTCGCCGGCGACTTCGCCGCGATCGACAACACCGCCGCCCGCAGCCTCGCGCGCTGGAACGGCGTCACCTGGTCGCCGGCCAGTCCAGGGCTGGTGGGCTCGATGCAATGGACCGCCGTGCGGGCGGACGGCAGCCTCTTCCTCGGCGCCGCCTACGGCGCCCTCGGTCAGGGGCTGGTGGTGCGCTGGAACGGGGTGTCGTGGACGCCCATCGGTGGCGGGTTCGCCGGCTATGACACTTCCAACCTCACCAGCCTCGTCGCGCTGCCCAACGGCGACCTGCTCGCTGGCGGACTGGCGTGGAGTGCCGCGCCGCAGCCGATCCTCCAGCGCTGGTCCGGCTCGGCCTGGTCGACGCTGGCGACGGCCACGTCGGGCAACCGGGTCTTCGCGGCCGTCGAGTTGGCGAACGGCGATCTCGTGGTGGGTGGGAACTTCGTGTCGCTGTCGGGAGTCGCGGTGACGAACGTCGCCCGCTTCGACGGCACGACCTGGTCGCCGCTGGGTGCCGGCGTGTCGGCCGCGGTGGTCGCACTCGCGATCTCGCCGAGCGGGGTGCTGCACGCGCTGACGGGTACGAGCGTGTTCCGATGGAACGGCGCGCAGTGGGTCCAGCTCGGCCTGTCGCAGCCCGGCGCCATGGCGATCGTCTTCGGCAACGACGGTGCACCGATCCTCGGCGGTGGCTTCAGCGGTGCCACGGTGCTGCGCTGGGACGGCAGTAGCTGGTCGCCGCTCGGCGCCGGTCCAGGCGGTGCGGTCCGCTCGCTGGCCTTCTTGCCGGATGGGGATCTCGTTGCCGGCCCATGGATCGGCACCGGCGAAGCGCCGCGACCGCTGCAGCGGTGGAACGGGGTCACGTGGACGCCGATCGGCGGGCCGATCGACGCCACCGTGTGGTCGCTCGCCAACGCCTTGAACGGCGACCTGCTGCTCAGCGGCGACTTCCGGATCGCCGACGGCGTGCCGCGCTGTCGCTTCGCCCGGGTCTCGACATCGTGTCCGGCGACGGTTGCCACGCTGCCGGGCGGCTGCTCGGGGTTCAATCTCCCGACGCTGGTCGCGAACGTACTGCCGTGGCTCGGCGGCACCTGCCGCACCACCGCCGCGACCCTGCCCGCCAACTCGCTGGCGCTGATCGTGAACGGCCTGACCGCGACCGCGACGCCACTGACGTCGCTGTTGCCGCAGGCGACGTTCGGTTGCCAGTTGTTGGCTGCGCCCGACGTGGTGCAGTTGGCGGTGCCGGTCGCCGGCGTCGTGCGGCCGCAATTCGCGGTGCCCGACACGATGGCCCTGCTCGGGATCGCCGTGCGCCAGCAGGTGCTGCCGGTCGTGCTGGACGGCGGCGGCGCGATCACCACCGTGCAAGCGACCAACGCGCTGCTGTTCCAGATCGGCTCCTTCTGACCTCTTCTGACCCCTACCGCCATGCCCTGCGCCGTGATCGTCCGCTCATTCGCCGTCGCGCTGTCGTGGTCGCTGGGCCTCGGTGCCGCGATCGCCCAATGCGGGCTCGCGTACCAGTCCGCCAGCAGCCTGCCCGATGCAGATGGCGCGGTGTTGGCGAGTTGCCTGTGGGATCGCGACGGCAGCGGCCCGCTGGCGCCGGTCGTGGTGCTGGGCGGCGTGTTCACCACCCTTGGCAACGCCGCCTCACGCGGCGTCGCGGTCTTCGACCCGGCCACCGGCGACTGCGCCGCGCTCGGCACCGGCATCGATCCACTGAGTTCCGGCGTGACCCAGGTTGCGGCGCTGGCGGTGACTCTCAACGACGAACTGATCGCGGCCGGTCGCTTCAGCAGCGCGGGCGGCGTCGTGATGAACCACGTTGCGCGGTGGAACGGAACCGCATGGCAGCCGCTGGCGACCGGAGTGCCGTTCGCGGTCAACGCGCTGGCGGTGCTGCCCAACGGCGAAGTCGTCGCGGGCGGCAGTGCAGCCGGTTGGATCCTGCGTTGGAACGGCACGACGTGGTCGGGGATGGGGGGAGGCCTCGGTGCGGCGGTCAACGCGCTGGCCGTGTTGCCGAACGGCGACCTCATCGCGGGCGGCGCGTTGGTGCTGCCGGGTTCCTACCTGGCGCGCTGGAATGGCACGAACTGGTCGCCGTTGCCCGGCGGCGTCGATGGCGGCGTGTTGGCGCTGCTGACCCTGCCCGCGGGCGACCTGCTGCTCGGCGGTGGTTTCGCGAACGCCGGCGGCGTGCCGGCGATCGGCATCGCGCGGTGGGACGGCACGACCTGGTCGGGACTCGGCGGCGGGATCCCCAATCCGGTCTACGCGCTGGCGCAGCTCGGCAACGGCGACCTGGTTGCTGGCGGCCTGTTCCAATCGGCCGGCGGCGTGTCCGCGAACCAGGTGGCGCGCTGGAACGGCGCAAGCTGGACGAGCATCGGCGGCGGCCTCGGCCTGCCCTATTCGCCTGGCGTCGATCTGCCGGTGCGCACGCTGCTCGCGGCGCCGAACGGCGACCTGCTCGCCGGCGGGATGTTCGGCTCGGTCGGCGGCGACGCCGACTTCGTCGCGCGGTGGGACGGTGCGGTGTGGCGGCAGCTGCGCCCCGGCACGGGCGGTGTGATCCACGCTTCGGCGTCCGCCGCGAACGGCGACCTGCTCGTCGTCGGCGAGTTCACCACGGTCGAAGGCGTCGCTGCGCGCCGCGTCGCGCGCCGCAGCGGCGCCAGCTGGCAGCCACTCGGCAGCGGCGCCGACGCGGCGGTGTACGCAGTGTTGGCGCTGCCGAACGGCGATGTCGTGATCGGCGGCAGCTTCACGAACGTCGGCGGCGTGCCGGCCAACCGCGTTGCGCGCTGGAACGGCGCGAGCTGGCAGGCCATCGGGAGCGGCCTGCCGGGAATCGTGCGCAGCCTCGCTGCCGGGCCCGGTGGGCAGGTCCTCGCCAGCGGCGATTTCGTCGACCTGGTCGCGGTGTGGGACGGGCAATCGTGGAACGGCACCGGGATCGCCACGGGCTTCGTGCTGACGAACCCGCGGGAGCTGCTGCCCTTGCCCGATGGCAGTGTGCTCGGCGCGGTCGAGACGAGTCTCAGCCGCGTCTCTCGTTGGGATGGGTTCTCGTGGAGCCCGTTGACGCCGGTGGGTGGGGCAGGCGGTGGTATGGTCGCGCGCCTGGGCAACGGCGACCTGGTCACCGCCGGCAGCGGCATCGTACGGCGTTGGAATGGCACCGCCTGGGCCACCCTGGGCGGCTCCTTGAACGGCCAGATCCACTCGCTGCTCGCCTTGCCGAACGACGAGCTGCTGGTCGGCGGCGCGTTCACTTCGCTCGGCACGACGACGCCGCTGGCGCGGCTGGCGCGTTGGAACGGCGCGGCCTGGACACCGGTCGGCGCCGGCGCGAATGGCACGGTGTTCGACTTGCGGTGGACGCTCGATGGGCAGGTGGTGGCCGCGGGCGCGTTCACCCAACTCGCCGGCGTCGCGACCGGCGGACTCGGTGCGCTCGTCACCAGCTGCCCGGCGAGTGCAAGCAGCGTCGGCGCGGGCTGTGCCGGCAGCGGCGGCGCCAACGCGCTGGCGGCGAGCGCGCTGCCGTGGCTGGGCAGCACGTTCCCGAGTCGCGCCACCGGCATGCCGGCGAACGGCCTCGTGGTCGAGGTGCTGGGCTTTGGTCAGACGCTGCAGCCGCTCGTCGCGGTGCTGCCTTCCGCGGGGGTTGGCTGCGTGTTGGCGACAACGCCCGACTTGCTGCGCCTGCACCTGCCGGCTGCGAACGCGCTCGACCTGGCGCTGGTACTGCCGAACGTGGCCAGCCTGATCGGCGGCACGTTCCGCCAGCAGGTCGTGCCGCTCGAACTCGATACCGGCGGCGCGATCGTCGGGGCGACCAGCAGCAACGGGCTGCAGCTGACGATCGGCGCGTTCTAAGGCTGCGGGCCGTTGGCACGGCGGCGCAGTTCGTCGCGGTAGCGCTCGAGGATCACCAGCGCGGCGACGCTGTCGGCGAGGTCCTTCCGCTTCTTCGCCTTGAGGCCGCCCGCCTTCAGCCGCTCGTGCGCCTCGTCGGTCGAGTGGCTCTCGTCGACGGTGTCCACCGGGCACGGCAGCGCTGCCTGCAGTGCTTCGCGGAACGCGGCGGTGCGCTGCGCGCGCGGGCTCGGTGTCTGGCCGAGTGCCGCCGGCATGCCGAGCACGACGACCTGCGTCTGCCGTTCGCGCACGATGGCGGCGATCGCGGCGATCACCGCGGCGTCGTCGCGGGCGTCGATGCGGGGCAACGGCACGACGATGCTGCCGGTCCAGTCGGTGGCGGCGAGCCCGGTGCGCGCGTCGCCGAAGTCGACGGCGAGGATGCGGCGGATCGGCTCCTCGTTCACAGCAGGTCGGTGCGGCCCTGGGCGCGCACGTGCTGGACCAGCGTCTTCAGGTCGTTGGCCTTGTCCTTGCTGCACACCAGCACCGCGTCACCGACCGCGACGACGACCAGGTCGCGAACGCCGAACAGCGCGACCGTGCGGTTGCCCTCGGCGTAGACGATGTTGTCGTGCGCCTGCAGGGCGAGCCCGGCGGCGCCGTTAGCGAGCACCGCGACGTTGCCGTCGCCATCCGGAGCCTGCTCGGCGGCGAGTGCCGGGAAGCTGCCGACGTCGTTCCAGCGCACCGTCGCGGGCACCACGACGACCTTGTCGGCCTTCTCCATCACCGCGTAGTCGATCGAGCGGGCGGGCGCCTGCTGGAACGTGCTGCGCTTCACCGTGCCCTCGGGCTTCTGCAGCGCCGCCAGCATCGCCGCGGCCGCGCCCGCCAGTTCCGGATCGCTGCGCTCCATCGCCGCGCGCAAGGCGGGCAGGCGCCAGACGAAGATGCCGCTGTTCCACAGGAAGTTGCCGGCGGCGACGAAGCGTTCGGCGGTGGCGCGGTCGGGCTTCTCGCGGAAGCGCACGACGCGCCGCACGCCGTTGGCGCCGACGGGCGCGCCGCACTCGAGCCAGCCGAAGCCGGTGGCCGGCGACGTCGGCGTGATGCCGAACGTGACCAGCGTCTCGCCGTCCTGCGCTGCCGCGATGCCGGCGCGCAGCATCGCCTGGAACGCGGGCCGCGGTTCGATCACGTGGTCGGCCGGCAGCACGATCATCGTCGCGTCGGGATCACGGGCGCCGATCGTCGCTGCCGCGAGCGCCACGCACGGCGCGGTGTCGCGTGCCTCGGGCTCGAGGATCAAGCGCTCGCGCCGCAGGTTCGGCAGCAGCTTCGCCAGCCCCTTCGCCTGCTGCTTGTTGGTCGCGACCCAGACGTGGTCGTCGGGCACGAGACCCTGCAGGCGGTCGAGCGTCGCCTCGATCAGCGGCTTGCCGCCAGCGAGCGGCAGGAACTGCTTGGGCCGTGCGGCGCGGCTGGCCGGCCAGAAGCGGGTGCCGGAGCCGCCGGCCAGGATCACCGCGTGCACGGAGGACATGGCGGGCAGTGTCGGTGCCCGCGGGGGCGCGTCAACGCCGTTGCCGGCGGGGTGGCCGAAGTTCAGAAGCCGGGCGGCGCCGGCTTCGGCAGCACCGGCGGCATCGGCAGCACCTGGCGCCGACCGGGCGCCGACTCGACCACCCAGCGCTTCTCGGCCTGCAGGTCGCGCAGGTAGCCGTACAGGTGGAACGACACGAGGTTCTCAGCGAAGAACCTGAGCAGCGGCGCCAGCAGTGGATCGTCGGAGTTGCCGAGCAGGCTGGTCAACGTCAGTTCGATGTCGACGTAGCCGTCGAACGCCATGGTGCCCTTGCCCGAAGCACTGATCAGGCTCGAGCGCACCGTGGTGTCGCCGAAGGTGACCCGCCGGTGGCCGACGCGGAACGTCGTGCGCAAGCCGTCGAAGTGCGGGCGGTCGGCGGCCGGCAGCTGCGCGTAGATCGCGGTGAACAGCGGCACCACGCCGAGGTCGCCGCGCTCGATCGTCAGCGAACCGTTGGCGACGGCGTCGATCACGTTGCCGCCGTCGAGTGCGTCGACGACCAGGGTGCCGGAGGCCTCGCCCCTGTACGGCGGGTTCGCCCAACCCAGCCGCTCCAGGAACGTCGCGACATCGACCTGCTCGAACTGCAGGTCGGTGCGCAGCCGACCGAGCGGAGTGGCGCCCGCGGGCAGCAGGTACTCGATACCGGCGCCGGCACGGCCGCTGCGCACCGTCCCGCCGTGGTAGCGCGACGTCAGGTCGGCGAGCGCGATGCGCCTGGCGTCGGCTCTCCAGGTGCCGTCGATGCCCTCGAACGGCTGGCCGAACATCTGCAGCGCGACACCGCGCAGGGCACCGCGCAGTTCGCCGCCCTGCGCCGAGACCCGGCTCTCGGCGAGCGTGACGACGCCGTTGATGCCGTGCACCATCGTGCTGTCCGGCCCTTCGCCGAGCGTGACGTCGAGGTCGTAGAGCCGCAGCTGGCCGGCCAGCGTCGTCTCCAGCGGCGCTGCCGAACCGGTCCGCGGGATCACGAACGACAGCGCCAGGCCCTCGACGTCGGCGGTGCCGAGCAGCTGGCGGCGCAGCACCGCGTCGCGCAGCGGGCCCGAGAACAGGTTGGCTATGCCGTCGTCGATCGGCATGCCCTTGCAGTCGACGGTGAACGCGAGCTCGGTGCTCTCGTCGGATCGTTCGTGGATGCGCCCACCGGTCACCTGCACCTGGGCTCCGCCCAGCACGCCGCGCAGGTCGTCGAAGGTCACGTCGCCGTCGCCGATCACGATCTCGCCGGCGAGGTGCTCGGCCGGCCGCGGCAGCAGCGCAGCGTCGCTGCGCACGTCGACCAGCTGCACCACGACCTGCAGCTGCTCGCGCACGTCCGCCTGCGCGCGGTGCCGGCAAACCAGGTCGATGCGGCCGGACGGCGCCAGCGCCTGCCAGGTGTCGGCGCCGAGAGCCTTCAGTTCGTCGAGCGTCTTGCCGAGGGTCTGGTCCAGTTCGAGGTCGCGCACGACGAACGCCAGGTCCTCGCTCGCCGAAGCACCGCGCACCAGGTTGCCGGTCAGCAGCAGCGTCGCGGGCGTGCCCTCGCCGTGGTCGAGCTTGCCGCGCAGGCCGCCGAAGTCGACGCGGGTGCGGTCGGCGAGGCCGGTGACCACGAGCTGCCCGTGCAGGTCGAGCGCGCGCCACGGTGCCGCCGGCAACGTCAGCGCGACGCCGTCCAGCTGCAGGCGGGTGTCGTGGCACAACGGGTCGTCCCGGTGCTGGCGCCAGACCTTGACCTGGCCGCCGATCGTTCCCGACGGCGCGCTGTCGCGCCAGGCCGTGGCCAGGTCGGGCG
>JBASWX010000652.1:0-3922 GCA_049276695.1 Planctomycetota bacterium
TGCAGGGCGATCTGCGGGCTGCCCGAGCCCCCGGCACCTCCGGCCGGGCCCGGCACACCGCCGGGCGCCGGGAACGATGCGCTGGCGAGGGTGTAGACGTCGGTGCCCTTCTGGCCGTCGACCGACAGCCGACCGTCGACCGTCATCGTGTCGACGACCCAGATCATCGGCCGGCTGCCGCGGCCGCGCACGGTCGAGCCGGCGGGGATCGTCACCGAGCTGAACACGAACACGCCGCCAGTCACGGTGACGGTGCCGGTCGTGGTCACGACCTGGGTCGAGTCGGTGTCGAGCACCGTCTCTCCGGGCGGTGCGACGAAGACGAGTCCTTGGGCGAAGGCGCACGGCGCGAGGCCGAGCAGCGGGAGAGCGTGGAGTGGGAGAGTCAGCTTCATGTTCCGGGGTTCTCGCGCGCAGATAGCCGCGACTGGCTACGGCGTAACCGCGCGCAATCGCTCACCCGACGCGGCGCCGGGCTCGCGCCCCGGGGCCGCGTTCGCCAAGCTGTGCGGATGGATCTCGCCGGGCTCGTTGCGCGGGCGCCGTCGTTGTCGTTGGCGGGGCCGCGCCTGCTGATGCGCCGCTTCACCGCGGCCGACGTGCCGTTCGCGATCGCGCAGGAGAACGACCGCGCGATCATGCAGTGGATCCGCGATCCGCAACCCGCCGATGCGGTGCGCGCGCGCGCCGAGACGATGGCGGCACCGTGGCAGGGCCGCGACGGCGAGTGGCTTGCCTTCACCGTGGTGCCGGACGACGTCGGGCATGCAGTCGGCATCGCCGTCTGCCGCGTGACGACCGCGGCGAACGCGACGATGGAGATCGGCTACCGGCTGGCTGCCGAAGTGCACCGGCGCGGCTACGGCTTCGCGGCGTGCGCGACGTTGTGCACGTTCCTGTTCGGCGAAGTCGGCGTGCGCAAGCTGATCGCGCTGTGCGCGGCCGAGAACGAACCATCGTGGCGGCTGCTGGAGAAGCTCGGCATGCGCCGCGAGGCGCACCTGCGCGAGTACTCGTTCCTGGCCGGGGCGTGGCGCGACGAGTTCGCCTACGGGCTGTTGGCGCGGGAGTGGCGCTTCGCCGGGCGGTGAGGCCGCGCGGCCGGTGACGGCGTCGGGCGTCGCCGCGGCAGTTCGACGTTCCCGGGCCCGGCGCAGCTCGGCATACTGCTCGCCCTTTCCACGCCATGGCCGAGAGCAAGCAGACGTACGACCCCGCCACGATCGAACCGAAGTGGCAGCAGTTCTGGGCGGAGCACAAGGTGTTCCGCGCGAAGAACCCGGGCGAGCCCGGCTTCGATCCCGCGCAGCCGAAGTTCTACGCGCTCGACATGTTCCCGTATCCGTCGGCGGCCGGCCTGCACGTCGGTCACCCGGAGGGCTACACCGCGACCGACATCGTGTCGCGGTGGAAGCGGGCCAAGGGGTTCAACGTGCTGCACCCGATGGGCTGGGACGCGTTCGGCCTGCCCGCCGAGCAGTACGCGATCCAGACCAACACGCACCCGGCGAAGACCACCGCGGCGAACATCGCGACGTTCAAGCGGCAGCTGCAGCGGTTGGGGTTCTCGTACGACTGGGACCGCGAGGTCAGCACCGCGGATCCGAGGTACTTCCGGTGGACGCAGTGGATCTGGAAGCAGCTGCACGCCCGTGGGCTGGCCTACGAGTCGAACGCGCCGGTGTGGTGGTGCGAGGCGCTCGGCACCGTGCTCGCCAACGACGAAGTCATCAACGGCAAGAGCGAACGCGGCGACCATCCGTGCGAGCGGCGGCCGCTGCGCCAGTGGGTGCTGAAGATCACCGAGTACGCCGAGCGCTTGCTGGTTGATCTCGACGGCCTGGACTGGAGCGAGTCGCTGAAGACGATGCAGCGCGAGTGGATCGGCAAGAGCGAAGGCGCCGAGATCGACTTCGACGTCGAGGGGCGGGCCGGCACGAAGATCCGCGTGTTCACGACCCGTCCCGACACGCTGTTCGGCGCGTCGTTCATGGTGCTGTCGCCGGAGCATTCGCTGGTGGGGGCGATCACCACCGCGGCGCAGCGCTCGGCGGTCGAGGCCTACCAGAAGGCGGCCGCGAGCAAGAGCGAGCTGGAACGCACCGACCTGGCGAAGGACAAGACCGGCGTCTGGACCGGCGCCTATGCGCGCAATCCGCTGTTCGCCGCGAACGATCCGAAGGGCCGCATCCCGGTGTGGATCGCCGACTACGTGATCGTCACCTACGGCACCGGCGCGATCATGGCGGTGCCAGCCGGTGACGAGCGCGACTTCGCGTTCGCGAAGAAGTTCGGCTTGCCGGTGCCGGGCATCTTCGCGCCGCAGACCGGCGACGCCGCGCGCGATGCACGGATCGCCGCCGGCGAGCAGTGTTGCACCGACGACGTGCCGTTCGCGCCGCACAACACCAGCGGTTCGCTGTCGATCGCCGGGCTCGGCATGGTCGCGGCGAAACGCAAGGTGATCGACTGGCTGGTGGCGCAGGGCCGCGGTCAGGCGAAGGTCACCTACAAGCTGCGCGACTGGCTGTTCTCGCGGCAGCGCTACTGGGGCGAGCCGTTCCCGGTGCTGCACACCGCCGCCGGCGTCGAGGTCGTGCCCGATGCGCAGTTGCCGGTCGAGCTGCCGCACATGGACGACTTCAAGCCGGGTGGCGTGCCGGAGTCGCCGCTGATCCGCGCGCGGCAGTGGGTCGAGGTGAAGGATGGCAAGGGCCGGCCGGCGCAGCGCGAGATCAACACGATGCCCGGGGCGGCGGGTTCGAGCTGGTACTTCCTGCGGTTCTGCGATCCACGGAACGACCGCGAGTTCTGCAGCCGCGCGGCGAGCGACTACTGGTTGCCGGTCGACCTCTACGTCGGCGGCACGGAGCACGCGGTGGGCCACCTGCTGTACTCGCGCTTCTGGACCAAGGTGCTGCACGACCAGGGTGTCGTGCGCGTGAAGGAGCCGTTCCAGAAGCTCTACAACCAGGGCATGATCCAGGCGTTCGCGTACGAGGATGCGCGCGGCGCGATCGTGCCGAAGGTGGACACGAAGGAGCAGGGCGACGATGTCGTGCACGCGACGACCGGCGAGAAGCTGAAGCCGATCGTCACCAAGATGAGCAAGCGTTACGGCAACGTCGTCAATCCCGACGACGTCGTCGGTGAGTACGGCGCCGACACGCTGCGGCTGTACGAGATGTACATGGGTCCGCTCGCCGACAGCAAGCCGTGGAATCCGAAGGACGTGCCGGGCGTGTTCCGCTTCCTGCAGCGGAGCTGGCGGCTGGTGGTGCCGGAGTTCCCCGAGCACGGACCGATCCATGCGCACCTGCGCGCCGACCGCGCCGGCGATCCCGAGATCGAGAAGGCGCTGCACCGCACGATCCACAAGGTCGACGGCGACATCGAGCGGCTGGCGTTCAACACCGCGATCGCGGCGATGATGATCTTCGTCAACGACGCGACCAAGGCGATGGAACGGCTGAGCCGCGACCAGCTGCTGCGCTTCGCGCAGATCCTGCAGCCGTTCGCGCCGCACCTGGCCGAGGAGCTGTGGGCGCGGCTCGGCGGCGCGGGGTTGTTGGCGTCCGCGGGCTGGCCGGTGGTGGACAAGAGGCTGCTGGTCGACGACCAGATCGAGATCGCGGTGCAGGTGCTCGGCAAGGTGCGCGGTCGTGCGATGGTGCCGAACGGGGCCCCGAACGAGGTCGTGATCGCGGCGGCGCGGGCGGCGGTGGCCGGTCACCTCGAGGGCAAGACGGTGGTCAAGGAGATCGTCGTGCCGGGCAAGCTGGTCAATTTCGTGGTCAGGTGATTCGCGCGCTGTGCGCGCGGATCACCTGATCCGTGGCGCGTCAGCCGGTCCTGGGCAGCTCGCCGATGCCGAGCAGGCCGTGGCGGCGCCAGCCGATCCTCAGCAGCCACGATCGTGCGG
>JBASWX010000653.1:0-6184 GCA_049276695.1 Planctomycetota bacterium
GTCGAGCCACCGGGAGAATCTCGATCGTTGGCACTACATTTCACGCGCCAGCGACGCACAGTTCGCGAATCACCTGGGAGCGTCCGACCGCGCCGAACCAGCAACTGTCGAAAAAGAGTCAAAGACGAGGCGCATCTTCGGCACGAGGCACCGAGCGGGCCCGCGATGGCATCTGCTGCGCGATCACGATCCTGCAGGTGCTGACCAAGGCGTGACCGCCCCCGGAACCAGCCTGACTTCACCCCTCCGCAGGGCGTGGCCGCTTCCGGCAGCCGAGGTACACTCCACTCATGATCGACCCGCGCGACCTCCTGCAGGAAGCGATGAAGCTGCCGCCCGAAGCACGCGCGGCGATTGCCGGCTCCTTGCTCGACAGCCTGGACACCGAGGTCGACGCGGAAGCGGCTTGGAGTGCCGAGATCGAGCGGCGACTGCGCGGCATCGACGACGAGACCACCAAACTGGTGCATTGGGACGAAGTCCGTCGGCGGATCGGCCTCTGACGTTCGGCAACCCGACCCGAAGACAGCCGCCGCAAGGAGCACGGCTCGCCCGCCGCGCCGTCGCTACTGCTGGACCAGCCGCGCGTCGGCGAACACGCAGTAGTCGCCGAGGTCGTAGTTCTTGCCGAAGTCGACTTCGAGCGTCAGCGACTTCGCCTTCTTCAGCTCGAGGCGCAGCACCTCCGGCGCAGCCCCGCGCACCTTCGCCGCCGACGTGAACGCGACCTGATCGTCGACCAGCACCCGGAACACCGCGTGCGCCTCGGGACCGGTGCGGTCGTCGATGCCGATCGTCGCTTCGAACAGGTCGTAGCGGCCGCCGAGGTCGAACACGAGCCGCGTCTTCGGCACGAGGCACAGCCCGCGCTCGAACTTCTTGCCGCCGAGCACGAAGCCGGGACCGACCGGCGTGCGGTCGATCGACCATGGCCAGATGCGGTCGAAGGCCGGCGTTTGCTCGACGACCTTCGGCGCCAGTTCCGACAGCCACAGCAGCCGGTCGCTGGCGACTTGCAGCCGCGCCAGCCGTTCGGCGGGGATCGTCAGCACGCAGCCTTCGTCGAGGCGGAACGTCGCCCCAGGCTTGTCGAGCGTCAGCAGGCGACCTTCGAGCCGTTCGCCGGTGGTGAGCTGCAGGCTGGTGCGGGGCTTCGGTTGCCGGTCCGGCGCGAAGCCGGTGGTCGCGCCGAACACGACGCCGGCGAGGCCCGAAAGCTCGAAGTCGTACGGGCTGCCGCGCAGCAGGAACGCAACGCGGTCGCCAGTCAGGCCCGTCACCGTGACCGCCGAACGCTGCGCCTTGCCGTCCTTCAGCACGTAGATCAGGTCCTCGCTGCCAGACGGCTTCTGCAGGTCGGCGGCGAACAGGGCGGGCTCCGGCCGCGCAGTGCCGCCGTGCCGGATCGCGCGCACGCTCGCCAGCGGCACCTCGACCGCGATTCCGGACGGCAGTTCGATGACGACCAGCGCCTGCTTGCCGTCCGCCGCGGCCTTGCCGCCAATGCGCACGGCCGGCAATTCGAGGCCCGAACGCAGCCACACTCGGTGATCGGGCGTGACCGGCGTCACCGCGCCGCCGGCGCGCTCGAACGCGGTGATCTCGCCGAGGTCGAGCTTCAGCTCACCGAACTCGCCGCCGCGCGCGACCGCTTGCCCCCGTTCGTCGACGGCGAGCACGCCGACGAGCGTGCGCCCGTCGATCGTGTGCGCAGTGCCCATGAGGCCGTCCTGCGCACGCGCCGTCGCCGCGAAGGCGAGCGGGGCGGCGAGCAGCAACGGGAGGAGCGAGCAGCGAACCGGGCCGGACATCACTTCGCCGGGGCCTTGCCGAGCTTCTTGTAGTACTCCTCGAGCATCTTCTGGTACTGCGGCGGCAGGCCCTTCTGCACCTTGGCCTCGATCTTCTCGCGCTCGGCGTCCTTCATGTCGCCCCAGCGATCGGCGAGCGACGGCTTCTTGTTGAGGTTGCCGACGGTGCCCTCGCCTTCGACCAGCGCACTCTCGCTTGCCGGATTGGACGACGGGCCGGTTCCGGACGGCGGACCGCCGGACTGGTTCTCGCGCTGCTGGAACTCCTCGATCAGCGCCTGCAGCTCCTCGACGTACTTCTCCTGATCGAGCTGCGTCGGCTTGCCCGTGCGCTGTTTCCTCAGGTCGCGCGTCGTCTTCTTCATCCCGTTGGCGAGGTCGTGCAGGCGGCTCTCCTGCTGCCGTTCGATCTCACCGATGCGCTGGTGCGCCGCCGAACGGAAGCGCTCGCTGGCCTCGGGGAACCACTGCAGGAACGCCTGGAAGCGCGGCAGCGCCGCTTCGAGCATCGGGATCTCGGCCAGCGACTGCGCATAGAAGAACGCGGCCTCGGCGTCGAGCGGGCTGTGGTTGAGGTTGTGCTGGAAGTACTCGTTCAGCGTCTGGATCGCGTGCTCGGGGTCGTCGCTGTCGAGGAACAGCCGCGCCAGGTGGTAGCGCACGTGCGCGCCGAGCACCGGGTCGGTCGTCGCCGCCATCACCTTCGTGAGTTCGACCGCGGCGGCGGGGTTGCTGGCTTCGTGCAGCTTGACCGCGGCGTCGAAGCTCGGCACGGCGGCGCGCAGCAGGTTGTCGGCGGCGCGCGCGAGGCCGACTTCGGCGATCCTGGTGCCGAACGTCGCCAGCTGCGCGTCGGTCGCACCGAGCTGCTTGCAGGCGGCTTCGAACTTCGCGCGATCGAACGGCTGGAACGGGTTCTGCACCGCCATCGGCGGCACGACCGGCAGCGACGCCTTCGGCTCGCCTTCGTTCTGGGCGACGCCCGCGAGTGCCGTGAGGCAACCCGCGAACAGGAACCGCGACAGGCGGTTCATCGCCCGCCCTCCGTGTCGTTCTCCTTGCCGAGCTTCTCGGCGAGGCGGCGCATCAGGTCCTCGACGCGGCCCTGCTTCTTCGCGATCGCGCCCGACTCGGCGACGGCGCCTTCACCGGCGCGCTGCTCGGCGGGCTTGCCGTCGAACTCCTTGGTCGACTTGTTCACGCGCTCCTGCAGGTACTTGAGCATCTTCAGTTCGGCGGAGACCGGGACCAGTGGTGGCGGACCGCCACCTCCATTGCCCGTTCAATGCCCGCATTCTTTTCGTTCGATGGTCTTGCGCAGGGCATTGATGAGGAGCTCAAGCAGGTCCTCGACCTCGCGCTGCGCCGTCTGCACCGGCACGTCGCTCTTCTGCTCCTTCAGCATGCCGGCGACGGCGGCCAGGTCGTCGCGCAGCTGTTCGACCATCGGTGGGAACACCGCGGTCGTGGCGTCCTCTTCGAGCAGCTTCAGCGCGTCGGCGGCCTCGTTGTGCAGGTCGCCTTCGCCGGTCGACAGCTCGGCCAGCTTCTCGGCGATCGCCGTGGGCAGGGCGCCGCTGGCGGTCAGGATGTTGGTGCGGGTGGCGTCGAGCGTCTTGGTCTGCGCCGACAGTTCGCGTTGCCGCGCCAGCATCGCAGTGAAGCGTTCCTCGAGCGCGCGCAGCACCTCGTCCTGGAGCTGCTGCCGCAGCTGGGCCAGCGCGTCCTCGAGCTCCTTCTTGGCGGCTTCGAGGTCTTCCTTGGCGTCTTGCTGCTTCTGCTTGGCGGGAACGTATTCCTTGAGCTGACCGGCGGCGGCGCGCTGCTTCGGCACCGCCTGCTGCACGCGCTTCTTGCCGGGCGTCTCCTTGGCTTCGGCGTCGGCGCTCGTGTCCTCGGACTTCTCCATGTCCTTGGACAGCGTGTCGGTGGCGTGCTGCGTCTGCTCCTGCTTCTTGGCCTGCTGCTCGAACGGCAGCTTCAGCAGTTCGCGGCGCGCCTCTTCGGCGAGGTCCTCGAGCTCCTTGACGGTCTGCTTCAGGTTCTCGATCGCCTGGTCCTGGTCCTTGAGCGAGCTCTCGGGCTTCTTGTCACCGAGCTGCGCCTCGGCCTTGCCCATCGCCTGCGCGGCCTTGCCGGCGCTACCGCTGCACGAACCGCCGGCCGCGGGCTTGCCACCCTCGGCGGGCTTGTCCGACGGCTCGCCGGGCTTGCCCGGCTTGCCGGCCTCGGCCTTGTTGGCGGCGGCCTTCAGTTCGGCGGCGGTCTTCTCGGTCTGCTCGAGATCCTTCGCCAGCTTGTCGGTCTGTTCCTCGAGCTGACCTTCCTTGTCGGCGAGCGGCTTGGTCGCTTCGGCGGCCGCCTGCACGCCCAGCTCGTTGGTCTCCGCGCGCAGCTTCTGCTGTTCGGCCAGCAGCGCTTCGGCCTGCTTCTTCTTCGCCTCGACGTCGGCGAGGTGCTTCTGCAGGTCCTCGGTGCGCGCCGAGTCCTGCTTCTCCTCGGTCTGCTCCTTGGCGAGCTGGTCGACGCGGTCCTTGAACGCTTCGAGCTTGCGGATCTCCTCGAGCAGCTTGCGCAGGTCGCCGTTGCGGTTCTGCAGCAACCCGAGCAGCGTGCCGAGGTCCGTCTTCAGGTCGCCCATGACGACCAGCGCCTCGTCCCACCGCTCCTGCTTCAGCATGCCGCCGGCCTTGGCGAGCCGATCGGTCAGCTTCTTCTCCTGCGAGTACTGCAGGCCGGCGGCGAGGATCTTGCTCTCCTCCGGCTCGGACTTCTGCAGGGTGACCATCAGCTTCTGCATGCGCTCGGTCAGTTCCTTGAACTTGCTGCGCGCCAGCTCCTGCTTGCTGGCCGCTGCGGTCGGCGGATCTTGCGCTTGCGCCCGCAGCGACGCCGCGAGCGGCATCGTGGTCGCGAACAGGAACGCCATCAGGATGGCGAGTGCTCGTGGGATCATGGGTTGGTCTCGGGGTCCGTTTCAGGTCGGTGCGACCGACAGGACGGCAGGTTACTTGTTTTCTTTCGGCCTGTTCGGCTTGGAGGGCGAGAAGATGTCCTCTTCGGCCTTCTTGACCCGGCCCTCGACGTCGCGGATCGCGTCGTTCTCGAGCCGGATCACGGTGCGCAGCTCTTCGATCAGGGCGGCCAGGTTCTCGGCCTGCTCCATGTTCTTCAGGATGGCGGCGAGGCGGCGCTGGATCTCCCTGTAACCGTCGACGGCAGCGGTCCTTGTCGCCTCGTCGGCGGTAGTCACGAAGCTGTCGACCTGCCGCGCGGTGCCCGGGAAAGCGTCCTTGGCCAGCTCGCGCAGCGGCGTGGGAATGAGGCCCTCGATCTGGCGCACCTGCGGTGCGTCCCAAAGGCGGTTGTTCTCGTACTCCCAGAGGATCTTCTGGTACGACTCCGCGACGAACGCGACGCGGCCGCCGAGCTGGACCTGCTGCCGCGCCAGCGCCTTGAGCCGGGCTTCGACCTGACGCCGCTTGTCGCCCGCCTGGGTCGGGTTGACCATCTCGGCGAGTTCGAGCGTCGCGCGCGCCTCGTCGTCGGCGATGCGCTGCAGCTCCTGCCGCTGCTCGACCTGCCGGCGCCGCAGCTCCTCGGTCAGCTTCTCGCGCGTCACGATGCGGAACGTCATCGTCTCGCCGAAGCCTTCGTGCGGCTCGCCGGGCCCGAAGTTGTCCTTCGCGCCAAAGCGCATGGAGAACAGCATGCCGGTGCGGATCGGGTTGCTCGGGTCGTCTTCCTTCAGCACCTTGTTCCACTGCATCAGGTCGACCTGCGCGGTCGTCTCGTGGCGCAGCGAACTGCGCACCAGCGCTGTGCCGAACTCGGCTGTGGCCGCGGCGAACGGCACTTCGGGCGGCGGCGGTGCGCCCTTCTCCGGCGGCGTGTCGTTCAACGCGCGGAACCACGCCGACACTTCGCGCAGGCCGAAGTCGTCCTTCAGCTTCAGCGTGCCGGGAATGCGCGCATGCTGGGTGATCGACGAGCCGATGCCGCGCAGCCGGAACTCGATCGCCGGCGGCTTGTCGTCGCCGACGCGCAGCACCAGCTTCGGCGGCGTCGCGGCCCCGAGCTTGTCGTGGTCGACGACGTCGACGAGCAGCAGGCCCGACGCCGCCGGCGCGAAGTCGCCGGCGAACGACAGGCCATCGGCGCCGCGCGCCAGCGGGGTCTTCTGGTCGGCGAACAGCACGAACGCGTCGGTCAGCGCCTTCTGGCTCTTGCCGCTGATCGACAGCAGCGCCCCCTTCGGCAGGCGCAGTTCGCCCTCGGTAGGCGGCACCAGCTCCGGGTCGCGTTCCATGTAGCTCGGGAACGTCACGCGCACCGCGAGCTCGTCGATGCGCGGCCGCTCGACGATCGTGACC
>JBASWX010000654.1:0-2407 GCA_049276695.1 Planctomycetota bacterium
GCTGCCGGCCGTTCGCGACGCGGCGGTCGCGGCGCTGGTCGACAGCGGGCTCGACCGCGCGCACCGTGGCCTGGTGCCGCTGTTGACCGAGGGCGAGCAGCCGGTGCGGCTGCGCGTGCTGCGTCGCATGGAGTCGGTGCACGGCGTGTCGCCAGTCGACGCCGCGCGCATCAAGCTGGTGCGCGAGGGCGAGATCGAAGTTGCCGCGGTGGCGTGGCGGCAGCTCGCGGTCGGCAAGCACGCGCGAGCCAAAGCCCTCACCGTCGACCTGCTCGAACGCATCATCGGCGATCCCAAGCCGCCGGTCGCCGCCGAGGTGATCGGCGGGCTGGTGCGCGTGCGCGACGCCGACTTCTATCCGGTGCTGCTGCGCTACGGCAGCATCCCGGGTGGGTTGATCCGCAACGCATTGAAGGCCGCGGTGGGGCCGGCGGCCGAGGATCCGGTGCTGCTGCAGTTCCTGGTCACGCAGGGCCTCGACGATCCGCAGCCGGCGGCGCGCGAGGCTGCGAAGGTGCTGCTCGCCGGCGCCCCGGTCGAAGTCGTGCGGCCGCTGGTCGAACGCATCCGCACCGACCTGCGCGCCGGCAGGAAGAAGTCGTTGGAGCTGGCGGCCGGCCTGCACGACCTGCTGGCGAAGGACCCGTCCTGGCGCGCCGACCTCGCGGCACTCGCCGACGGCAGCGACCTCGAAGGCCGGATGCTGGGCCTGTCGATGTTGCTCGAACTCGGCGCCGACGCCGGCATCGGCGCCGCGCAGCAGGGGCTGGGCCACAAGACGTGGGAGATGCGTTCGCTGGCGATGCGCTATCTGGCGCGCTGCCGCGACGTGACGACGATCCCGCTGCTGATCGCGCGGCACGGTCGCGAGGAGGGTCGCCTTGCCGCCGAACTCGACCACGCGCTGTTCGCGCACACCGGCACCCGCTGCGGCACGCGCCGCGAGTGGGAGAACTGGTGGGAGAAGCACCGCGTCGGCTTCGTGCTGCCGCACGCCGACACCGTGCGCGCCGGCGGCGCGTCGGGCGGCGGCAAGACCGTCGCCTACCACGGCATTCCGATCGTCAGCGACCACATCTACTTCCTGGTCGACCGTTCGGGCTCGATGCGCGCGCCGATGCAGGTGGCGACGAAGAAGACGACTCGGCTCGACGAGGCGAAGGAGCAGCTGGTGCGCGCGTTCGAGGCGCTGCCGGCCGGGCACCAGGTCAACCTGGTCGCGTTCGAGACCGGCGTGCAGCCGCGGTGGGAATCGCTGCAGACGCTCAACGACGAGAACCGCGCCGACCTGGTGAAGACCTCCCGCGCGCTGCCGCTCGGCGCCGGCACCAACATCTTCGACGCGCTCGAGTTCGCGTTCGCCGATCCGAAGGTCGACACGATCTACCTGCTCACCGATGGCGAGCCGACGATGGGGCGCGTGCAGGCGCCCGACGAGATCGCTGCGGAAGTGCGGCGCTGGAACCGGACCCGGCAGATCGTGATCCACTGCATCGGGCTCGGCACCGACTCCGAGCTGCTGAAGCGGCTCGCGCGCGAGTCCGGCGGTACCTACAAGTTCGTGCAGTGAGCGAGAGGCAGGTCGTCAGTCAGCGAGCGAGGTAGCGCGCCGGCGCGATCGGCCCTTCGTCGCTCAGCAGCACGTGCAGCGCCGGGTCGGCGAGCACCGCGTCGATCGTCGTGCGCGCACCGTCGAGTTCCATCGTTCGGGCGATGAAGCGCACGCCGTGGCTGTAGTCGACGTGGCCGGTGGTGTGGCCGGGCCACAGCGGCTGGATCGGTCTGCCGTCCTGGTGGTGCCAGCCGTAGATCACGACGCGGTTCGGCTTGTCGCGGAGCAGCGCCGAGATCACGACGTCCTTCTTGTGGCCAGCGAGCAGCGCGTGCTGCGGTGTTGTGCCGCGCGCCACTTCGATGGCGCGGTGGCTCGCCCGAAACACCGCGAGCGACAGGATGTCGTGCTGCTGGGGATGGAAGGGGTGCGGCTCGACCTTCACCGCGGCTTGCGACCAGATCGCGTCGACCAGCTTGCGCGTCGGCAGCACACAGTCGAGGTGGTCGGCAAACTGCTGGGCGAGTTGCGGAGTGACCGGCAGGCGCAGCCAGTCGGCGTCGGTGCCGAGGCCGAAGTAGTCGGGCGCGCACCACACCGTCGCGGTGTGGGGACGGCCGGCGATGGACCGGCGATGGTCGCCTGCAGGTGCACCGGAGCGAGGTGCTCCAGGAACGACGGCACGTTGCCGAGTTCGAACTGCTCGCGGATGCGGGCCTCGCGCTGCGCGAGCGGCATGCCGGCGAGCTGTTCGCCCAGTTCGGTGCCGGTCATCGCGAGCACACGCTTGGGCAGGTCCAGGCGCGGGCCCGGCGTGGCACAGCCGGCGAGCAGCGCCGAGGCGGCGAGTGCGAC
>JBASWX010000655.1:0-6101 GCA_049276695.1 Planctomycetota bacterium
GGCCCGACCTGCCGGCGCCGGCGACGGCGTCGGCTTCGCTCCGGGCTTGCGCGGATTGCGGCCGTCGATCTTCTCGATGCTCTCGAGCACCATCGCCGCCAGCGTCTTCAGCGTCGGGAACACGCCCTCGCCCGTGTAGGCAACCGCCTCGAAGGTCGGCACGCCGAACTTGTTCAGCCGCTTGTCGATCTCGGCGACCGACAGCGCGTTCGGCAGGTCGCGCTTGTTGTACTGCAGCACGTGCGGCAGCTCGCGCACGTCCTTGCCGTACTCGGCGAGGTTCTCGATCAGGTTCGCGTACGACTCGATGTTCTCGTCCATCTTGTCGGGGTCGGAATCGGCGACGAAGATCACGCCGTCGACACCCTGCAGCACCAGCTTGCGCGTCGAGTTGTAGTAGACCTGGCCCGGCACCGTGTAGAGCTGGAACTTGGTGCGCATGCCGGCGACGTTGCCGAGGTCGAGCGGCATGAAGTCGAAGAACAGCGTGCGGTCGCCATCGGTCGAGATCGACGTCAGCTCACCCTTGTTCTCCTCGGGGGCCTTCTGATGCACGATCTCGAGGTTGGTGGTCTTGCCACTCATCCCCGGACCGTAGTAGACGACCTTGCAGTTGACTTCCTTGAGCGCGAAGTTGATCTGAACCATGGGTACCGCGTGCGACTCGGGAATGCCCTCGCGACACGGGTGTGCCGACGACAGCGCAACGCTCATCGGTCGGGCGCCGGGCGCCGCTTGAGCCGGCGTCCGGATTCGCGGCAGTACGTTCCCGAAGCGGGAGGCGCCAAAGGCTGACCCGCGGCGGTGCGGCCGGGCCGACGGCACCGGCCGTTCCGGATCACGACAGGCGTGACAGCCGCCGGATGTTGTCGGCAGCGGCGTCGATGTCCTTGCGCCCGGCACCGACGTCCGCGAACTGGTCGAACAGCACCACGAGGCAGGCTTCGCCGAGGTCGACGAACACCGCCTTGCCATTGGTCGCGGTCACGGTCAGGCGCCCGCAATGGCCCATCTCGCCTTCGGCCAGCCCCTTGTTGGCAGCCATCATCAGGTACGATGTCAGGCCCGCCACCACGTCGGCGCCGACACCGCCGTCGAGTGCCGAAGCGGCGATCAATCCGTCGCGGGTCACCACCGCGGCACCGCGGACTCCGGGCACGCGCCGCAGACCGGCGACCGCGTCGTGGATCTTGTTCATCGCCATCAGTCCTCCACCACGGTGAGCGCGTTGGCGACCAGTTCCTGCAACTCGCCCATCAACGCCGCCTGGTCGGTAGTCACCGCACACTGCGCCGCAGCGAGCGAGTCGCCGTACACGCAGATGCAGATGTTGCCGAACGGGCCCTCGATCAAGGTCTTGTTGGCGGTGCCGATTTCGAGCCGCCGGGCGAAACGGTGTGCCGCCTTCGCGGCGACGCGCACGATGCGCAGGAACGGGTCGCGGCTGTCGCGGATCGCACCCTTCACCAGCGCCTTGCTGCCGCGGATGAAGGTCGCCTTGTGCACCCCGGGCAGCGCGGCGACCTGCGACAGGCCATCGCGCACGCGCGCCAGCGGGTCGCCGCCGCTCGCCGGTGCCGCCGCCGCGAACGAGCCGTGCCGCAACGAACCCTGCGCTTCCACTTCCTCGAGCAGCGCGTCGACGTCGTCACCGTGGTTCTGCAGCGCGGCCACGTGCCGCAGCAGGGCCGCGACCTCGGGGTCCTTGTCGTCGAAGGCCTGCAGCTGGCGCAGGTGCTGCTGCGCCGCGTTGACGGCGCCGATCCGGTACAGCAGTTCGCCGAGCAGGCGATGGCCGAGCGCATCCTGCGGCGCCATCGCCACGGCGCGGCGCAGGCAGCGGATCGCCTCCTGGCCCTCGCGCGCCGCGAGGTCGCGGTAGAAGTTGACCAGCCGTTCCTGACCGAGCACCAGCCAGCAGCCAGGATCGGTCGGAAACCGCACGCTCCACTCCTGGCACATCGCGTGCAGGGCCTGCGAATCGCCGAGTTCGACCAGCACCTGCGCCAGTTCGCGGTACAGGCTCGGCTGCGGCGCCCGCGTCGCCTTGGCCAGCAGGTCCGCCGCGCGCTTCTTGCGCACGCCGCGGCGTGCGCATTCGGCGAGTTGCCGCAGCTCCGACGACTTCGGGAACAGCACCAGCCCGTCCTCGGCGATGCGTTCGGCCTTCTGATGGTCGTCGAGGTTGATGTAGACCTGGCCGAGGTCGACGAACGTGGTCGGTGCCGGCTGCTCGCGCGCCCGCTGCTCGAGGCGCCGCAGCTCCTTCCAGACCTTCATGCGTTGGATCAGGTGCATCGGATGCGCCGCACTCAGCGGAACAGGATGACCTCGCCACCGGCCGCCGGTAGTGCGACCACCAGTTCGTCGCTGCCGGGCAGGCCAGGCCGCAGTCCGGAGTCGACGTACTCCCACACCACGCTCATGGTGTCGACGTCGACGGCGACCAGGACATCGTGCGCCGCGGTGTTGCGGGCGCGCGGCCGCCGGACCTGAACCAGGAACCGGTTGCCGTGCCCGCGCAGACCGGACTGCGGCTCGCCATCGGTGCGCACGCGCGCCGACACCGAGCCAGCCACCCGATCGATCGCGACGAGGGTCTGGTCCTGGGCGATCGCCAGCACGCTGCTGCGGCTCAACAGCAGGTCGCCGTCGACCGGCGTGCGACCGAGCGCCTGCGCCCACAGTACCTGGCCATTGGCGACGTCGACCGCGCGCACGTTGCCGTCGCTGCCGCCGAAGAACACCGTGCCGCGGTCGACCAGGACGCGCGTCGTGATGCCTGCCGGGCTCTTCAGGTTGGCGATCGCGCGGCCATCGACCGCGTCGAACGCCAGCACCCGCCCATCGACGGTGCCGACGAACACCTGGCGTCGATCGATCGTCGGCGGTCCCGACGGCTGGCTGTCGAGGGCAACCGCGAACAGCAGGTTGCCGGTCGCCTGTTCGCGGCACTGCAGCACGCCGTCGCGATCGACGACCGCGATCCTGCCCTCTGCCGCGGTCAGTTCGGTCGCGAAGCCTGTGGGCACGCTGACCGGCCAGCCGGCGACCGCCACGGCCCGATCCAGGGCGAGGCACTCGATCGTGTTCTCGTTGGTGGTGAAGAACACGCGCCCGCTCTGCACGCACGGCGTCGAGTCCGCCGCCCGCAGCCCGGACAGTTCGCGCACGTGCACGCTCGAACCGTCGGTGCGGCAGAGGCCGACCCGGCCGCCGCGCAGGCCGACCGCGAGCCAACCGTCGCCGACGCCGACACCGGTCTGCGCCGGTGCGTCGAACGTCACCCGCTTGCTCGGCACGACCTCCAGCACGACCTCGTGCCGGGCGGCCGCCAGGGCATCGATCACGACGGTGCGCGGCTCGAACCCGGGCAGGGTCGCCACCACGGTGACCGGTTCCTTGCTGCACAGCACGACTGCGGGCGTCAACACCGGTCGTTCGGCGCCGCCGGTGCCGTGCACGAGCGGCGCGCCGTTCATGGTCAGGGTCGCCTTCGCGGGCCGCGTCGCGATCTGGACCGGCAGCCGCGCCCGCTTCTGGGCCTTGGTGTTCTCGAAGTCGGCGTGCAGTCGCAGCGCGACCGCCCGCGCCGCCTCCCAGTCGCCGGCGGCCAGCCGCTGGTCGTAGTCGTTGGCGAGCTGTTCGGACGCCGCGAGGAACTCGCGCAGGCGCTCCAGCGTGCGTTCGACCTGCTGCTCGAGACCCCACGCCACATCCGGCGGGTCACCCGCCTCCTGGACCAGATCGCGCACGCGTTGCAACGCCACCAGCGATTCCTCGGGCCGCCCGGCCAGGAAGTGTTCGCGGTGCTGCGTCCACTGCGCCTGGTACTCCTCGCGCAGCCGTTTCAGCTCGCGCTGGCGGCCGGCGCGTTCGGAGGCGCGGCGCGCCTCGAAGCTCTGCCGCGACGCCTCGATCTGCTGCAGTTCGGCCTGCGCCCGGCGCACCGCGGTGGTCAACGGGTGCGCAGCGACGAAGTCCTCGTACGCCGCCGAGGCGGCGGCGAAGTCCTCGCGCAGCACCAGTTCACGGACGTCGATGCGGGCGAACTCGTCGTTGGCGCGCTCGTTGTAGAACCAGTACGCGGATCCGAGCACCAGCAGCAGGCAGAAGGTCACCGCCAGCACGCTGAGCAGCCGGCCGCGACGGCGCGTGCTCTCGTCGAACTCGTACAGCCGGCGCACGCGCTCGCTGATGTCGGTGCGGCCGCGGTCGATCAGCAGGATCTTCTGCAGGTAACCGACGGCTTCGAGCGGCTTCTGCAGGCGGACCAGGTCGTTGGCGATCGATTCGTACAGCTCGACGATGCGCTTCTGGTCGCCGGCCTTGACGTGCACGTTGACCAACGCCTTCTTGAGGTCGGGGTCGTCGGGCTCGACCAGCAGCAGGCGCTCGAGCAGGCCACGAACGCGCTGGATGTCGCCGAACTCGACCATCAGGTCGACCAGCTCCTTGCCTTCCGCCAGCGGATCGAAGCCCTCGATCGCGACGCCGCCCGCGCCGAGCGTCAGTTCGACCAGCCGTTCGCGCGCGTGCAGGTCGGTCGGCACGAGCTGACGCACCTCGAACAGCCGCGCCGCGGCCCCGGCCCGATCGCCGGCGGTGGCGCGATGCTCGGCCTCGCACTCGAGATGGTAGATCGCGTGTTCGTATTCCTCGGCCGCCTGGTAGGCCTTGGCGGCGGCGGTGTGTGCGTCGGGCAGGCCGATGCCGAGTTCGATCGCCCGTTCGTACAGGTTGATCGCATCGCGCAGGCGGCCCTCGGCGAGGCAGGCGGCGGCGTACGGCAGCAGTTCCTCGCTGGCGACCGGAGCCACCGCACCGGCGTCGAGCAACTGACTCAGCACCTTGCAGACCTGGAAGTTCGACAGCGCGGTCAGCTCGACGACGCGGGCGACGTTGCGCCGGCCGTCGAGCAGTTCGAAGATCGCGGCGCCGTCGGCGCCGTACTCGTCCGCGTCGATGCTCGCCGCGGCCGCCACCAGCACCTCGGCGGTGGTCGGCACGCGCTCGCTGATGTAGGTCCACTCGTCGATGCGGCGGGCGGCCTCCATGATCACGCTGTCGCAGTTGCTGAAGAACCGCTCGTCGATCGCGCCGTCGAGACCGTCCAGCGTCGTCACTTCCTCGTGGAACTCGAACCGCGCGTCGCGGCAGAAGAACAGGTCGTAGACCTCCTCCTCGAGTTCGAGCCGGTACTGCTCTTCCAGTTCAGCCGGTTCGACGTAACCGCCGGCGAGCAGGCTGTCGGCGAGCGGCTGGGCCATGCGCGCCGCATGGTCGCGCACCTCGTCGACCACCTGTTCGGTCAGCCGGCCGCTGCGCACGAACGCCGCGACCACGCGATCGAGCACCCGGTGCACGTTGTGATGGAGCGTGACGCCGCGCTGATCGAAGTAGAGGTTCTTCCACAACTTGGCCGACTGGATGCTCAGCAGCCCGACCTTCTTGTTGAGGGCGAGCATCTGGAACACCTGGGCCAGGTCCACACTCGCCAGATCCCCTCGTAGTGCCATGCGTGTTCCGTGATGCGACAGTCCCGCGACCGTTCCTATCGACACCCACCCCGCCGAGCCTGAGCAGCCCGGCCAAAAACGCCACCCCGGGTTCCGCCGCGGAACAACACCGGCGCCAGCGGCCCGCGACCACCTTGCCCACGCCCCGGAACGGCCGTACTGTGCGCCTCCGGATGTGGTCCCTCGGCTGGTTCCTGCGCACGCTGACCGCTCGCCTGCATGGCGGTTGTGGCTGGTGCTGCTACCGGCTCGGCCTGCGGCGCGCGGCCCGACACCACTACGAGCGGGTGCTGTCGCTGGGCGGCGCCGACTTCACCGCCTACGTGCACCTCGGCCGCATCGCCTTCGACATCGGTGACTACACCGGCTGGCGTCGCGAACTCGAACACGCGCGCCGTCTCGATCCGGAACGTTTCGCCCGGTTGCGCCACCCGCTCGAGCTGTTCGAGCCGCGGCTCGCCGGCACCACGTTCGACGCGATCGACGACGAGACCGCGGACTTCGACGCAACGCAGGCGCGCGCGACCTGGCGCAGCTTGCGGCAGGGCCGCCCGGTCGCCGACGGCCGCGATGGTGCCGGCG
>JBASWX010000656.1:0-6299 GCA_049276695.1 Planctomycetota bacterium
ACCTCGTTCACGGTGCCGTCGCCGCCGGCGACGATCACGAGGCCAGCCGACGCGGCAGCGAGAGCGCGCGCGTGGCCGGGCCCGGTCGTGTCGGCGCGTTCGTACGGGAAGTCGGCCGCGCGCAGGAACGTCTCGAGCTTCGCGGCGGCTCGCCGGCTGCGACCGCCGCCGGCAGCCGGGTTGACGATCAGCTGGGCGTGCTGGCGAATCGTGCCGTCCGGGTCGCTGCGCATCGGCGGCGCGAGCATACTGCCGCCCCCGATTCCGCCCCGTGGTCCCTTCGCCCACACCAACGTCCACTGCGCGCGCCACGGCACTGGTGACTGGAGCATCGAGCGGCATCGGTGCCGCAATCGCGCGCGAACTGGCGGCGACTGGTCACGACGTCGTGCTGGTCGCGCGCCGAGCCGCCGAGCTGCAGCAGGTCGCGGCGACGATCGTCGCGAGCGGGGGACGGGCGTTGGTGCTGCCGGGCGACGCCACCGACGCGGCCGCGATGCAGCAGGTGATCGCGGCGGCAATCGCGTGGCGTGGGCGGCTCGACGTCGTGGTCGCCAACGCCGGCGTCTACCGCCGCGGGCCCGCTTCGCAGCTCGATCGCGGACAGCTCGAAGCGGCGCTGCGCGACAACCTGTGGACCGCGTTCCACGTCGTCGCGCCAGCACTGCCGGCGGTGCGCGGCGCGCGCGGCCAGTTCGTGTTCGTCAGTTCGTTCGACGCCAAGAAGGGGTTGCCGCTCGACGCCGGTTACGCCGCCGCGAAGGCGGCGCTCGCCAGCTACGCCGCGGCGCTGCGCCAGGAACTGCGGGCCGAGGGCGTCAACGTGGTGACGGTGTTCGCGGGTCGCGTCGACACCCCGATGATCGACCACGTCGAGGTGCCGGCGGTCTCGGCCAAGATCGCGCCGGAACGGGTGGCGCGGGCGGTGGTCCGGGCACTGCGCCGCCGGTCGGCGGAAGTGATCGTGCCGTGGCACTGCCGGCTGCTGTGGTGGTGCGACGTGCTGTCGCCCCGCCTGGGCGACTGGCTGGTCCGGTGGCTCGGGCTCGACGGTGCGGAACGGCACCGCACCCGGTTGCCTTGACGCTGCCCCGCGGGCCCGCCATCCTGCGGCCGTGAACGTGATCCCCGGGCTGCCGCCGCCGCACCGCTTCGTGCGCAAGGTCCACCTGGCCGCGGTGCCCGGGCCGTCGACGCCGCTGATCGACGCGGTGCTGACTGGCCTGCAGCGCGCGTTCACGACGCTCGGTCATCACTGGGGGCCAACCCCCGACGCGCGCACCGATGCGTTCCTCACCACGGCGCGGCTGCACGAACCGGTGTCGTGGCGCACTTCGCCGCTGTTCGTCGGGCGCAAGCACTGGAACCTGCAGCACAAGCCCGCGACCTACGCGGTGGTGCAGGCGACGCCCGCGGCGCTGGCGCAACTGATCGCGCACTTCGAAGCGGCGCTGGCGAAACCCGCCGACCCGGCGAACTTCGCGCTGCCGGGGCTCGCCCCGAAGGCGTGGCAGGTGCTGCACGACCAGGGCTCGCGCGGCGGGCCGATGATGTGCGTCGCGCGCCTGCTGCAGTCGCAGAGCAAGGCGCTGCGCGTGCTGCTGGTGGTCGGCGACGACCGGCCCGAGGCGGGGTACCTGTTCGATCTCGCCGGTGCCCATCCGCGCATCGAGCGCGCCGAGCCGGAACGCTTCTTCGGCGAGGTCGCGCTGCGCATCGCGACCCACCTCAGCACCCGCGAGGTCACGATGCACCAGGTGCGCGGCGACACCATCCCCCGTGCGCGGTGGCTCGCGTCGCAGGCCCCGGCGGCGATGCTGCACGTGTCGCGCGAACTCGGCGCCCGCGAGTTCTTCACCAGGATGGTCCGCGTCGCCGACCTGGTCGACGTGCCGATGCTGACCGATGCGCTGGCGCAGCAGTACAGCGAAGGCTGCTTCGCGACCTGGGATCCGGTGCTGCGGGCGCAGGTGGTCACCGTGACCGGCAGCAGCCAGCCGGTCGCCAAGATGTGCATCGTCGAGCACGACCTCGCGGTGATCGGCGAAGTGCTCGATGGCGGGCACGGCGTCGCGGTGCACCCGGTCGAAGGGCTGCGCAACGATCCGCCGTCGAGCGAGGCGGTCGAGTTCGAAGCGATCGACGCGCAGGTGCCGCGGCTCACCGTGCCAGCGGCGTTCGGCGTCGCCGATGCCGTGCCGGCCGTGCGCAGCAAGCTGCACGGCCACCGCGGCGTCGCCGGCTACGACCCGCGCACGGTCGAGTACGTGCCGCTGGCGCCGCCGTACTTCGACTACCTGGTGTCGTGCTCGACCGAGGCGCAGGCGCACGGCATCGCCGACGCGTTCGGCCGTTCGCGCAGCCTGCGCGACCCGGCGGATCCGCGCACGGTGGTGTTCACCGTGTTGCCGGGGCACGGCATGCTGATGGTCGAGAAGTGGGTGCCGGGTCGGAAGCCGTTCGAGGAACTGCTCTCGGCGATGGACGAGAAGCGCATCGACATCTGCAGCCGCGTGCCGCAGGGCTGGATGCGTTACGCGCCGGTGGCCGGGCGCATGGAACTGCGGCTCGGTGCCGGTGACGTCGCGGCCGAGGCCGCCAGCGGCGGCATGCCGTCGGCGACCCACGCCTTGTAGCGACCTTCGACCCGTTCCTTCAGTGCCTTGCTGTCGTCGCCGAACGCGGCGGGTTCGTCGATGGCGAGGATCGCGACCGACACGCGCGGCAGCGTAGGCGGCGGCAGCAGCAGCGGCGTCTCGCGCGACAGGTAGCACGGTTCGCAGCGCAGCGCGATCGACACCAGCGGCACCTGCGCGCGCGCGGCGATCTCGAACGCGATGCGACCGAACGGGCGCAGCCTGCCCTGCGGCGAACGCTTCGCCTCCGGAAACACGAACACGTGCATGCCGACGCGCAGTCGGCGAACCGCGGTGTCGATCGCGGTGCCGACCGTCGCCGGGTCGAGGTCCGGTCCCTCGATGTGACCGGCACCCTCCAGGATGGGCCGCACGAAGCGGCGCCGGAAGATCGATGGCTTCACCAACGAGACGGCGTGCACCAGCACCGCCATCAGCACCGTCGGGTCGAGCTGGATCGGATGGTTGGCGACGATCACGCACGGACCGGGCGGCAGCGCCAGCTTCACCTCGCGCCAGTCGAACCGGATGACGCGGAACACGCGCAGCCACCAGTGCATGAAGCGCACGCCGCGCGCGCTGGTCCGCTGCAGCACGCGGGCGCGGGCCTCGGCGTCGCCGCGGAAGAACAGCAGGAACAAGAGCCACGGCAGGAAGCTGCTCGGCAGCACCACCAGGTAGCACGCGATCAGGAACACCGCGCGCAGCGCGCGCAGCGCCGACCACAGCGGCGCGAACAGCGGGCGGCGGGCTGGCGGAACGGGCGGCATGCGACGGGCGGCCGGTTGTACGCAGCAGCCCGCGCTGCGCCAGCGAGTCAGCGACCGGCGGCGGCGGCCTGTGCGATCGCGGCCAGCACCGCGGGCGGGTCGTTGTGCGAATGCGTGAAGCCGAGCGCGCGTTCGGCCCGCACCGCCGCCTCGCTGCGGAACGCGACCACGTAGCCGCGCCGCCAGCGATCGCTGGTGTTGCCGCCCGAGCCGTGCACGGTGCGTTCGTGGTGCACCGTCGCGTCGCCGCGCCGCAGCTTCGCCGGCCGGATGCGATCGACCGCGGGGTCGACGTGCGCGACCATCGTGTGGTTCTTGGAACGATCGGCGAGCAGCGGCGCGTGCATGCGCAGCTGCGGCTCCCGGTGCGAGCCGTCGACGAACTGCACGCAGCCGTTGTCGACGTCGGTGTCGTCGAACGCGAGCCAGAACGACGCGGTGCGCGGGTCGGGCGTGACCGGCCAGTAGCCGAGGTCCTGGTGCCAGTGGAACACCGCATCGGGCTTGCGCGGCGGCTTGGCGACCATCTGGTCGTAGTCGAGCGCCATGCCGTCGCCGCACAGCTGGCGCGCGACCGCGGCAGCGCGCCGTTCGTAGACGTTGCCGGCCAGCGGCGGGTGGTAGCGGCGCGGCAGCATCACGTTGAGGATCGCGAACGTCTCCGGCGCGCGGTCGTAGCTGCCGGTCATGTCGCAGTAGTCGCGCCCCGGCACCGGGATCTCGCGCCGCAGCAGCCGCCAGTACGTCTCCTCGAGCACGCGCAGCTCCGCCTCGGCGAGGAAGCCGGGCAGGTGCAGCCAACCATCGGTGGCGAACGCCTGCCGCTGCGGGCCGGTCAGCGGGTAGTCGTCGCGGCTGCCGGGCTCGGGCGTGGTCGTCACGGCGCCGGCCATGCTATCACGGGCCACCGGGCTGCATTGCCAGTGGACTCGCCGGACGCAGCCAGCCAGACTCTCGCCCCGTTCCCCAGCGTTTCGCCAGCGACCGACAGCCATGCTCGACTCCGGACCCTGCGCCAACGGCGCGATGAAGAAGGCCCCTTTCGACGTCGTGATCTGCGGTGGCGGTCTCGGCGGCCTGCTGCTCGCCAAGCACCTGCGCAAGGACCTGCCCGAGCTGAAGGTGACCGTCGTCGAACGCACGTCGCGCCCGCTGCCCGACGCCTGCCACAAGGTCGGCGAGTCGTCGGTCGAGCTCGGCTCCCAGTACTTCGACTACGTCGGCCTGCGCGACTACATGCACAGCCGGCAGCTGCTGAAGTGGGGCATCCGCTTCTATCCGGGCGGCGGCGACCTGCCGCTGCACCTGCGCACCGAGATCGGCCCGATCGCCGAGCCGCCGCTGAAGAGCTACCAGATGGACCGCGGGCGCCTGGAGACCGAGCTGCGCGGCATCCTCGAGCAGGAAGGCGTCACCGTGATCGAGGGCGCGAAGGTCACCACGATCGATCTCGCGACCGGCGACGAACCGCACACGGTGCGTTACGAACGCGACGGCAAGGAACACGAACTGCGGCCGCGCTGGGTCGTCGACGCGACCGGCCGGCAGGCGCTGCTGCGCAAGCGCGCGAAGACCACGCGCGGCGCCGACCACGTCGCCAGCGCCGGCTGGTACCGCATCGAGGGCAAGTTCGACATCAACGACATGGTGCCGCAGAGCGAGGTCGAGTGGCACCGTCGGCCGTGCAGCGCGCAACGCTGGCTGTCGACCAACCACTTCATGGGCAACGGCTACTGGGTCTGGGTGATCCCGCTGTCGACCGGGATGACCAGCATCGGCGCCGTGATCCACGAGGACACGCACGACCCGCGCAACATCGCCGGCCTCGAGGCGACGCAGGCGTTCATCGCGAAGCACGAGCCGCACCTGTTCCAGGCGATCGCGAAGTATCCGATCAAGGACTTCCTGTGCCTGCGCAACTACGCCTACACCAACGGCCGCGGTTGGGGCGAACGTTGGGCGCAGGTCGGCGAGGCGAACGCGTTCACCGACCCGCTGTTCAGCCCGGGCACCGACCTGATCGCGTTCGCCAACAGCTTCACCGTCGAGCTGATGCGCACCGACCTGCGCGGCGGCGACATCGCGGCGAAGGCGGCGATGCTGAATGCGCAGTTCCGGGCGATGGTCACCGGCTCGCTGGTGATCTACCGCACCGCGTCGGCGGTCTTCGGCCATCCGTCGGCGATGGCGTACAAGATCTTCTGGAACAACTTCGCCTACTGGTCCTTCACCTGCCAGTACTGGCGGCAGAACCTGTGCGCGCTGGATGGCTTGGGCCAGGAGAAGGTCGCGGTCTACGGCGGCCGCTTCCTCGAGCTGATGCGGCGCATGGAGCACATGCTGTCGATCTGGGCGGCGATGGCGCCCGAACGGCCGACGCCGGTGTTCAAGGGCGCGCCGGCGTTCCCGTCGGTGCTGATCGACGCGCACATCGCGACCGGCAAGACGATGACGGTCGACGAGACGCTCGCCTACCTCGACCTGCGCTGCAAGCAGGGCCACGAGATCATCGCCGAGCAGATCATGCGCATCGCGCAGGAGCTCGGGCCCGAACGCACGCAGCAGCTGCTCGACGCGATCGAGTTCCCGGCCTGGAACGTGCCGATCTGCCCGCACCGCGTCGAACTCGAGAACCTCAGCGGACTGGAACGGCGGCACAAGCTGCCGCCGATCGCGCGCGACGTCGAACGTGGCCTCGGCCCGGTGCGCCGGCACCCGCAGGCGGCCCAGGCGCTCGAACTGCTGCTGCAGGGTGCTTCGCGTGCAGCCGGATCCTGAGTCGCCGGCCGACCAGCTGCTGCAGATCCTCGGCGGCAAGGCCCGGGTGCAAGCGGTCTCGACCGCGGCGGCGCTCGGCATCGCCGACCGGCTTGCCGGCGGCCCACAGACGACC
>JBASWX010000657.1:0-3409 GCA_049276695.1 Planctomycetota bacterium
GCACGGGCCCAGGCGCGCCATCTCGCCGGCGAGGGCGTCGCGGTGCGGAACGGCCGCGTCGTCGCGTTCGCCGCAGTTCGTTTCCCGCTCGCCGGCGACACCGCATGATTGCGGCGGCGCGCACCCACGCCGGAGTCCCGTGCCCGAACCGAACCCACTCGCGTCCCGCCGCTGGCTGTTCCCGACCCTGATGGCGATGTGCGCCCTGCTGGCCGGGTGGTCGTTCGCCGGCACGCGCGACCGGCCGACGTGGGCATTCGAAGTGCTGCCGCTGACCGCGGTGATGGTGGTGTTCGCGTTGCGCCGCCGCCGGTTCTGTTTCTCCGACCTCGCCTACGTGCTGCTGGCGTGGTTCTTCGTCATCCAGTGCCTCGGCGGCCGCTACACGTTCGCCGAGGTGCCGTTCCCGCGCGGACTGCTGGACGCGCTCGGTCTGCAGCGCAACCCGGTCGACCGGCTGGGCCACTTCTTCCAAGGCTTCGTGCCGGCGATCCTGCTCCGCGAGTGGCTGCTGCGGCGCCACGGTCTGCCGCGCGGCGGCACGCTGTTCTGGCTCGTCACCGGCTGTTGCCTCGCGTTCAGCGCGAGCTACGAGCTGCTCGAGATGGCGGTCGTGCTCGTCTGGTATCCGGGGCAAGGCCCCGAGTGGCTCGGCACGCAGGGCGACCCGTGGGACGCGCAGTGGGACATGACGATGGCGCTCACCGGCGCCGTGCTCGCCCAGCTGCTGCTCGGTCGACTGCACGATCGCAGCATCGCGCGCGTCGTCGGCCGGAACCCGCCCGTGTGATCGGCCGCATGCCGCCTGGCGCGCCTGGCGGCTTCCCCGTGGCCGGAAGAGCCGTCGCTCGGCATACTCTTCGCCCCCGATGTTGACCGCGAGCGCCGTATCCAAGTCCCACGGCGATCGCGTGCTGTTCGCCGACGCCAGCCTGCAGGTCAACCGCGGCGATCGCATCGGCCTCGTCGGCCCCAATGGCGCGGGCAAGTCGACCTTGTTCCGCCTGATCCTGGGCGACGAGCAGGCCGACGCCGGCCGCATCGACAAGGAACGTGGGGCATCGATCGGCTACCTGCCGCAGGAGAGCGCGCCGGTCGGCGACGAGACCGTGGTCGAGATCGCGTGCGCGGTGTCGCCGGACTTCGTCAAGCTGTTGCGCGTGGTGAAGGCGTGGGATCAGGGGCACCCGGTCGAGGCCGCGCATCCGGAAGACCTGCACGACGACGTGCACGAACGCTTCCACGAACAGAACGGCTACGCAGTCGAGGCCAAGGCCAAGCAGATCCTGGCGGGGCTCGGCTTCCGGCCCGAGCAGTTCGACCAGCCGGCGCGCACGTTGTCGGGCGGCTGGGTGATGCGCGCGCACCTGGCGCGGTTGCTGACGCAGGAGCCCGACCTGCTGATGCTCGACGAACCGACCAACCACCTCGACCTCGAGACGCTGCTGTGGTTCCAGCAGTACCTGCAGGGGTACCCCGGGGCGTTGCTGGTGATCTCGCACGACCGCGAGTTCCTCAACGAACTGGTCACCGCGATCGTCGAGATCCGCCAGCAGCGGCTGGTGCGGTTCACCGGCGACTACGACCAGTACGTCGCGCAGCGCGACGCCGCCGATGCGCAGCAGCTCGCCAACTTCAAGACGCAGCAGAAGGAGATCGCGCACCTGCAGGCGTTCGTCGACCGCTTCCGCGCCAAGGCCAGCAAGGCGACGCAGGCGCAGAGCAAGCTGAAGCAGATCGAACGCATGGACCGCGTCGAAGCCCCGGTCGGCGACGACAAGAAGGTCGGCTTCCGCTTCCCGCAGCCGATGCGCAGCGGCCAGCGCGTGGTGTGGCTGGCCGGGGCGCACTTCGCGTATGGCGACAAGCCGGTGTACCGCGGCCTCGACTTCGAGGTGGAACGCGGCGAGCGCATCGTGCTGGTCGGTCCGAACGGGGCCGGCAAGTCGACCTTGCTGAAGCTGCTGGCCGACAAGCTGCAGCCGCAGCGCGGCACCCGCGGCCTCGGCCACAACGTGACCGCCGGCTACTACTCGCAGTACCGCGTCGAGATGCTGCGGCCCGAACGCACCGTGCTGGCCGAAGCGCTCGACACGCAGAGCAAGGTCACCGAGCAGTTCGTGCGCACGCTGCTGGGGTCGTTCCTGTTCTCCGGCGACAGCGTGTTCAAGAAGGTCGCGGTGCTCAGCGGCGGCGAGAAGAGCCGGCTGGCGCTGGTGAAGCTGCTGCTCGACCCGCCGAACCTGCTGCTGATGGACGAGCCGACGACGCACCTCGACCTCAGCAGCATCGACGCGCTGGTCGAAGCCTTGAAGCAGTTCGAGGGCACGCTGGTGTTCATCAGCCACGATGTCTGGTTCATCCGCGCGCTGGCCAACAAGGTCGTGCACGTGGCCAACGGCGCGCTGACGCCGTACCTCGGCGACTACGACTTCTACCTGCACCAGACCCGGGCCCTGTCGGCGCGGGCGGCGCTGACCGCCGGCGGCGCTACCAGGAAGGCCGCCAAGGACGAACGTGCGGCACCGGGCAAGGCGGCGGCGACGACGGCGAAGTCCGTGGCGCAGAAGCAGCAGAAGAAGCTGCAGCAGTCGGTGCAGCAGCTCGAGCAGCAGATCGCACAGTGCGAGGCGCAGCGGGCCGCGCTGGCCGGGCAGCTCGAGGACCCGGCGACGTGGCGCGACGGGCCGCGCGCCGCCGCGGCCCAGCGTGAGTTGCAGGCGCTCGACGCCCGGTTGGCGGCGCTGACCGCGACCTGGGAGATCGAGGCGACGAAGCTCGAGCAGCCGGATCAACGCCGATGATCGCCCAACAACTCGTTGGCACGGCGCGCATTCCCGGCCACGACGGCGAGCTGCGCTGCTACCGGCACGACCGCGACTTCATCATCCGCGTCGACGGCATCGAGCTGATGAGCACGCGCGTGCACGGCTCCGAGGAACAGCTGGCCGAGCTCGCGCTGCAGCGGCTCGGTCCGCGCCCGGGCCCGCGGGTGCTGGTCGGAGGGCTCGGCATGGGCTTCACGCTGGCGCGCGTGCTGGCACTGGTCGACGCCGCGGCGGTGGTCGAAG
The DNA here is from genome assembly GCA_049276695.1 of Planctomycetota bacterium. Classification (GTDB taxonomy): domain Bacteria; phylum Planctomycetota; class UBA1135; order UBA1135; family UBA2386; genus UBA2386. Next base: position 3,072 of record JBASWX010000657.1, read on the forward strand.
TGGCGGAGCTGGTGCCCGAGGTCGTGGCATGGAACCGCGAACTGCTCGGCGAGTTCACGCGCCATCCGCTGCGCGATCCGCGCACGGCCCTCGTCGTCGGCGACGTCGGTGCGGTGCTGACCGCGGCCCGTGGTCAGTACGACGCGGTGCTGCTCGACGTCGACAACGGTCCGGCGTCGCTGTCGCGGCCGGCCAACGACGGTCTCTACGGTGCCACCGGCCTCGCCACCGCGCGGGCCGCACTGCGCCCGGGCGGCGTGCTGGCGGTGTGGTCGGCGTGGGCGGATCCGGCGTTCGCGACGCGGCTGCACCAGGCGGGGTTCCGGGTCGCCGAGCAC
>JBASWX010000658.1:0-3313 GCA_049276695.1 Planctomycetota bacterium
CGCCTGCACCGGCTGCTACACCGGCACCGGCTACGCCGGCTCGGGCGGTGGCTCGGGCGGCGGCGGCGGCACGCTGGCGACGCAGGGCGACCCGTACTGGCGCAGCACGTTCGTCACGAACATCCAGCCCAACACCCCGCCGACCGCGAACACGGCGTTCCAGCAGCGCCTGGGCTTCGGCGGCAGCGGTTGCAGCGGCGGCAGCGCGACCCGCACGCAGTTCCTGCGCGGTGGCGAACCCGGCGACCTCGTGTTCACCGACAGCCGCAACGACAACGACTTCTGGGGCAGCGCGATCGACCTGCACCGCAACCGCCGCATCGCCGGTGAACTGGCGGCCCCGCTTGGCGGTGGCGGCGGCGGCGGCGGCGGCGACACCCAGAGCGTCGGCGATCCCGTGTGCGGTCCGAGCCCGGCCAACCCGACGCTCGACTACAGCGGCGGCGGCGGTGGCGGTGGCGGCGGCGTGCTGATCGTGAAGGCGCTGGGCGAGATCTGGATCACCGCCAGCGGCCGCGTGATCGCCGACGGCGGCAACGGCGGCGGCGGCGAACAGGGCGGCGCTTCGGGCGAGGCCGGCGGCGGCGGCGGCGGGGCCGGCGGCATGGTGGTGCTGATGTCGGCGCGCGCGATCCGCATCGAGGCCCACGGCACTACCGCGCAGAACCGCTTCGTCTACGGCTCGGGCGCCGGTGGTCCGTTCGCCGGCAACGAGTACACGTTCGCGGTCTCCGCCGACGGTGGCATCAGCACCACCGGGCAGTTCGCCGCGACCGGCGGCGCACCGGTGATCCCCGCCAAGTACCCGGCGAACGGCGCCACGATGGTGACCGGCGATCAGTACGACACCAACCCGCTCGGTGGCCTGGGCGGCATGGGCATCGTGCAGCTGATGGTGCCGCCGGGCAGCAACGGCGACGGCACCAACACCGTGCTCGACGACGCCATCCACTTCTACCTGCCGGGCCAGCTCGACCTCGCGACGCTTCCGCTTCCGCTCGGTGCGGCGGCCAAGCGGCAGCTGCTGGCGTGGCGCGGCTTCCCCGACACGACCGGCACGCCGGTCGACGACTTCGGCCAGCCCACCGCGATCGGCTCCGACGAAGGCGACATCCGGCCGAGCCCGACGCTGCTGCCGGTGCCGTTCGGCCCGCGTTCGCGCGCCCGTTCGCGCTGGATCGACACCGGGGCCAGCACGCGGCGCGCGCTGCAGGCACCCGACCAGTTCGCGCGCGGGCTCGTGGTCACCGGCGGCGCCGAAGTCGGGCCGCGCTACGAGTTCGCCGGTACCGATCCGACGACGGGCTTCGTGCAGTGGGATGCACTCGGGGCCGCCGGCGTGCGCGTGGTGTCGCCGGTCGCCGTCGCCGCGACCGCGCTGGCGAGCCAGGACGGCAACGCGTCGTTCCTCGGCGCTCCCGCCTACCGCCTCACGCTCGCGGCCCCGGTGCTCGGCACTGCCGACCGCTGGGCGCAGTACGAGGCCGAACTGCTCAACGCTGCCGGCGCACGGCTGGCTGGCTTCCGGATCCTCGCGCACGACGACGCCTCGCTGCTCGTCGCGCCGGACCGCGAACTGCTGCCCGAGGGCACCACCCACGTGCGCTTGCTGGCGCGCTTCTTCGACCTGGCGACCGCGGATGCCGCCGGCCTGCCGTCCCGCGTGCCGCTCGGCGCTTCCACCGCGGTGCCGGCGGCGAACGTGCGCATCGGCTTCGCCTTCCACACCAATCCGAACACCACGAGCCCGCTCACCGGCCGCTACCCGGACAGCAGCGAGCAGGCGTTCGTCTACGACCTCGAGGACCCGGCGCTGCAGGCGTGGCTCACCGCCAACCACCCGCGCTACGTGCAGTGGGACGTGCTGTTCGATCTCACCTACGATGCCGGCGCCGGTTCGCCGTCGCTGGGCGCCAACCCACCGCGACCGCGGCTCGAGTCGCTGCGGCTGCCGTTCCGCTTCTGACCTGTCTGGCGACGCGGCGTTCGCCACCGAACGGAACGACGACCTGGCCCTGGTCGCCCGGTGTGTTCGGTTCCGGCGCCGGTCGATCCGACGCTCTCGAAGGCTGGTAAGCTGAAGCGGTGACCGAAGCGTTCCTCCGCCTGCACCGCGAACTGCACGACGATCTGTGTGCATGGGCGGAGGTCCAGCTGCAGGCGCCGCTGCGGCGGCGGATCGACCCGGAGGACCTGGTGCAGGAAGTCTGGAGCCGCGCGTACCAGGCGTTCCGCGCCTACGACGAGACTCGGGGCCCGTTTCGCGCGTGGCTGTTCGGCATCGCGTACCACGTGCTGCACCAGCAACTGCGCACCTGGCGGCGGCGGTGGCGCCGCGAGGGCGAGGCCGGGTCCCTCGACGCCGTCGACGGACGCACCAGCATCGTCAGCCGGCTCGTTCGCACCGAACGCGCGACGCGCCTGGTGCACCTGGTCGAGTCGTTGTCCGGTGACGATCGCGCCCTGGTGATCCATCGCGGCATCGAGGGGCTGCCGCACGCCGAGGTCGCCGCCCGACTCGGCGTCACCGCGGCGACGGCCGAGACGAGGTGGCGCCGGCTGCGCGGTCGGCTCACCGAGCAGCTGCCGGAGTGACCGGGACGTTGCGCGCGCCGGCGCGGGACGGGCCGCGGCAAGGCCGCAGACGGCTCACCGGCCCTCCACCAGCGCCGCCGCCTGCTCGATCCGCCGGCGCAGATCAGCCAGGCTCACGCTGTCGGTGCCGTGCGAACCCAGCTCGGACGCGCAGCTCTTCGCCGCCGCCAGGTGGGCCCGTACACCCGCGTCGCCGCCGAGGCCGCGATCGACCGCCAGCAGGTGCAGACGCGCCGCCAACGCCGCTGCGTCCGGGCTCGGCGGCAGACCGGCGCACAGGCGCAGCCCCTCGGCGACGTCCGCTCCGACGTCGGCAGCGTCTCGCAAGGCGCGCTCGCAGTACGCCGAGATCAGCCGCGACCGCGCCATGACGTCGTCCGGGTTCGCGCGGTGCAGCGTGCGCCGCAGTTCGACGGCGCGGTGCAGCAGCGCCTTGCCCGCATCCAGGTCCGCAGCATCGTCGTCGGTGAGAATCGTGCCGAGGAACAAGGACACCGTCGCGACCGTCGCTTCGCCGCCGGCGATCTGCTCGGCGCGATCCAGCGCCGTCTGCAGCACCCGGACGCCGGCCTGCCGATCGCCGCGGCGCCACAGGATCCGGCCGTGCGCCGCCATCGCCAACGCCAGGCTCTCGCCGGCGCGCGGCGTCGGTGCTGCCGCCAGGGCGCTGCCGAACCACTCGACCGCCTCCGCGAGTCGGCTGGCGGCGCCGTCGAGG
>JBASWX010000659.1:0-3270 GCA_049276695.1 Planctomycetota bacterium
ACCGGGCCCTGGCCCGCCGCGCCGCGCAGGTCGTCGGCGAGTGCCGCTGCGGTCGCGTAGCGGTGCGCCGGACGCGGATCGAGGCAGCGGTACAGGATCGCCTGCAGTTCGACCGGCAGGGTCTGGCTCTCCTTCGCGTCGAGCAGGAACGGCCGGCGGCTCGCACGCACGACCGCCGCGACCTCGGTGCGCCGTTCGACGCCGAGCAGCGCGCGGTAGAGCACGAGCCCGAGCGCATACACGTCGGTGCGCGCATCGACCGCGCCCGGATCGCGGCCGAGCTGCTCGGGCGCCATGTAGGCGAGCGTGCCCATCGCCGCGCCTGACGCCGTGAACGACACCCGCACCTGCTGGTCGCGCGCGAGGCCGAAGTCGATCAGCACCGGCGACAGGTCCGGGCGCACGAGGATGTTCGCCGGCTTGACGTCGCGGTGCACGATGCCACGTTCGTGCGCCGCCTGCAGACCGTCGGCGACGACCGCCAGCAGGCGCAGCACGCGGCGGCGGTATCGCGGCGATCGCAGCCGCTCATCACCGGTCGACTCGACCTCGCGCAACAGTTCGGACCATGGCGGCACCGACGCATCCGCGATCGGCACGTCGGCGAGCAGGCGGTCCAGGTCGACGCCGTCGACGAAGTCCATCACCAGCACACCGGTGCCGTCCGGAAGCACGGCGTGGTCGCGGTAGCGCACGATCGCCGGGTGGTCGAGCGACTGCAGCAGCCGGCACTCCTGAGCAAAGCGTTCGCCGGCGGCATCGCCGACACCGCTGACCAGCTTCACCGCACACGCCGCGCCCTCCGCGGTCTTCGCCAGGTAGGTGACGCCGATGCCGCCCGCCCCGAGGATCGACTCGAGGCGACAGCCGCGCATCGTGCGTCCGACCTGACGGAACAGCTCGACGCGCTGCTCGCGGCGGCCGCCGAGCACGTCGGCCAGAGCACCGAGAGGATCGCCCTCGGCAGCGATGCGTTCCTCCCACCGGCGCAGCAGCTCGTTGTCCGACCCCGGGTCCGGCATGGGTTCGGTCATCGCCACCGCTCCTGCAGCATGCGCAGACCGCGCGACAGACGCTGGCGCAGCGCCAGATCGGTGATGCCGAGTTGGACGGCGATCGCGCCCGCTTCGACGCCATCCAGGCGGAGCTGCAGCGTGGTGCGATACGGCTCGGGCAGTTCGGCAACGAGGCGGCGAACGCGGGCACGATCCTCGGCCGCCATCGCATCGACGCTCGGCGTCGGCTGCGGGCCGGGCACGTCCTCGCTCGCCGCCTCCGGCGCGAACTCCTTCTGACGCACCGCGTGGCGGCGCGCCTGTTGCTGGGTCTTCTGCGCCAGCATCGCGTGCACGAAGGCGAGGAACTCGGGCCACGTGCTGCCACGGAACTCGTGGACGCTGCGCACGAGCTGCAGCATGCCTTCCTGCACCAAGTCCTCGGAGTCGAACCCGGCGCGCAGCGGGCTCTTCACCGGCAGATGCTTGTGCGCCATCGTCCGCAGACGCGGCAGCCACGTCAGCAGTGCCGTGGAGTCGGGGTCGGTCGCCGCGCGCTGCATCGCCGCAAGCAGCTGTTCGAGGTCGTCGGGACGATTGGGACTGGTCATCGCGCTGCGCGCCATGCCGTTCGGTTCGCTGTTCTCCGTGTGCCCGCTGGCCACGTTCAGTAGTTGCCGCAGCGGACGTAGAGGCCGTTCGACACCGACGCCCACCGCGGGAACGCCGGCGCCTCGAGGCTCAAGGTCTGGAAGTTGAGTTCGGAACCGAGCAGCTGCGGCAGGCTCGGCAGCACGACCGCCCAGGTCGAGATGCCCTGCGGGTTGGGCAGCGACAGCGTCGCAGTGATGTCGATCGCGGTGTGCGCGGAGCAGCCGGGCAGGCCGAGAGGATCGAGCGGCAACGGCAGCGGCAGGCCGAACAGGGTCTCGCGCTGGAAGCCGATGAAGCCGAGCGACACCGAGAACGACCACGGCACGTTCGCGAGCTCGAACTGCATCGTCGTGCCGAGGATCGCCGTCGAACCGGCGGCGAGGGTGAGCGCGGGGACGCCGCTCGTGCCGACGCAGCCCTGGCCGTAGATGGTCTGGCGCCAGTAGACCGGCAGGTCGAGCTGCCACAGGTCGTTCGTCAGTGTCGTGCCGCAGCCGCCGGCGAACGCGAGCAGGCGATTCGAGGACGCGTCGTGCAGCATCGCGTGGCCGGTGCGCGGCGACGGCGTGGCCGTGCTGGCGAGGTGCAGCGCCCAGTCCGTGCCGCTCCACGACCACGTGTCGCCGAGGCAGTTGCCGTTGTTGCCGCCGTGCAAGACGCAGCGCTCGGCGCGTGGGTCGTAGGCGAACGCGAACTGATCGCGCGGGCCGGGGCCGAAGATCGCGGTCGGCAGCGCCTGGGTCCACGCGGTGCCGTTCCATTCCCAGACGTCGGCGAGGCGATTCGTGCCATCGCTGCCTCCGGTCAGGACCGCGCGGTTGCGCAGTGCGTCGAACGCGAATCCGTGCGCGAAGCGGGCCGGTGGCAGCAGCGACGGGGTGAGATGTGTCCACCCGGTCCCGTTCCAACTCCAGAAGTCACCGAGCGGCTGGCCAGCCACGTCCTTGCCGCCGAACAGCAGGCCTGTGCCGCTCGTCGGATCGAAGGTCATGCGATGGTGCGAGCGCGGCGATGGCGAGACGCCGAGCGGGACGTACGTCCACTGGCCTGACTGCCAGATCCACGTATCCGCGAGTGCGGTGCCGAGCGGGTTGCGGCCGCCGAACAACAGGTTGTTCTGGCGAACGGGATCGAGCAGCAGGGAGTGGTCGCTGCGCACCATCGGGTTCAGCAGCGAGAACTGCTTCGTCCAGGTCGTGCCGGTGAGGACGTACGTGAAGGGCTGCGGTGACGTCGCGTGGTTGCCGCCGAAGAGCAGCGTGCCGCCGTTCGCCGGCAGTGATGCGAGAGCGTGTCCGGTGACGGGTGCGGGCGGCGCGGCAGTAGCGGTCAGCGTCGCCGTGAGCGGCGCAGTCGGGCCGCCCGGATGCTCAACGATGCCTGGGTGCGGCCCGGTTGATTCGTCGTTCCACCGCTCCGTGTTGTTCCAGAAGTGGACGTGGTTCTCGATGGTGCCACCGTTCGGCTCGCCAGGAGCCCAGTTCGTGAAACTCACCGGGATATGACCGGAAGTTGTGGATGAGCGCGTGAAGTCGCGGCGTACCTTGGCGGTTGTTCAGACCAAGCCACGAGGCCCCAACACGGGGCAGGTACGCCACATGACGAACGCTACTGCCAAGTC
>JBASWX010000660.1:0-11102 GCA_049276695.1 Planctomycetota bacterium
GCCAGCGGGCGGCTGACCCGCGTCAGCCGCCGGACGGGTCCGCGGGTGCCGGCAGTCGCAGCCGGACCTCGCTCACCTGGCCGAGCACCGCCTCGATGGTCTCCTCCGCCGCCGGTTCGCTGCCCCACGTGAACGTGCCTTCGGTCGGTTGCGCGCCGACGCCGACGCGCAGCCGGAACGTGCCCGGCCGCAGGAACAGCCGCGCGCTGCCGGTGGCGTCGAGGCCGGCGCCCGGTGTGCCGTGCGGGCCACCACCGAACAACGTCATCTCCCACTCGCGGGCGTCGTCGACGGTCTGCACCTCGACCCGCTCGGCGCCGAGCTGCTTGCGGTTCTTGTCCTCGGCCTCGCAGCGCACCTGTACCTCGACGACCTCGACGGCCAGCTCCTGCTGGCGCACCGCACCCGCCGCCACTTCGAACTCTTCCGCCGACCGGAACAGCACGACGCCGGTCGCGACGTCGATCGCCTGCAGCGTGTACTTGCCGGCGATCGCCGGAATCCGGAACGCCCCATCGGCGACGGCGAGCTGCCACGATCGTCGGCGCAGTTGTTCGCCGGGGTTGATCCAACCCTGTTCGCCAGCGACCGAGCGCACCGCGACCACGGCCAGCCGGCCGACCGGGAAGTCGGCGCCGCGCAGCGTCACCTTGCCGGCGATCGCGCCGGGCAGCCGCTTGCCGACGTCGACGTCGACGACCTCGTCGCCTTCCTTGCGCGTGCGCACCTTGTCGAGCGGTACGCGCAGCGCCGGGCCCTGGCGCGGCGGCAGCGGTACGACGAGCGTGAGATCGTCGAACCCTTCGGCGCGGTGGGCGAAGCGGAACGCGCCATCGTCCAGCGTCGTGGTGTCGGCGAGGTCCATCGCGAGGCCGGAGTCATCGAACGACCACCCGTCCGGCTCCGTCGGCGGTGGCGGTGCGAGCTGCACGCGCCAACGCCGCGGCAGCGGCGCTCCCGTGAGCTTGCCGCTGACGGTGACGCCAGCTGCGAGACTCAGCGTGACCTCCTGCTGCTCGCCCGGGCCCTTCCACTTCAGCCGCTGCGTCGCCACCACGGTGCCGTCGGGGTGGCGCGCCGTCACCACGCACGGCAGTGCTCCGAGCCCGCGCCAGGCGAACGAGCCGTCGGCAGAGGTGACGACCGGTATCGGCCGCGGCTTCGGCCCGCCGCCCTGCCCGGGCTTGGGCCGCACGCGGTCGCAGGTCACCAGCGCACCGGCGAACGGCTTGCCGGTCGCGGCGTCGAGCACGCGGCCGGCGATCCGGCACTCCGGCACCATCTTCGCCTCGTAGGAGCCACCTTCCTGCCACGCGACCTGCTTGCCCTGGAACGGTGCGAAGCCTTCGGCGAGCACGACCACGGTCCCGCTGCCGCCGCGGCCGAACTGCTGTTTCACCGTGACGGCGCCGTCGGCGCCCGACGGGATCACGTAGAACTGCAACTGTTCCTCGACCTGTTCGGCCATGCCCTCGTCGAGCCAGGCGGCGCGGATCGGCGTCACCCTGGCGCCGCCACCATCGACGGCGCGCACCACGAACGACTTCTTCGGATCGGCCGCGAAGCGCAGTTCGACACCCTGGGTCGGACCGGACAGCAGTTCGCTCGACGCGGCTGCGCCGCCCCACCAGCCGCCCTTCGTGCCGGCCCGGTTCGCTTGCACGAACAGACGGCAGGGCAGGGTCACCGGCAGACGCCACTTGCCCCCGACGACCGCTACCGGTCGCGGCGCGCCGTAGGATCCGAGGAACTCGTAGGCCGCAGCGACGACGCCGTTCGCCGGCTTGCCTTCCTCGTCCAGCAGCGTGCCCTCGACGAAGCCGCTCGCGTCGAGCTGCACGTCGAGCGGTTGCGCCAGGTCGACGCACGGCAGGCGCCGTTCGTAGCAGCCGTCGGCGTTCACGGTGACGTTCATCGCCTGGCCGAACACGCCGGCGAGCACGAACACGCCGCGCTCGTTGCTGATGGCGCGGCTGGCGTAGCCGGCCGCCAACCACGCGTACGGACTCAGGCAGTCGGTCGCGTGGATGCGCGCGCCCGCCAGCGGCTTGCCGTCGGAGCCGCGCACGCGGCCGGTCAGCGTGAAGCCGTCGGGCAGGCACACGTCGCCAAAGTCGATGCGTTCCGGGTGCCGGCTCGACTGCGTGAACAGCACTGCCTCCAGGTTCGGGAGTTCGAAAGCCACCTTGCCGGGCGCGGCGATCAGCAACGCGGACCCGTAGACGCCCGGTGCGCGATCGAGCGTCAGTTCGAACGTGCCATCGGCGGCGCAGCGCGCGCGCGGCTTCGTCAGCGCAGTCGCGGTCGTGAACTCCGGATCGGTGCTGACGGCGACGCCGGCCTTGGGCAACGGCTGGCCGTTCGCATCGAGCACCCGGCCCCGGACCTGCACCGTCGCTGACTCGGGCGTCGCCGGCTGCTGCGCGGCGAGTCCGAACGTGACCACGAGCGCCGCCACTGCGGCGCGGGCCGCGCTACAGCTTGAACGGTGAGAAGTCGGTGTCACGGTCGTACCAGTCCTCGGCCTCGGCGCGCTTCAGGAACGCGACCACACGATACGTGATCGGCGTCAGCGCCACCTCCCACGCGACCTTCAGCAGGTAGTTCATCAGCATCACCTGCAGCACCAACTCCGTCGTCCAGACGCCGAGGAACGCGATCGGATAGAACAGCAGCGAGTCGACGCCTTCGCCGGCGATCGTCGAGCCGATGGTGCGCAGCCACAGCCGCCGGCCCTCGCTCCAGACCTTCATGCGCGCCAGCACGTAGGAATTGACGAACTCGCCGCAGCAGTAGGCGATCAGGCACGCGAGCGCGATGCGCGGCGCGCCGCCGAAGACTTCGGCCAGCGCTGGCTGCCCCGTGTAGCCAGCGGCCGGCGGCAGCGCGAGCACGGAAGCGCTCATCACCGACGAGAACAGCAGCGCGGCGAAGCCGCACCACACGACGCGCCGCGACTTCGCGTAGCCGTAGACCTCGGTCAGCACGTCGCCGAACACGTACGACAGCGGGAAGAACAGGATGCCGGCGCCGAACGTGAAGCCGCCGAGCGTCGCGATCTTGGAAGCGCCGATCAGGTTCGAGCACAGCAGCACGGTGACGAAGGCGCCGAGCAGCAGGTCGTAGTAGCGGTAGCTGCGCGTTGCCGGGCGCGCCGGCGCGGTTGCTTGCGTCGCTTCGGGCATGCACCTACCTTGCCACAAGCTCCGCCGCGATTCATGGCGCCGTCCGACGAAGTCCCGGGAAGTGCGGCGCCGCCGATGCTCGCCGTCTACCTGCCGATGATGCGCGCGGCAGCGGTGCTGGCGGCCGGGGAACTCGGTCTGTTCGCAGCGCTCGGCAAGCGGACGTTGTCGCCGGCGGCGTTGGCGAAGGCGCTGCGCGCGGACGTACACGGGGTGCGCCGGCTCGCCGATGTGTTGGTCGCCGGCGGCTGGCTGGTGCGACGGCACGGCGGCTACGCGAACCGTCCGGCGACGCGGCGTTGGCTCACGGCCGGCGGCGAGGTCGACTTCACCGCGGGGCTCGCGTGGACGCGGGAAGCGTGGCGCCTGCTGCCGGAACTGGCGGCGGCGATCCGGCGCGGTGGACCGTCGATGCGGCTGTGGGACCGCATGGCGCGGACGCCGGCGATGGGCAAGCGGTTCGCCGCGTACATGCGGGCGTTCGCCGAGCTGACGAGCCCGATCCTCGCGAAGTCGGTGCAACTGCCGCGCGGTGCACGTCGCCTGCTCGATCTCGGCGGCTCGCACGGCCTGCACGCGATCGCGTTCTGCCGCGCCCATCCGGGGCTCGCCGCGGTGGTGTTCGACCAACGCGTGTCGCTCGCGACGACGCCGGCGCTGATCCGCGAGCACGGCATGCGCGGCCGCATCACCACGCAGGCCGGCGACTGCGTGCGCGACCCGATCGGCTCCGGCTACGACGTGATCCTGTACTTCTCGGTCGCGCACAACCAGTCGGAGCGAGCGAACCGGAAGGTGCTGGCGAAGTGCGCCGCGGCGCTGAACCCCGGCGGGCTGCTGGTCATCCACGACTACGTGCGCGGTCGCCTGCCCGAGCCGTACGCGGCGTCGTTCGACCTGACGCTGCTGCTCGAGGTGGGGCACCGCACCTACGATCTGCCGACGTTTCGTCGCTGGCTCCGGGACGCGGGCCTGGTGCGCTGCCGGCACGTGCCGCTGGCTCCGGCCGGACTCGGGAGCCTGCTCGTTTCGTACCGGCGACGGTAGTCGCCGGCACCACGCGGCGGACTCACGCCAGCCGGCGGACCGTCAGCAACGCGATCAGGTAGCAGCCGAGTCCGATGGCCAGGGCGGCGGTGAATCCAGCTTGCATGCCGATCGCGACCGCCAGGATGGAGGCCAGCACCGACGCGGCACCGTTCAGGCCCCAGGCCCACGGCACCAGCTCGCGGCAGTGCTGGTTCAGCAACCGGATGCCGAGCGGCAACGCCTGTCCCAGGCAGTGGCCGAGCGGCGCCATCACCGCGGCAGTCAGTGCGGCGCGGGCGACGAACGGCCACCGCAGCGTCGCGGTCAGCAGCCACGGCGTGGCAACCGTGGTGACGAGCAGGGCCCCGAGAATGACCACCAGCGCGCGGGTCGCCGCGGCCGGCACGTCATCGTCGCCGACCCGCGCGGTGCGCATGCCGCCGATGCCCGCACCGACCAGCAAGGTGCCGAGCACGGTGCTCAACGACCACGTGGGATGACCCATGTAGAGACCGAAGCGCTGCAGCAGCGGGATCTCGACCAGCATGAAGCCGATGCCCAGGCAGCAGAAGTAGCCGAGCCGGACCGCGGTTCGACCGCGGCCGCCGAGGCTGGCGACCCGCAGCGTCCACAGCATCGGCAGCACGAACGCCAGCACGGTGATGGCGAGCACGGTCAGCAGCACGGTGCTCAGCACCTGCACCGCCTCCTCGTTCTGCGCGCTGGCCGGGCCCGCCTGGATCAGGTCGCCGAACCGCAGCGTGTGGAAGAAGAATGGGCGATCGTCGGTCGTGGCGCTGACCTCGAAGCGATGGCCGGCCAGGAACGCGGCCCGATCCTCGGCCCGCAGGAAGCGCGACAGGTCGTTGTCGTGGACCTCGCCCGGCCAGCACAGGACGCGCACCGGCGCGATCTTCGTGCGTTCGTCGATGGCGGCGCGCAGGCGCGCCAACGCTTCGGGCGAGAACGCCTGCCGCGACCACAGCACCGACGCCATCGGCGGCCCCGGGTTCGGGAACATCGGTTCCTCGATCGCCACGACGTGGCGCGTCGGCTCCCGGTCGCCGGCGCGGTCCATTGCTTCGGCGACCAGCGCGAGCAGTCGCAGCGACTGGCGCGGCGGGTCCTCGTGCCAGCGCATGAAGTGCACCAGGCCGCGTTCGCTCAGGTGCTCGCGGTAGTCGAGGAACGCCTCCACCGTGTAGAGCGCGTTCTCCGCCAGCGCGAAGGCGCCGCCAGCGGTCGCGGCCCAGGTGTCGATCATCGAGGCCTGGATCAGGTCGAAGCGACGATCACTGCGGCGGACCCAGCTGCGCGCCTCGTCGTGCACCACGTTCACGCCGGGCGCCGAGTAGACGTGCCCCGAGTACTCGGCGAACGGACTCGTGGTCATCAGGCCGTGGATCAGGCCGTTGAGTTCGACGCCGGTGATGTCGGCGCCGAACCAGATGCCGTTGAGCAGATCGAGGCCGCCCCCGGGGCCGATCAGCAGCACCGACGGCTTGCTGTCGGGCCCCAGCGCCACGTACGGCATCGACCCCGCCCGCAGCGCCATCCACGGCAGCTGCTCGCGCACGGCCTGCTGCGTCGCGGTCCGGTCGAAGCGGTACATGCCGGTGGTGGCATGGCCGTCGATGTTGATCACCTTGCCCCAGTCGGAGTCCTTGGTGACGACGATGCGCGAGTGCGAGTTCCAGCCCGCGTACTCGCACGGCCGTCCGTTCGCCGGATCGCCGTCGGGGATCCCGTGCATCGCGTCGGGCTCGAGCAACCGGGTCGTGGCATTGGCCGCGATCAGGCCGAGCGTGGCGACGAGCAGGGCGATGTCGAGCCAGCGCGCGCGGCCGGGGGCGAGCAGCGCGCCGCTCGCGAACAACAGCGCGACGCCGCCGAGGATGGCGCCCGGGGCGCCGCCGAGATCCAGCATCGGCACGACGGCCAGGCAGCCGATGCCAGCACCGACGAGGTCGCGTGCATACAGCGGACCGATGTGCCGGGCGTGGAACGACAGCAGCGCCGACACCGCGAACCCCGCGAGCGTGAACGGCACCAGCAGCACCAGGTACAGCAGCACGATGTCGCCGGCGAGCATGCCGCTGCCGTCGGACGACGGGGCGGCGAACAGCACGAAGACCAGGGCCGCGAGCATGGTGACCCCGGCGCCGCGGCAGTACCACGGCAGCAGCCGCGGCGTCGCTGCGAGCAGGCGTGGCTGCAGGAACAGGCCGATGCCGGCCAGCGCCAGTCCGAGCATCGCCAGCGAGATCGCGACGAAGGCGAAGTGGTACCACAGCACCACGGACAGCAGCCGGGTCAACGCGATCTGCAGGACGAGGATCGCGAGCGACAACGCGACGATTCCGCGCGCGACCTCGCGCGGCGGCGTGGCGAGGGTCGGCGGGATGGGGGGACTCATTGCTCGGCCGGGGTGGTGGTCCGACGCGGATCAGCGCAGCGCCTGGTCGATCGCCGCGCGCAGTTCCTTGTCGTCGGGTGCGACCTTCGACGCGAAGAACGCGATCGCCTTGCCATCCTTGCCGATCAGGTACTTGCAGAAGTTCCAGTTCGGCAGCTGCCCGGTCGCCTGCTTCAGCCACGCGTAGACCGGGCTCTGGCCAGCGCCTTCCTTGGTCTGCACCTTGGCGAACAGCGGGAAGCCGACCTGGTACTTGGTCGAGCAGAACTGCCGGATCGCGGCGGCGTCGCCCGGCTCCTGCTCGCCGAAGTCGTTGCTCGGGAAGCCGACGACAGCGAAGCCCTTGCCCTTCAGTTCGTCGTGCAGTTTCTGCAGGCCCGCGTACTGGGGCGTGTAGCCGCAGGCGCTGGCGACATTGACGACGAGCGTCACCTTGCCGCGCCGGCCCTGCAGGTCGGCGCCGGCCTGGTCGAGCGGGGCCGCGGGCAGCGCGTAGAAGTCGGGGGCCTTGTTCGGGGCGGGGGTGGGGGCGGTCATGGTCTGCTCTCCAGGTCGGGTCGGGTGCGCGCGCGGCGGTGTGGACGGGGCGCCACGCCGACGCGGCAGGAGTGTAGGGAGGCGGCGCCCGATCGCGAAGCCGGCCGTGCGGTGCCGGACGCCGGGCCGCTGCCGCTCCGCCCGGGCCGGCGCACGAAATGACGACTGGCGTTGCACAGCAGCGGGTCGCCCTGCGCCTACCGGGACGTCGGCCGTCGCGGGCGTTCCCGTTGGACGTCTGGAGCACGGCTGCCAACCCTGACCACCACCACCACCATGCGCTTCTCCTCCCTCACGTTCGCAGGCACCGCGCTGCTGCTCGCGGTCGCCGCCCCGTCGCAGACCTACTGCGCCGTTCCGTCCCGCTGGGCGACGTCGGCCGGCGGCAACGGCCACTACTACCAGGCCTGGTCCGCGCCCGGCGGCATCACCTGGAACCAGGCGCAGGCCTTCGCGCAGAGCCTGAACGGCCACCTGGCGACGATCACTTCGCCGGGCGAGAACGCGTTCGTGTACGGCGTCGCGACCGGACCGAACACCGGCGGGCTGTGGTGGGGAGGCCCCCCGGGCGGCACCGGTGGGCCGTGGCTCGGCGGATCCGACGCGGCTGGCAGTTGGGCCTGGGTCACCGGCGAGCCGTTCGTCTACACGGCGTGGAGCGTCGGCGAGCCGACGAATTCCTGTGGCGGGCAGGAGGAGAACTTCCTGCAGTTCGGTTGCCCCGGCCTGCAGGGGCCGCTGCCGGTGTGGAACGACATCCCGGACGGTGGCTGCGGCGTCAGCAACGCACCGCGTGGGTTCCTCGTCGAGTACCCCGAGTTGATCCATGACAACGGTCCGTTCGTCACCAACGCGACGGGCGGTGCCGGTGGTGCGGGCCTCAGCGAACTGCAGAACACCGCGCCGATGAGCCTGAACTTCTACGGCGCGGGCGCGCAGGCCGCGGTGCCGAACACGCTGGCCGACGACTTCACGGTGTGCGGCACCTGGACGATCACGCACGTCGAGGTGTTCTCGTACGCGACGGGCAACCCGACGACGCCATCGCCGGTGACCGGCGTCTACGTGCAGTTCTACGGCGGCAACCCGGCGGCGGGCGGCGTGCCGCTGCCCGGCAGTCCGGGCGCGCTGCTGACGCCGACGTTCGTCGCCAACGAGTGGACCGGGGTCTACCGCGCCACCACGACCGCGCCGACCGGCACGACGCGCGCGATCATGCGCACGGCGTTGGCGCTGCCGACGCCGCTGACGCTCGGCCCGGGCCAGTACTGGTTCGCGTTCCGCGTCGCCGGCAGCACGTTCGTGCCGCCGGTCACGATCCTGGACCAGCGCATCACCGGGAACGCGATCCAACAGCTGGGCACGGGTGGCGCCTGGGTGCCGCTGAACAACGACGCGACCGGCTTCATGCCGGCGGCGACCGGCGTTCCGTTCCGGCTGTTCGGTTCGCGCACCAGCGGCATGGGTTCGATCGTGCTCGACCCGCTGGTCGCGCCGTGCAGCACGGCGAGCCTGACGGTGACCGGCATGCCGACGCCGGGCGGCTTGATCCGCTCGACGCTGAGCGGCGTCACCGGCTTCGGCTTCGTCGGTTACGGCTTCACCGCAGTCGCGGTGCCGTTCTGCGTCTGCACGATCGGGCACGAGTGGTTGCTCGCCAACTTCACCTCGGCCGACACCCTGATGATCCCGGCGGGGCCGGCGATGTGCGGCATCGGCCTGCGCGTGCAGGGCCTCGACTTCTTCTCCGCCGGCGGCTGCCCGGCGCCGCCGCTCGCGCTGACCGGGACCTGGCAGGTCACGATCCAGTGACGCGAAACCTGGCGCCACGCGCGGCGACCGGACAGGTTGCCGCGCGGACGTGCATCGCGGCGGCAGCGCAGTGGAAGTCTGCGCCGGCCGGTGTTCGCATGGTCGCCATGACCCGCCACCGCCCGTGCCGCTTCCTCGTGCTCGTGTGTGCCGTGCCGCTCGTGGCCCAGCAGTCCGCGGTCGCGCCGGAACGGGCGCTGCTGCAGGAGATGGCAGGAACCTGGAAGGTGACGTCGAGCGGGATGGCGACCGCCGCCGCCAAGGCGGTGGCGTCCGAGCAGTTGGAGGTTGCCGAACTGGTCTGTGGCGGTCTCTGGCTGCAGTCCGTGACCTACGCCGGCAACAACGAGATGCACTGGCTGACCGGTTGCGATCCGGCACGACACAGCTTCGTGCGCGTTCGCGTCAGCGGCACGCTGGAGGCGGTGGTCGAAGATGGCGAGTTCGATGCCGTGCAGCGCACGATCACGTGGCGCGGGCGGTCGGCGACCGCCAGGAAGCTCGGCCTCTTGACCGTGCTCGCGCTGCCGCAGGGCGAACCACCGACGGAACGCCTGTTCCGAGGTGCGCCGGCGGGCAAGCCGCTGACCGAACGCGTGTTCGAGCGCACCAAGGCGGAGGTGCCGGCGGTGGCGCCTGGCCGGCCGACGATCGCGCCGGAGCACGAACTGCTCACCTCGCTCGCCGGCGAATGGCAGTGCGCGATCACGGCGACGATGCCGGGCATGGCGAAGCCGATGCGCAGCACGGGACGCATGTGCGACTCGGTGCTCACCGACGGCTGTTGGCTGCGCTCGGTGTTCGAGAGCGAGTTCGGCGGGAGCAGGATCGAAGGTCGTGGCCTGATGGGCTTCGACAAGCAGCAGCGGCGCTACGTGCGCTTCTGGGTGGACAGCGGCAGCCCCGTGCTGGCGATCTCGACCTGCACGCTCGACGAAGCCGGCAAGAAGCTCGTCGGCACCGGCACGCTGCAGATGCCGGACGGCGAGGTCACGGTCGCCGAAGAAGTCGAACTCGGCATCGACCAGCGCCGCGTGATCCAGCGCTTGCAGTCGGCCGACGGCAAGGACGCCGGCACGTTCGAGATGGTGTTGACGCGGCGGCCCGCGACGAAGCCGAAGTGACGTTGCGGCCAGGCACGCCGGTGTCCTGGGCCGCAGCCGCGGTCAGGAAGCCGGCAGCTCGAGCCGACCGTGCGTCAGCCAGCCGTGCACGCGCTGCAGCTCGGCGAAGTCCGGCCGGTGCACGTGCATCGGCACGCGCTGCACGTTCGCATCGCTGCGCCCGAACGGCGGCGGCGGATCCGTGGCTTCGAGATCGCTCCAGACGCGCACCGGGATGGCGACGAACACGCGCGCCGGCGTTCCCAGCTCGCGCCAGCAATCGCGGAGGCGCTCGTTCGTCTCGACCAGCAGCCGTTCCCAGTTCTGCAGCCGCAGCCGTGAGCCGTAGCGCGACTTGCCGGCGGTCTTGCGATGCAGCGGCTGCGCCCGGCCGTGACCGCGCACCACGTACTTGCGCACCGCCTTGTGGCGCAGCAGCTCGTCGCCGCGCCAGCAGCCGAACGCCATCGCGCCGGCCTGCAGCAGCAGCACGACGGCGGTCTCTCGTGCGTCCGGCAACCGCGTGCGGTAATCGGCGAGCGCTTCGCCAGGCGACAGCCGCGGCGCCAGCATCGGCACGTGCAGTGCTTCGCCTTCGCCGGCGAACGCCTGCCCGTCGCGGTCGGCCCGCGCGGCTGGCCACCGCTGGGCGAATGCGGCGAGCTGCTCGCCGAGGTTGGCGAGCGGGAACCGCACGGTTCGGGGCTTCGGTCCTTCAGTGGCTCCGGTCATCGGCCGCACTCGCGTCAGGTGCTCCCGCCCGGGCCCACCTTGGCGGCACCGAGGGTAGCAACCGGGCACGGGCGCGGCGCCTTCTTGCCGACCTTCAGTCGCTGGGCACGAGCCGCACCCGCGACACCGACTTCGCTCTCGTCGCCGCACGCTGCCGCACACCCTCGAGGAACGCCCGTGGCCCTTCGCCCCACCGCTGCAGTTCGTCGCGGCGCTGTTGCCGGCGCGCCATCGCCGCGCTGTCGCCGAGCGGCGGCTTCGATGCGTTGAGGCGCCGCCACTCCGCCT
>JBASWX010000661.1:0-1649 GCA_049276695.1 Planctomycetota bacterium
GCTCACCGGAGCGGTTTCGCCAGCCGGCGCCGCCGGCGCCGCTGGCGGCGCGGCCATCGCCGCGTCCGGGGTCGCAGCGATGGGCAACGTGGCCCGCAGCGGTTCGCCGCTGCCCAGCAGCGGCAGCCAGGCGAACACCAGTACCGGCACCAGCGCGACCAGCAGCAGCGCACGCCGCGGCAGCGTACGCAGCCGGGCGAGCACGCGGACCGGGCTGCTGACCTCTGGCGGCGCGGCAGTGACGGCCGGCGTCATCGTGCCTCCAGCCAACGGCGTACGACCACCAACTCGCTGCGGACCTTGTCGCTGTCGGCGGCGGCGTGCACGTTGAGTTCGGTCACGCGCGTCGGCAACGTGCTGTTCTCGATGGCCACCAACGCGCGGAACAGGTTCGCGAAGGTGCCGCTGACCGCCAGCCGCACGCGTTGGTTGGGGCCGAGGCCCTGGTCGGCGGGCATCGCTTCGACGCCTTCGACCGCGAGGCCGCAGGCCTTCACGTCGTTGGCGGCGGCCAGCAGCAGCGGCGCCGGTGCTTCGCCGGTCCCGCCGATCGCCAGCTCTTCGCGCCAGGCTTCGAGTTCCGCGTCGGCCTGTTCGAGCAGGCCGATCTCGTCGGCGGCGAGTTCGGCGCGTTCGAAGCGCGCGTAGGCGTCGGCCATCGCCGCGCGCCGCTCGGCGATTGCGGCGAAGTGGCCGCGACCGCAGACCGCGTACCAGGCCCCGGCGAGCCCGGCCAGCACCAGGAAGGAACACGTGGCGTGGTTCATCGTGGGCTCGCGGGTCCGGTGACGGTCTCGAGATGGAAGCCGACGCCGCTGCCGACGCGGAAGGTGCGCGCGCACTGCAGGGCCGGCAGCGCGCCGTCGTCGCGCAAGGCCGTCAGGAACGCTTCGAACTCGGCGGTTGAACGGCTGCTGGCCTGCAGCCGCAGGTCGGACCGGGCAGCCGCAGCCCACGGCTCGTGCCGGAAGCTGATCTCGTGCAGCGTCACGCCGGCGGGCTGGCTGGCGACCACCGCGTCCAGCACGGCGATCGCGCGCGGCGCGGCGAACGGCTGCAGCGCTGTGGCCAGCTCGGCCTGCCGCGCCGTCAGTCGCTGCGCCAGCTGCCGGACCTGCGCGGTGCGTTGTTCGCCCTGTTCGGCCCGCACCTCGGCGTTGCTGGCGAGTTGGCTGGCGACGTCGACGCGCAGCCGCAGCACCAGGTCGGTCGCCAGCACGCCGGCGGCGACGGGGATCGCGAGCAGCAAGCGTTCGCGGCGTGCCCGCGCGCGCGCCAGCCGTTCGCGGTAGGCCGCCGGCAGGAAGTCGACTGCGATGCTCATGCCGCGGCGCTCCCGAGTGCCAGGCCCAGCGCGGTGGCGTAGCGGCCGCGTTCGACCGGCGGGCGGTCGGCGAGCGGCCCCGGTTCGACGCTGACGAACGGTTCGGCGATCTCGCTGGAGACGCCGACGGCGCGGCCGAGCCACGCCACGAGGCCGGGCAGGTGTGCGAGCGCGCCGGTCGCGCGCAGCGCGGTGACCGCGCGGCCGTGGAACAACGAACCGCAGTAGCGGATGCCTTCGGCCACCTTGCGCACGACCGGCGCCAGCGGCGTGCCGACCGCCGCTGCGACCGCTTCGGCGAGCGCCGCGGCGTCCGCCGCCTCGC
>JBASWX010000662.1:0-4271 GCA_049276695.1 Planctomycetota bacterium
CAAGGTGGCCCACCGCAGGGTCCGGGCGGCCAGGCGGGACCTGGCGGTCCGGGTGGCCCCGGTGGCCGACGCGGCGGTCCGGGCGGCACCGCGAGCACGCCGCTCGCGGGTGCGACGCGAGCCGATCGGCCGCTGCTGCAGCGGCTGCTCGAAGTCCCGGCGTGGAAGGAACGCTACCTCGCGAACCTTCGCGTGCTGGCGACCACCGCGCTGTCCGACGCAACGCTCGGCGCGCGGCTCGCGACCTGGCGGTCGCTGTTCGAGCCGCTGGTCAAGGTCGATGCGCACTCGCTGTACGGCTACGAAGCGTTCGCCAACTCGTTCGCAACCGACGACCAGGGCAAGCCTGCCCCGCGTTCGCTGCTCGCCGTCGTCGCCAGCCGCCGCAAGGCGATCCTCGACGATCCGGCCCTCGCCGGTCCGTGGCCGCAGCTCGCGGCGCCCGGCTCGACCGTGCAGCAGCACGGCGACCAGTACGTGCTGAGCGTGACCTGCCGCGCGAGCGGGACCCGGATCGCCGCGGTGCGGCTGCACGCCGACCAGGGCGCGTTCGGGACGTTCACGCCGATCGAAATGCGCGACGACGGCACGCAAGGCGACGGCGCCGCCAACGACGGCGTCTACGGCGTCAGCCTGCCGGGCCTGGCCGCCGGCGACACGTGGCGCTGGTGGGTCGAAGCAGTCGCGGCCGAGTCCGGCCACGTCGACTGCCAGCCGCCGGCGAACGGCAGCAAGCCGTTCACGTGGACGGCGCCGAAGGCGAAGGCGAAGAAGGACTGAGCGCGGCCCCACCCGCGGGCTCCACCAGCCATGATCGATCGGCGTCAGCCGGTCGGAGCCAAGAGCCCCCGCAGTTCGGCGATCCGGGTGGCGTCCAACAGCGTGCCTGCCTGCGCCAGCATGTAGGCGCGGTCGAGGCTCTCGCCCCTCGTCGCGACCATCGCCCGGATGTCGCGCAGGTCCTTGTCGCGGTGGAACACCATCTTCAGCAGGATGAGATCCTCCGCGGTCGTGACCGGGATCTTGCGGTCCTTCCACGGCAACTGCACCGCGCGTTCGAGGATGCGGTGCTGCAGCGGCAGGATCGGACTGAACAGCTCGACCTTGACGATGCCGAGCCACGCTTCGAACAAGCCACGCACCCGCTGTGACTCTCGCGCGACGGCGACTTCCAAGGGCGACACACCGCCGTCACGAGCGCGACTCGTGAATCCGTGGGCAGTCAGCGCATCGACGACCTGTTGGAATCGCACCGCTGGAATGAACGCCAGCACGTCGACGTCCTGGGTCGCCCGCACGACGCCCCAGTAGTTCTGGGCCAAGGCGCCCCCGAAAGCGTGCGGGATCTGCTGCTGCGCCAGCACGAGTGCGACGTGGTCGATCGCCGACGAGACATCGTCGAGGCCGTTCACGGTCGCGCCTCCGGCTTCACCCCCATCCACCAGGGCTCCGGCCGCGGCCCGTCGATCTGTTCGGCCAACTGCAGCCGGCGCCACTTCTCCGCGAAGGGCAGCGAAGCCCACACGTTGTCGATCATGCGCTGGATCGAACAGAACAGCGCGACGCGTTCGGCCGGCCCGAGCCGCTGCATTTCCCGGGCTTCCTGGGCCAGGGTCTCCTGCTCGTCGAGGAATCCGGGTGGACGCTCCACGGACTTGACCATAACCCCGCCCGTGGGAATCGTCAGCCAGACTGCGACGAACGTGACGACGCGAGCAGCCAGACCGCGGCGCGAGCGACGACGCGGCCGTTCACCAGCAACTCGACGTGGTGGCGGCCGGGAACGTCGGTGCGGATGGTGGTCGCCCGCCACGAGTGCGTGCGGCTCAGTTCGTGCACGGCCCGCGACGCGAGTTCGAGCGTCCAGCCCTTCCACACCTTCCTCGAAGTGCGCCCGGACGCCCGCTGATGGTGCACGACATAGTCGACGACGAGCCGCTGCGGGCGCGGTGATGCCGAACGCAGCACCACCTCGAGCCGCATGCTGGTGCCGAGGCGCACGCGCGCCGGCGCGATGCGCAGTGCAGCGCTGCCGCGCAGCGGCGACGCGACGCCCCATGCGGCCAATACGCGACGATCGCCGCGCTTGACCAGCGTGCGGGTCGCTCGCTTCAGCAGCGCTGCGCGCTCGGATGACGCATCGGGAAGGTGGCGTTCCAGCCAGTCGGCGACGACGTCGGGATGGTCCTTGGCGATGTCGTTCAGGTGGTTGGCGACGCTGCGCCGCACGTACTCGCTCGGATCGTCCTGCAGAGCTGCGAGCAGCGGCAGCGTCGGCGACGGATCGGCGACGAACGCGCGCAGCTGCAGGCCCCACGGCAACCGCGGCCGCGTGCCTTCGCTGACCAGGCGCCGCACGTGCGCGCTCGGATCGCGCAACCACGAGCGGAGCGTGCGCAGCGTCAGCGCCTGGTGCGCGACCAGGAACGGGCGGATCGCGTACTCGGCGGTCCAACGTTGCGTCAGTTCGCGCAGCGTGCGCAGCGCACGCTCCGGGTGGCCGAGCCCGCGCGCGGCGATGACCTCGGTCATCGGCCAGATGATCCAGCCGGCGAGGCCCGCCGGGCCCGGCGCGAACCGGCCCAGGTCGTCGCCCGCGAGCGGCGGCGCCAGGCTGCGTTCGAGCACGCCGGCCGCCGCGTCGAAGTCGGCGGGCAACGTCGCCGCCAGCGCCTGCGCGACGTGGGCGACCCGTTGCTTCAGTTCGAGGTTGTCGAGGCCCCGCGTCGCCAGCGCGACGAAGCGCCGATCCGGGAAGTCGGCCTGCACGCGCCGCAACCGGCGCGCCGCGGTGCGCACCAGTGCCGCATCGATCCGGTTCTTGAACGGCTCCATCGCGGACCATCATCGCGCCGTGCGCTTGTCGTTCCATGCTGTGGACGCGCGCCGGGTGCGGCCGCACGATCGCGGCCGTGACCGCCCGCCAACCAGGAATGCGCTTCGTCCTGTTCACGGTGCTGCTCGACGTGCTCGGGTTCGGACTGCTGATCCCGGTCGGGCCCGACCTGATCATGCAATTGCAGGGCGGCACCGAGGCCGATGCGGCGCCCGTCGTCGGCTGGCTCATCGCGACCTTCTCGGCGATGGTGTTCCTCGGTTCGCCGGTGCTCGGCGCCCTGTCCGACCGCTACGGCCGCCGGCCGGTGCTGCTGCTGGCGATGCTCGGATCGGGCCTCGACTACTTCGCGATGGCGCTGGTGCCGACCGTGCCGTGGTTGTTCGTCACCCGCGTGATCAACGGCCTGACCGGCGCCAGCATGACCGTCGCCGCCGCCTACATCGCCGACGTGACGCCGCCGGAGAAGCGCGCCGGCGCGTTCGGCATGTTCGGCGCCACGGTCGGCGTCGGCTTCGTGCTCGGCCCGCTGGCGGGCGGGCTGCTCGGCAACACCGACATCCGCTACCCCTTCTACCTGGCCGGCGCGCTGACGCTGCTGAACGCGTCGTACGGCTGGTTCGTGCTGCCGGAGTCGCTGCCGCCGGAACGGCGCAGCCAGCGCCGGATCACCAGCCCGATCGCGGCGCTGGCGGTGTTCGCCCGCTATCCGCTGGCGCTGCGCCTCGCCGGCACGCTGTTCCTGGTCAACGTCGCGCAGTTCGCGCTGCACGCGACGTGGCGGCTGTACACCAAGCACCGCTACGACTGGCAGCCCGCCGACGTCGGCTGGTCGATGTTCGCGGTCGGCCTCGGCGCGTTCGTCGTGCAGGGCGGCCTCGCGCGCCGCATCGTGCCGCGCCTCGGCGAACGGCGTGCGATCGTCGTCGGACTCGCGATCGCGACGGTGGCCTACGTCGGCTACGCGCTGGCGACGGCCGGCTGGATGATCTACGTCGCGATCGGCGTCGCGTCGTTCGGCGGCATCGCGATGCCGGCGTGCCAATCGCTGATCACCAAGAGCGTGCGGCCGGACGAACAGGGCGCGGTGCAGGGTGGGCTGACGAGCGCGCAGAGTCTCGCCAACGTACTCGGGCCGTTGCTCGGCGCCGGTGTGTTCGCGTGGTCGATCGACCCAGGGCGCACCGGAGCGCATCCCGGTACCGTGTTCCTCGTCAGCGCCGGCCTGTCGCTCGCGGGCTTGCTGGCCGCCATGGTGACGCTGCGCCGCCCGTGACGGACCTTCCTCTCTCCATGCCATCATGAAGACCATCCTCGCCGCTGTCGTCGCGCTGCTGACCCCTGTGGTGGCCCAGACCACCGCCGCACCCGGCGCGCCGCCGCCGCACGTCGTGATCGACACCGTCGGCCCCGACGGCTGGCGGCTGCGCCTCGG
>JBASWX010000663.1:0-2917 GCA_049276695.1 Planctomycetota bacterium
CCGAAGTCGTGATCCGACTCGTCCGGGCGCCGGGCCACTTCGGCAGCTTCCGCGAACTGCGCACCGACCTGCTGAAGCGCAACTACCCGGCCGAACGGCATCCGGTGCTCGGCTACGTGCCGCGCGCCGACTTCGCCAGCCGCGACAACCACTGGGGCACGCAGGTGTCGATCGATGGCGACGGCATGCGCAAGAACGGGCAGCCCACCCCGCCCGGCGAGCGCGTGATCGCCGCGGTCGGCGACTCGTTCACCTTCGGCGACGAGGTCGACGACGACGCGTCGTGGCCGGCGGCGCTCGAGCGCGTGCTGCAGCAACCCGTCAAGAACGGCGGCGTATTCGGCTACAGCCTGGCGCAGGCGGTGCTGCGCGCGGAGGCGATGCTGGAGCGTTTCCGGGTCGACGCGCTGGTGGTCAGCTTCGTGCCCGACGACCTGACGCGCTGCGAATACTCGCGGCGCTACACCGCGCAGCCGGTGTTCGAGTTCGACGGCGACGGCCTTCTGCTGCGCAATGTGCCCCTGGACCACGACGCCGGCAGCGACGATGCGGGCAAGCGCTGGAAGGACTTCTTCGGGCACAGCGCGGTGGTCGACGCGGTGCTGGCGAACACGGTGCGCGGCTGGTGGTTCGAGAACGAGAAGCAGGTCGCGGTGCCGGCGCTGGTCGGCAAGGGCCCGGAACTCGGCAAGCGGCTGCTCGAGCGAATCGCCGCGGCGTGCAAGGTGCGCGGGGCCAGGTTGCTCGTGGTGATGCAGGGCGACCGGCCCCACGAAGTCGCGGCCGGCGTGCTGCGGCACGCGGAGTCGCGCGGCATCGCGACGATCGATCTGGCGAGCCGCTTCGCCGAACTGAACGCGCAGGATCCGTCCCTGCACGGCCGCTACTTTCGCGGCCACATGACGCGCGCCGGCAACGAGTGGGTCGCCGGCGAGATCGCCAAGGCGCTGCGCGCCCGGCGGTGAGCTACCTGTTCAGAAGCCGCCGACCTGCACCGACAGCGCGTTCGACAGGTCGAACGCCGTGCCGTTGAACGTCGCCGCCTGGAAGATCCAGGTGCTGATCGGCAGGTTGCCGCCGCCCTGGATCGCGATGGTGAAGCGGCCGTTGTTGTCGAGCACGAAGTAGTCGATCAGCGCGACCAGCGGCTCGAGCGGCACCAGGTACTCGGTCGGCGTGATCAGGTACGGGTTCGACGCAGCGCCGATGCCGACCAGCAGCGGGCCGTTCGGCGGGCCGCCGGAGACCTGGAAGGTGCCGCGCGAGTTCGCGGTGGTCAGCTGGTCGCCGCACATCCACAGCGTCAGCGCGCCAGCACCGGCGTAGCCGAGGTTGGTCTGGCAGAACTCGCACTCGTCCGGAACGTAGTTGTGGTTGTTGTCGGCGGCGGTGCCGTTGAGCACGTCGGCGAGGTCGTTGGTGCCGTTGTTGTTGCAGTCGGCTTCGTAGACGAGCGCGAAGGCGTTGAGGTCGATCGGGCCGACGAAGCCGTCCTGGTTGATGTCGAACACCGCCTGCGGGCTGTCGGGCGTGTACGGGCCGCCGACCGAGATCCGGAAAGCGTTGAGGTCGGCGAGGTCGAGCACGTTGTCGCCGGTCCAGTCGAACTCGGCGCGGCCGAGCGAATCGAGGAACGCGACGACCTTCTGCTTGTCGGCGGCGGACAGCGCGTTGAACGCAGCGGCCGACGGCGCGGCTTCGCTGCCGAAGGCCGAGTGCTGGAAGATGATCCCGGTCGGGCCGAGGATGCGCGACTGCAGCGTGCCGCCGACGACGCGGCCGTCGTGCCACAGCGGATCGCGGTTGCGCACCCCCCACAGCGACGGCGTGCGCAGTTCGGCGCCGGTCACCGTGCCCTGCTCGATGAAGTCGGCGGCGATGCCCATGTCGTGGACCAGGAAGTCCGAGTACGGCCGGATCGCCTTGTTGCGCAGCGCCGGTTCGAGCGCCGGATCGTTGGCGGTCAGGTACGCGGCGACGTGGCAGTTGGCACAGCCGACCGCGTTGAAGATCGCCTCGCCGCTCATGCCGCTCTTCGGCGTCTGCGGCGGGGCCGCGAGGAAGCGCTGGAAGTCGGTGATGCGGTCGATGAAGTGCTGGCCCTGCGGGTTCGGGCCGTCCTCGGGATCGGCGACCGTGTCCCAGGCCGCCAGCAGCGCCGCGTTGCCGTTCGGCGCGTTGTCGAACGGCACGAGCCGGTTGCTGAAGCCGAGTTCGTTCTGCGACGCGTCACCGGAGAACGTCAGCGTCGTCGCGACCTGCGCCTTCCAGCCGAAGCGTCCGGCGCGCAGCGGCCCGGTCGGCGTCTCCAGCGGTGTGACCCAGTGCACGCGACCGGTGATGCCGGGAGCCGGCGGCGTGGTCTCGTGCGCGGCGATCGCCGCGTCGGGGATCGCTTCGACGAGGCCCATGCCGAGCGCCGATGGGGTCACACGCAGTGCGGTGGTGTTGGCGGCCCCGGGGATCACTTCCTGGCACGCGACGTTGATCGCCTGCGCCTGCAACAAGGAGCCGCCGAGGGCGGCGAGCGGGTCGAAGTTGCCCTTGCCGTCCGTGAAACCGAAGCGGGTCACGAACTGGCTGCCGGGCCCGCCGACCGGGTTGTTGTGGCACGAACCACAGCTCGACTGGTTGAAGATCGGGCCGAGGCCCTCGTTGACCGCGAAAGTGTGCGAGAAGTCGACGCGGCCGGCCTGGAAGCGCGCGAGCTGCTGCGCAGTCAGGCCGTGTACCGGGGCGCCCATCTTGGGCTGCGGCACCTGGGCGCAGAGACCGGCGGCAAGGGCGAAGACGGAAGCGAGGTCGTGGGTACGCATAGGAGGCGCGGAGAGCGAAGCGGGCGGCGGCGAGCGGGGCGGGGCGACGGGCCGCGGGAGTCTACCAAGAAACAGCGAACCCGGCCTGCGCACTGCGGCGC
>JBASWX010000664.1:0-13364 GCA_049276695.1 Planctomycetota bacterium
CTGGCCGCGGCGTGCGGCTCAGCCGGACGAGTCGGCGGCGGCGGGGGGCGGCGGGGTGGCGGCGCGTTCCTTCTCGAGGTCGATGCGGATCCGGTCGAGGATGCCGTTGACGAAGCCACCCGAGTTGGCGGTCGAGAACTTCTTGCCCAGCTCGATCGCCTCGTTGATCGCGACCTTCGGCGGCACGTCGGCGCAGAACATCAGCTCCCAGGTCGCCATGCGCAGCACGTTGCGGTCGACGTTCGCCATGCGGCGCAGATCCCAGTTGCGCGTGACCCCGGCGAGCTTCTGGTCGATCAGGTTGCGGTGCGCCAGCGTGCCTTCGACCAGCCGGGTCGCGAACTCGACGACGTCGGGCTCGACCTTGTCGCCGTTGGCCTCGTCGGCGCACAGCGCCGCGATCGTCGTTCCGCTCTCGCTCGCGTAGTCCGCGCCGCGCACGTCGAACTGGAACAGGACCTGCATCGCGACTTCGCGAGCGCGGGTGCGGCGGCGGATGGGGGCGGTCATTGGCAAGGAGCGAGGTTGCGCACGGTAGCGGCCGGGCAGGCCGGATCAACCGTTGCGTCGCGGTCGCGAAGGGCCCAGTTGGCGGCGCAGGTCGGCCTGCGCCAACGCGGCGATGGCAGCGTCGCTTCCCTTGTTGCCGTGCTCGCCCCCGGCGCGCGCCAGCGCCTGTTCCATCGTCGCACAGGTCAGCACGCCGAAGCCGAGCGGCAGCCCGGAGTCGAGCGCGACGCGCATCGCGCCGTCGGTGACGCCGCGGCAGACGTGTTCGTAGTGGTCGGTGCCGCCGCGCACGACCGCGCCGAGCATCACGACGGCATCGCAGCGACCGGACTCGGCGAGCCAACGGCAGGTGCCCGGCAGTTCGAAAGCGCCGGGCACCCAGGCCACGGTGACGTCGTCGTCGCGAACCCCGTGGTCGCGCAACGTCGCCAGGGCGCCTTCCAGCAGGCGTTGGGTGACGGCCTCGTTGAAGCGTGCGACCGCGATGCCGACGCGCCACGAATGGCCGCGCACGTCGCCGGTCAGGATCTCGACCATCGCCACAGCGTAGCGGAGGCTGGCCGGACCGCACGGCCTGCAGTTCGCCCTTCCCACTCGCGCCGGGCACCTGCACGATGCGGCGATGCAGGCGCCGATGTTCTGGCTCGCTCTCACCGCCACCGTCGCGCTGATCGCGATCGCGCTGTGGACCGGCCGCACCGGCCGCCGCCGGATCCACCTGTGGCTCGGGCCGCTGACGATCGCGATGCTGGTCGTCACCGTGCTGCTGACCGAGCAACTGGTCGCGCGCTACGACTTCCCGGCCGACGTGAAGGCCGTGCACCTGCCGTGTGCGAAGGCGGGCGGCCTGCTGGCGCTGCCGGTGCTGCTGACCGGGCTGTGGCTCTGGCGGTCGGAACGCGCGCGCGCCTGGCATCGCTGGGCGGTCGGCATCTGGCTGGTCGCGGTCGTCGTCGCGGCGACGACCGGGATCTGGATGTTCAGCCACGGCACGCTGCGCGCCGCGTGAACGGCTGCTACAACCGGGCCATGCTGCGCGCCGCCGTCGCGTTCGTGTCCTGCGCCGTGTGTGCCTGCGCCCAATCGCCGTCGGCTGCCGTGGTGGGCGCATTCCTGCGCGCCGGTGACAACCGCGACCAGCTCGAGCTGGCCTGGCAGAAGGCGCCGGCGGAGCAACGCGAGGCGATGGAGTTCCTGCTGACGCACATGCCGGCGGACGATGCCCGCACCCTGACCGCGGCGTTCCTGCAGCGCGGCATCGAGCAGGCGGTGGCGGTGCGGGCGCAGGTGGCCTGGGGCGCACGGCTCGCCGACGACCTGTTCCGGAGCTACGTGGTGCCCTACGCCCAGGCCAACGAAACGCGCGAGGATTGGCGCACGGGGTTCGTCGAGCGCTTCGTGCCGCTGGTGCGCGACTGCCGCACGCCCGGCGAGGCGGCACAGAAACTGAACGAGACGATCTTCGGGCTGCTGAACGTGCACTACTCGACCGCGCGGGCGCGCGCCGACCAGGCGCCGAGCGAGTCGATCGCGCAGGGCAAGGCGAGTTGCACCGGGCTCGCGATCCTGCTCGCCGACGCCTGCCGCGCGTGCTGCGTGCCGGCGCGGCTGGTATCGGTGCGCTGGCCGCACAAGCCGGGCAACCACACCTGGGTCGAAGTATGGGACGGCGACGCCTGGCGGTTCGCTGGCGCCGACGAGCCGGATCCGGCGGGGCTCGACCGCGGCTGGTTCGTCGGGGACGCGGCGCGGTGTTCGGCGGCGGACCGGGCGCACCGCATCTGGGCCGTGTCGTTCGCAGCGACCGGCGAACGCTTCGCGGCCGGCTGGGCTCCGGGCATCGAACTGTGGGGGACCGACGTGTCGGCGCGCTACGCACGGCGACCGGAGAGCGATGGCGCGGCAGCGATCGCGGCGCAGGATCCGGCGCGTCCGGCCACGCCGGCGGCGGCTCCGGACGAAGCGTTGCGCGCGCAGATCGACCGTTTCTTCGCCGCCGACGCCGAGCGCCGCGCGACCTTCGAGTTCGACCGCAACCTCGATGCCGAACTGCTGACGGGCGCCGGGGACGCGCGGCTGCGGGCGGTGGTGTTCGCGGCGTTCCGCGCCGCCGAGACCACGGTGCTGCAGGCCGACTTCGCGGCGAAGGTCGTGCGGGCTGGCGGCAAGGAGAGCGCGTACACCGTGAAGCCGGTCGGCAAGCGGCCCGCCAGCGGCTGGCCGCTGGTGATCGCGATGCACGGGGGCGGCGGGGTCGCCAAGGCGGTCAACGACCAGCAGTGGCGGCACATGCAGGTGTACTACCGGGACCAGCCGGACGCCGGCGGCTACCTGTACTGCGCGCTGCGGGCGCCGACCGACGAGTGGAACGGCTTCTACACCGACTACTGCTACCCGCTGGTCGAGAAGCTGATCCGGCAGTTCGTCGTGTGCGGCGACGTCGATCCCGACCGCGTGATCGCGATCGGCTACAGCCACGGCGGCTACGGCGCGTTCGCGCTCGGGCCGAAGCTGCCGCACCGCTTCGCCGCGGTGCACGCCAGCGCCGCAGCACCCACCGACGGCGAGTCGTCGCCGATCGGGTTGCACTCGCTGCCGTTCTCGTTCATGGTGGGCGGCCGCGACACCGACTACGGGCGGCGCGAGCGCTGCGAGAAGTTCGAGAGCTTGCTGGTCGGCCTGCGGCAGGTGCACCCGGGCCGCTACCCGACCACGTTCACGCTGGTCGAGGGCAACGGGCATACGGGGCTGCCGGACCGCGACCTGCTGGCGCAACTGGTGCCGCGCGTGCGCACGCCGCAGCCGACGATCCTGTTCTGGGAGGCGACCGATGGCGTCGTGCGCGACCACTACTGGCTGCACGTGCCCGCGCCGCGCCGCGGACTCCGGATCGACGCCCTGATCGGCGGCGGCAAGCTGATCGCGACGCTGGCGGGGGCCGAGCGCGCGGAAGCGTGGCTCGACGCGCGCTGCTGCGACCTGCAGCGGGAGTTCGACGTCGAGTGCAACACCAAGACCAGGAAGGTGACGCCGGCGCCGTCGCTGCGCGTCCTGTGCACGACGATGGCGCTGCGCGGCGACCCGCAGCTCGCGGCGTCGTGGATCGTGCCGTTGCCCTGACCGCCGCGTCAGCGTTCGCGCAGGAACGCGACCACGGCGTCGAACGCGCGCGCACTCTCGAGCAGCAGGCTGTGGCCCGCACCCGGCAGGCACTCGTGCTGCGCGCCCGGAATCAGCGTCGCCGTCGCCGCGACTTCGGCCGGCAGCGTCAGGGTGTCCTCGGCGCCGGCGAGGCACAGCGTCGGCCAGGTGATGCGGGCGCACGCTGCGCGGCCGTCGAACGCTTGCAGTGCCCTCGCCTGCGCCGCCATGAACGCGCGGCCTTCGGGGCTCGGCCTGGCGCTGCGCACGATGTCGTCGACGATGCCGGGTTTCTGCTCGTGGAAGGTCGCGCCGAACAGGAACGGCGCGGTCAGGTCGCCGAGCCAGGCGCCGTCGACGACCGTGCTCAGCAGCTCGAACCACTGGTAGATGCGTTCCCCGCGCTTGCTGCGCAGCGCCGAACTGCACAGCAGCACCAGACGCTGCGCGCTCGGGCTGCCGGTCGCCGCGGCGGTCAGCGCCACCTTGCCGCCGAGCGACGTGCCGACCAGCGCCACCGGGCTCGGCAGCGCCGCGGCGACGGCTAGCACGTCGGCGGCGGCTTCGCCGAAGTCGAACACGCCGCCGGGCAAGGGCGGACCGGGCGGCAGGCCGAGCGGGTCGATCGCGGCGCAGGTGAAGCCGGCGCGGGCGAAGCGGCGCGGCAGCGTGCCGAACAGTCGCGCGCCCGAGCCGAGCCCCGGGACCAGCACGACGCCGGGGCCGGAGCCCTCGCGGGTGAAGTGGATCGTGCGGTCACCGCGAACCACCGTGGGCATCGCGGCCAGCGTAGACGCGGTGCCGCGTCGAGTCTCGCCTGGTGTCGACCAGGCGGCCGTGCGGGTGCGACCTCGTTTCGCGGGTAAGAACCGTGGCCGTCGCGGCTACTGCGGCCGTCCAGTCTCCTGGGAGGAACCCATGAATCCGATCTCGAGCAGCGTGCTCACACTGCTGCTGGCCGCGGCGTGCGGCGTTCCGAGGATCAGCGAGCAGCAGTTCCTGCACTCGTTGACCGTCGATCCGGAAGGCGGTCCGGTCGAACTCGCGGTCGCGCCCGGGCCGCGCGGCCTCCCGGCGACGACGGCCGGGCTCGCGTTCGCGGAACAGTTGCGGCACATCGTCGCGCAGCCGGAGTGGCTGGCGAAGAAGCGCGTGCTGATCTTCGT
The DNA here is from genome assembly GCA_049276695.1 of Planctomycetota bacterium. Taxonomy (GTDB): domain Bacteria; phylum Planctomycetota; class UBA1135; order UBA1135; family UBA2386; genus UBA2386. The sequence goes on from JBASWX010000664.1 coordinate 4,818, forward strand.
GCACGGCGGGCTGAACTCGCTTCCCGACGGCCTCGAACGCACCGCCCGGCTGGTGCCGGCGATCCGCGACGGCAGCGCGGGAGAGACCTACCCGATCCTGATCAACTGGCAGTCGGGCGTCGGCAGCGGTTACCAGGACCACCTGGTCAAGTACCACAACGGCGAGCAGAAGGGCTTCTGGCGCCCCGTCGTGTCGCCGGTGATCGCGCTCGCCGACCTCGGCCGCGCAATCGCTCGGCTGCCGATCGTGTACTGGGACCAGGGTTACGCGGCGTGCAAGCGCGTGGTCGCGCCGGCGCAGGGCGCCGCCGTTCCGGACGGCTGGCACGACCGCGTGCGGCTCGATTCGCGCGCGCCGGAGTGGCCGGCGAGCGTCAGCTTCTGGAACAGTGTCAGCCAGCTGCTGCCCGGAATCGTGCGCGTGCTGACGACGCCGGTGATCGACACCGTCGGCTTCGAGGGCTACGACATGCTGCTGCGGCGCGTCGACACGCTGTTCTTCACCAATGACGACCTGCGCAGCCGGACCGCGGAACCGCACGGCGCAGTGTTCGAACTGCTGCGCCAGATCCCGGTCGGGACCGAGATCGTGCTGGTCGGGCACAGCATGGGCACGATCGTGCTGAACGAGCTGATCCGCCGGTTCCCCGAGCACGACTTCCGCCGCATCGTCTACCTGGCCGCGGCGTGCACCGTGAAGGACTTCATGGATGCGGTGCCCGACTACCTGGCGCACAACCACGGGCGCGGCGGCGACGCGAAGTTCTACAACCTGTGCCTGCACCCGGCCGCCGACGAGAGCGAGGTCGCGGCCTGGAGCCTGGTGCCGAACGGCAGCTTGCTGGAATGGCTCGACGCCTACCTGCTCGGCCCGCGCACCGGGCTGCACCGCACGTTCGGCAAGTGGAACAACGCGGTGCGCATGCTGCCCCTGTTCGGTGGCCTCGACGCCCGCGTGCGCGCCGCGATCCACATGAAGGGCTTCACGGTGCGCGGCGACGACTACCCGCGCACGCACGGCAGCTTCGACGAATACCGGTTCTGGGAGCCGCCGTTCTGGGATCCGTGCTGCTTCGAACCACCGGCGCGCGTCGGGCAGCGCGCGGCGCCGACGCCCTGAAACAGCGCGGGCCGGCCACCGCGAGGTGGGCCGGCCCGTCGGCGGGAGAACCAGCTCGAAGCCGGCTCAGCCCTTGGCGACCTCGAACTTGCGCAGCCGCAGTTCCTTGGTCGCTTCCAGCGCCTTCTTGGCGACCTCGTCGGTGAAGACCTTCTTGTCCTTCACGAACACGAGGGCCTTGCCGTTCAGGCCGTTCGGGTGCACGCGGATCACACCTTCCAGCTTGCTCAAGACGTCACGCGTCTCGATGGCGGTCTTCATTCAACCCAAGCCGGAGACAGCGACTTCGTACACGACCTCCGCCTTCGGGATCTCGACCTCGGTCAACCGCGAGATCGTGACGCCGCCCGCCCGCCCCTTGCTGAGCGCGAGGTTCAGGTCCGCGATCTCGGGCACCTTCTTGCCGGCTTCGAAGTAGCCGATGCCGGTCGTGTCGAAGATCAGGTTCTTGAGGTTCTTGTCTTTTTCGAGGATCGCACGGACCCTCGCTGCCTGGGAGGCAGCCCCTCAACCACTGATCCCGCTCGCCTCGATCTTCCACAGCTTCTCGACTGCTCCGTCCGCCTTCGCCGGTTGCGCCTGGGTCTGCGCGACTGCCGGAAGGGCGAACGCGAATGCAGCGAGCAGCGCGCCTGCCTGGAATCGCATCGTCGTTCTCCTGAGTGTTGGGTTGGCGTGACCGACGGTCACGTGACCGGCGCAGTATCGACGAATCCGCAGCCGTCGGCAAACCCCGCGGTCGCGCCAGGGGCCGGAACTTCGCACCGAAGTCGTCACCGCCGGTCGGCGAAACGCCACGCCGGCAACCCGCGGTCGGGCGGAACGGTCGACAAAGCGGCCCGCAGGACGGCAATCGGGAGCGAGTTCTGCTGCAGCACCCGATCGTGGAAGGCGCGTTCGGTCAGCATGCCGCTACCGACCATTTCCCCGTGCAGGGCAAGGAGTTGCATCCCACCGAGCATGTAGGCGGCCTGGTACAGGGGCCCGTAGGCACCACTGACCGACCGCCGCACTTCGGCCTCTGCCGCCGCCCGTTCGTGCCCGACCCGGTCGACCAGGTAGTCGACGCACTGCGGCCCGGTCCATCGACCGAGGTGGAACTCGAGCGAGAACACGATCCGCGCGCAGCGGTGCTTGCGCCAGTACAGCATGCCGACGCGGTCCGCGGCCGAGCCAGCGAAGCCCAGCGCGTACAGCCGCATCTCCCAGTACAGCGCCCAGCCTTCCATCCAGAACGGCGTCGCGAACGGTTCGCGCCACGGTCGCCAGCGCGCCTGGTACCACTGCTGCAGCCAATGACCGGGGATCAGTTCGTGGTGCACCGTCGCGCGGCAGAAGTGCTCGTTGTTGCTGCGCAGTGCAGCCACCTTCTCGTCGTGCGTCATCGCGTCGACGGGGAACGACACCTGAATCGTCTGACCGCCGAGGAAGAACGGGTTCGTGCGCTGCACCTCTCGCGACATCATGCTCATGCGCCAGCACTCGCGCGCCAACGGCGGGATCGTCACCAGCTCGCGCGCGTCGAGGAACGCGATCGCTTCGTGCGCCAGTTCGCGGATCAGCGCTGGCTGCTCGCCCGGCGCCCGGCTGTTCTTCTTCACCAGCGTCAGCGCCTCGCGCCAGTCCGCGCAGTGCAGTTCGGCCGCCGCCTTCGCCATCTCAGCGTCGCACCACGCGAACTCGCGCTCGGCGATCGCGACCAGTTCGGCGGGCGTGTAGGGGATCCACTCGGACCGCAGCTCGCGCAGCAGCGCGGCTTCGCCGATCGGGTCGCCGATCAAGGAACTGTCGTCGGCGCCGCTGCCACGCTTGCGCAGGTCGGCGTGCAGCGCCGCCAGTTGCTCGTCGGCGTCGCGGAACGGCGTGCGTACCCACCACGAGAACAACGGGTCGTAGCCGTCGCGGAACTCGAACCAGCCACGCAGCGCCGAACGCAGCGCCGCCAGCCGGTCGGCGGCGCGCTGCAGCACCGGCAGCGGCAGTCCGTCGTGGCCGCCGCGGTGCAGTTCCGTCTGGCTGCGTTCTGCCATCGTCTCGATCGTCGCGACGACGCTGGCGACCCCCGCCGCGTCGACGTCCTCGAGGTGCCGCCGCGCTTCGCACAACCCGGCGATCGTCGCCGCGAACGGCAGCACCGGCGCCACCTGCGCGTCCGCGGTCGCCTCGTCGTCCAGCTGCGCGAGTTCGCGGCGCAGGTGGTTGTCGAGCAGGAGCCAGTCGATGCGGGCATCGTGCGGCAGCGCCGCGAAGTCCAGCGCCGCGACTGCCGCCGCCTCGTCCTGCAGCCGGGCGCGCAGCCGGGTCCGCCGTTCCTCGGACATCGGCGCGTCGTAGCGGCGGCCGAGGTCGTGCAGGTCGGCGGCGAGCCAGGTGATGCGGTCGCGCAGGTCGGGGCCGGCCTGGGCCGACGCGAGCACGGACAGCGCGGGAACGGCGGCGAGGGCGGCGAGCGCGGTGCGCATGCCGTCATGCTACGCGCGCGCCCCGCCGCGACAGCGACGGGTTCCGCTACCGGGACGCCGGTGCGGGCGGGCACCACGCGACGAAGCGGTGCACCATCAACGCGGTCGCCAACACCGGGACGAACAGGTTGACGATCGGCACCGCGAACAGCAGCGCGATCACGACGCCGGTCACGAACACGCCGACACCGTGTCGGGCCCGCAGCGCAGCGGCCGCGCGCGCATCGAGGCGGCGCAGGGCGACCAGTTCGAAGTACTCCCGGCCGAGCAGGAAGCCGTTCGCGACCGGCCACGCCACCGCCCACACCATCGGCACGAACCACAGCCCCAGCAGCAGCAGGTTCACGACGACGCACAGCACCAGGAAACGCACGCTCGCCAGCACCGCCTGGCCGAGCGGCAGGCCCGGTGCCGGGCCCAACGCGGGGTAGTGGCGGCGTTCGACGATCGCGGCGATGCGCTCGAGGAACAGGCACAGGCACGCGCTCATCACCGCCGGGAACAGCAGCACCGCGAGCGTCAGCGTGACCAGGCCGCCGAGCCACGACGGCCACGCTGGCATCGTGCCCGCCGGTCCGTACCACCAGGCCAGCAGCCAATCGATCCCGAGCCAGAGTCCAGCGAAGCAGGCGACGCCGAGCAGCGCGGAGGCGCCGACGAGGCCCAGCACGCGGGCGGCGAACAGGTCGCTCAGCGCGGTGGCGAAGGCGCGCATGGTGAGCGAGCCGGCGCCGTCGGCGCCGGGCTCAGCGCGTCACAGCTTGGGGCCGGCGTTGCGGATCTTGTCGCTGGCGCGGTCCGCATACTTGCCGAAGTTCTTCGCGAACAGGCCGGCGAGGTGCTTCGCCTTGCTGTCGTACGCGGCCTTGTCGGCCCACGTGTTCTTCGCGATCAGCATCTCGGGCGGCACGTTGTTGCACGCAGTCGGCACCACCAATCCGAAGATCGGATCGACCGTCGTTGGCGCCTTCGCCAGCGAACCGTCGTGGATCGCATCGAGGATCGCGCGCGTGTACTTCAGGCTCATGCGCTTGCCGACGCCGTGCCCGCCGCCGCTCCAGCCGGTGTTGACCAGCCACGCCTGCGACCCGTTCTTCGCGATCTTCTCCGCCAGCAGTTCCGCGTACTTGGTCGGGTGCCAGACCATGAACGCCGCGCCGAAGCACGCCGAGAACGTCGCCTCGGGATCCTTGACGCCCATCTCGGTGCCCGCGACCTTCGCGGTGTAGCCGGAGATGAAGTGGTACATCGCCTGCTCGGGCGACAGCTTGCTGACCGGCGGCAGCACGCCGAACGCGTCGCAGGTCAGGAAGATCACGTTCTTCGGGTGCTTGCCGACGCACGGGATCTTCGCGTTCGGAATGTACTCGACCGGGTAGCTGCAGCGCGTGTTCTCGGTGATCGACTGGTTGCTGTAGTCGACGGTGCGCGTCTCCCTGTCGTAGACGACGTTCTCCAGCACCGAGCCATAGCGGATCGCGGCGTAGATCTCCGGCTCGCTCTCCTTGCTCAGGTTGATGCACTTGGCGTAGCAGCCGCCCTCGATGTTGAACACGCCGTCGTTGCTCCAGCAGTGCTCGTCGTCGCCGATCAGCGCGCGCCGCGGATCGGCCGACAGCGTGGTCTTGCCGGTGCCCGACAGGCCGAAGAACAGCGACACGTCGCCGTCCTTGCCCTCGTTCGCCGAGCAGTGCATCGACATGACGCCCTGCTTGGGCATCAGGTAGTTCATGATCGTGAACACGCCCTTCTTCATCTCGCCCGCGTACTGGGTGCCGAGGATCACGAACTCGCCGCGCTCGAAGCTGAGGTCGACCGACGTCGCGCTGCTCATCTCGCTGGTCAGCGGATTCGCCGGGAACAGGCCGGCGTTGAAGATCGTGTAGTGTGGATCGCCGAAGCCGGCCAGCTGCGCCTTGGTCGGCCGGATCAGCATGTTGTGCATGAACAGCGCGTGGTAGGCGTTCAGGCAGATGATGCGGACCTTGATCTGGTACTTCGGGTCCCAGCCCGCGAACCCGTCGACGACGTAGAGCTGGTCGCGCGTGTTCAGGAAGTCGATCGCGCGCTGGCGGTTCACCTGGAAGGTCTTGTCGCTCAGCTTGATGTTGACGTCGCCCCACCAGACGTCCTTGTTCGACGGCTCGGCATCGACGATGCGCTTGTCCTTCGGCGAGCGGCCGGTCTTCGCGCCCGAACGCGCCGCCAGCGCGCCGCTGTTGACGATCTCGCCTTCGTTGCGCTTCAGCGCCTGCTCGTAGAGCACGCTCGGCTCGCTGTTGCGGAGCACGTTGGTGACCTTGATGCCGTACTTGGAAAGATCGAACGTGGACATGGATCGGTGGGGAGGTGGGGCGAGTACCGCGGTCCGGGCGGAGCACGGTACCGAGCCGCGGCTCGTCGTGCCAGCGCCGCGGACCGCGCGCTGCCACGGCGGAGAAACCGCTTGCGCGCTTCCGGAACGACCGCTAGCGTCCCGCGCCCAAAACCACGCGCCCGTAGCTCAATTGGATAGAGCGCCAGACTACGGATCTGGAGGTTGGAGGTTCAATTCCTCCCGGGCGTGCCACGCGCGCCGCCAGCCTCGGCACCGGCGCTCGCGTCGGCGCGGAACGGCGGCGAACGGCGGTTGCTGCGCGCCCTGGACTTCACGATGACCGGCGTTGGCCACTGGCGGCAAGTCGATGCGTTCGCGGTCGACTACCTGGACGCGTTGCGCACCGGGATCCGCGGCTGCCGGCAGTTCACCGTCAACAACTTGAACCGCGACTTCGTCGGCACGCGCGGCTTCTCGGTGGTGTTCCGGCGCGAAGCGCTCCCGCGCGTCGTCGCGGCGTTCCCGTTCTTCGAACGCTACCTGGCGCTCGCGCTGCGGCCGGACTGCAACGCCTTCTACCTCAACCCCCTCGAACTCGGCCCGGGCTCGCGCGTCGACCCGCACATCGACCGCAGCCTGCGCGGCTACTGCAAGGACGTGTCGATGCCGCTGATGGTGAGTGTGCTCTACGTCGAGGTGCCGGCCGGCATGCGTGGCGGCGAGCTGGTGCTGGCGCGCGGCAAGAAGGTGCTGGCGCGGGTGCAGCCCTCGGCGAACCTGCTGATCGGCTTCGACGGCGACCTCACGCACTCGATCGCGCGCGTCGACTCGACGGGCAAGCGGCTCAGTCTGGTGTGCGAGCAGTACGCGCTGGACGAGCAGGAACTGGCGGCGGTGCCGGAGTACGCGGTCGAGTCGCGGGCCAAGGAGTACTGATCGCCCGGTGCCGGCGGCCGGCCATCACCGCGATCCGCCGATTCCGCCCTCCCGCCGTCGCCGCGGGCCGTACGGGATCACCCCTAGCCATTGCGGCATCAGCCGTTTGCTGTAGGTCCGTGGTTCCGGTACAGGCCGAAGGGGGCAGAGCATGGAGTTGACCGCTGCCACGGGGAGCACTGCCGAGGACACGATCCATGGGGCATGGTTGCTGATGGCAACAGTGTTCGCATGCATCGTGCTGTTCTGTGCGGTGCAGTACGTGCGGCGCCAGCGCCTGAGCGCAGAGGAACTGCGTCGCACCAACGCCGGGCTGCGCAAGGTGCTCGACCAGGCGGCCATCGTCAGCATCACGGACGCGGCGGGCCGGATCACCCACGTCAACGATGCGTTCGTGGCGACCTCCGGCTACAGCCGGACCGAGTTGGTCGGTGGCGATCACCGGCTGATCAACTCCGGCCATCATCCGCGATCCTTCTGGTCCGGGATGTACCGCACCGTTCACGCGGGTGGCGTCTGGCGCGGTGAGATCAAGAGCCGCGGCAAGGACGGCACCTGCTACTGGGTGCTGGCCACCATGCAGGGCCTGTTCACTCGCGCCGGGGAGCTTGGCGAGATCGTGTCGATCCGCACCGACATCAGTGCGCTCAAGGCGGCCGAGGATCGCTTGCGTCACCAGGCCGCCGAGGCCGAGTTGCTGGCGGAGGTCGCGGCGTTGTTGCACGATCTGCAGGCGCCGCTGGCGGTGCGCGTGCACGCGATTCTGCGCCGCCTGGTGAAGGTCGTGCCGGGAATCCGCCGTTGTGCGCTGTTCCGGGCTGGCCGCGGGGAGAGTGTTGCGCTCGGCGAGTTTGCGCGGCAGGGTTCGGCGCCACCGCCGGCTGGCTGCGGTTGCTGCGTGGCCCCCGACCGGATCGCGAAGGCAGATCGGGCCCGGATCGAGGCGGTGCGGTCCTGTGGACCCTCGTGTTGGGCCACGGAGCCGCGGCAGCGGGGCGATGCGGCCGTGGTGCGCGGCGTGCTGACGGTCGGCGGCGAGGTTCAGGGGCTCCTGTTGGTGGCGATGGAACCCGGATCCGTCCCGCCTTCGGCGCTGCTCGAACGTCTGTGCCGGATGCTGGCGGACTGGTTGTTGGCGGAGCGCTTGCGCGTCGATGCGGCGGCTGCCGACGCCGCGAAGGACCGCTTCCTCGCCACCATGAGCCATGAACTGCGGACGCCGTTGACGGCGATCCTCGGTTTCGCCGACGAACTGGCGGCGCACTGTGCGGTGGCGGCGGAACCGGCTGGCGCCCTGTCGGCGATCCGGCGCAACGGCCGTCACATCCTCGGCCTGATCGAGGACATCCTCGACCTCGCCGGGGCGGTTGCCGGCCGCCTGCACCTGCAGCCGGTTGGCTGCGATCCACGGGCGCTGCTCGCCGCGGCGGCGTCGAGCTTCGTGCCGCAGGCCACGAGCAAGGGATTGGAACTGGCTTGGACCGACGAGTTGCCGGCCGGCGTGGGGTTGCACGCCGATCCTCGGCGCGTGCGGCAGATCCTGGTCAGCCTGATCGGCAACGCGGTGAAGTTCACCACGGTGGGCAGGGGATATGACCGGAAGTTGTGGATGAGCGCGTGAAGTCGCGGCGTACCTTGGCGGTTGTTCAGACCAAGCCACGAGGCCCCAACACGGGGCAGGTACGCCACATGACGAACGCTACTGCCAAGTC
>JBASWX010000665.1:0-7221 GCA_049276695.1 Planctomycetota bacterium
CCGCAGAACGGCGTCTCGGCCGGCCGCCGCATGCGCAGCAGGCGCCGGCTCGACGCCAGCACCGGCAGCTTCGCCTCGTGGCGGCGCCAGTACTCGGAGCGTTCGCCCTGCTCGAGGATGCGCGCCAGCTCGGCGGCGTCGCGCGGCCGTTCGCCGGCGTCCTTCTGCAGCAGGTCGAGCAGCACCTGTTCGAGGAACGGCGACATGCGTGGCCGCCAGTGCGACGGGCGGCCGGGCGCCCGGTTCAGGTGCGCATCGAGCATGTCGTCGCCGGTGCGCGCGTCGGCGAACGGATGGCGGCCGGTGGTGACCTCGTACAGCACGACGCCGAGCGCGTACAGGTCGCTGCGCGGGCCCGACGCTTCGCCGCGCAGCACTTCAGGGGCGGCGTAGGCGAGGCTGCCGTGCAGGCCGAGCCCGCCCGAACTGCGCTCGGCGCTGCCGCTGCTGCTGGAGCCGCCGCCGCGCGCGCCGAACGGCCGCGCCAGCCCGAGGTCGACGATCTTCAGCTCGCTGTCCGGCGTCAGGATCAGGTTCTCGGGCTTGATGTCGCGGTGCACGAGGCCGCGCTTGTGCAGCGCCGCGAGGCCCTTGCAGGCGTCGGCGCCGAGGCGGCGCGTCAGGTCCTCGACCGGCGCGCCCGACCGCGCGACGAACTCGCGCAGCGTGGTGCCGGCGATGTACTGCATGACCAGGAACGTCGACGGCACGCCGAGGTGTTCCTCGCTCTCGACCCCGTAGATCGCGGCGACGTTGGGGTGGCGCAGCTGCTGGCCCAGTTCACCCTCGGCGAACAACCGGGCGCGCGCCCGTTCGTCGTCGGCGAGCTCGCTGCGCAGGAACTTGATCGCGACCTCGCTGCCGGCCGGCAGGTCGGCGTACGGCTGGCGCAGCCGGGCGCGGTAGACGGTGCCCGACGAGCCGCGGCCGAGTTCGTCCAGCAACTCGAAGCGCTCGGCGACCCCCGGTGGCACGGCTGCCCGGGTGTCGTCGTCCTGGCGCGGTTTCGGGTCGGCGGCTTCCGGGTGCACCGGCAGTCTTGTAGCGATGGCTTCCCGGTCGTCCACCGTGGCGTGTACGTCGCTCCCAGCGTCAGCGCAGCGGATCCGGCCCGGCGCGCCCGCGCCGCTGTTCCTCGCGTGCGAGCGCCTCGTCGAGGATCCATGCGGCGACCGCGAAGTCTGTGTTGCGCAAGCGCGCGAGCGCTTCACGCAGGTCAACGAAGCCGCGTCTGGCGGCGCGCTCGAGGACGCCTACGGTCCCGGCGATCTGGAGACCAACCGCGAGGGCCGCACGGCGTGCCTTGCGGTCGTCGACGAGCAGGACCTCGGCACGCAGCTCCTGTGCCAACGCGATGGCTTCACGCTCGCCGGCGCCGATGTTCAGCCGGACGTCGATCATCCTGGGAGCTCGCACCTCGAGCCATGCCGGCACGATGCGCATCCACGCACGGACTACGTCCGGCGTGTTCGCATCGGTCAGTTCTCGTGCGACGGCCGGAGGTATGACGACGCGATCGAAAAGCTGGGGCAGGATCCCGACGTGCTCGATGCGGATCAGGATGTTGACCGGCGTTGCGTCGGCGACAACGAGCATCACGCCCGCCGACGGAAGATCTCGTCCAAGGTCCGGCGATCGTCCTCGAGATCATCGAGGCCGTAGTTCATGGTCACCCCACGCGCGCCGAGCCACTTCTCCGCCAGCCAGCGGGTCTGGAAGCCGAGGTACTCGGCGACCTGACCGATGCTCAGCCTCCCGGTGCGGTAGCTCTCGATGAGGAGGGCTTCTTTGGCCGCCTGGTCGAGGTCACCCCACTCGGCGCGCAACACGTCCTCGAGGGGCTTCGGAATGTTGAAGGAGACCGACATGGCTGCATCGTATCTCGGGAACCAGCCTTGGTGGGATCGCAGGTTGGACCGATCGGTCCGGGAGCCGTGGCCGTTGACCGCGCCGACCAGCGCGGGCTGACCTCGGCGGTCGGTATCACCGTGAGCACGGAGGGATGCGCCGCGCGGCGTTGCGCGCACCGCGAGCGTCTGCGACGCTCCCCCAGGCCGATGCCGATCCGCCTCCACAACTCGCTGACCCGTTCGCTGCAGGAACTGCGCCCGCTCGTGCCCGGCAAGGTGACGATGTACCACTGCGGTCCGACGGTCTACTCGTCGCCGCACATCGGCAACTTCCGCAGCTTCCTGTTCGCCGATGTGCTGCGCCGCTTCGTCGAGGACCAGGGGTTCCAGGTCACGCAGGTCATGAACGTCACCGACGTCGGCCACCTGACCCTCGACGACGTCGAAGGCGGCGAGGACAAGATGGAGGCGGCGTCGCGCAAGACCGGGCTGACCGCGTGGGACATCGCCAAGAAGTACGAGGCCGAGTTCCACGACTGCCAGCTGGCACTGCACGTGCGGCTGCCGCACCACATGCCGCGCGCGACCGACTTCGTCGCCGGGATGGGCGCGATCATCGACGACCTGCTGCAGAAGGGCATCGCCTACCAGAAGAACGGCAACGTGTACTTCGAGGTCGCGAAGTTCCCGGGGTACGGCAAGCTGTCGGGCAAGGTGCTCGACGAGCTCGAGGCCGGCGCGCGCGTCGCCGTCAACGACGAGAAGAAGGACCCGCGCGACTTCGCCTTGTGGAAGGTCGATCCGAAGCACCAGATGCAGTGGGACGCGCCGTTCCGCGGCGGCGCGCGCGGTTTCCCCGGCTGGCACATCGAGTGCTCGGCGATGTCGATGCACTACCTCGGCCGCCAGATCGACGTGCACACCGGCGGCGAGGACAACATGTTCCCGCACCACGAGTGCGAGATCGCGCAGACCGAGGCGCACACCGGCGTGCCGTTCGTGGCGATCTGGATGCACGCGCGGCACCTCCTGGTCGACGGCAAGAAGATGTCGAAGAGCCTCGGCAACTTCTGGACGGTCGCCGACGTGCTGGCGAAGGGCTACACCGGCTTGGAGCTGCGCTACGCGCTGGTCTGCGTGCAGTACCGGCAGGCGTTGAACTTCACCTTCCAGGGCCTCGATGCCGCGCGCGCGTCGATCGCGCGCGTTTCGCAGTGCCGCGCGAAGCTGGCGCGCATTCGCGATGCGCATGAGGCTGCCGGCCCGGACAACCTGGAGGAGGCGGTGAAGCATGCGAGCCGGCGGTTCACGGAGGTGATGAGCGACGACCTGAACGTCAGCCAGGCGTTGGCAGTCGTGTTCGACCTGGTCGATTGCGTGAACTCGGCACGCCCAGCCGCGGCGGGTGCGGTGCGTGCGTTGGCAGCGTTCGCGAGGTTCGAGGACGTACTGGGCTGTTTCGGGCCAGAGCCGAAGGACGTCCTGGTCAAGGTGGGATCAGTGAACGTCGCCGTCTCTGGAATCCCGACGACGCTCCAGATGGTCCCGCCACCGGATGTCGTCGAGTGGTTCGGCCAACGGCAGGCTGCAAGGTCGGCGAGGGACTTCGGGACTGCCGATCGGCTTCGCGCCAAGATCGCCGCTGCCGGTTGGAAGATCGTCGACACGCCGTCCGGGCCGCGCCTCGAGAAGACGTGACGCGGCGCGTCAACCCTGGCCCAGCAGCTTGCGCAGTTGTTCGGCGTGGGTTGCCAGGAACAGGCGGTCCTTCGGTCGGTCCGCGGTGCGCTTCGCGGCGAGAATGTCGGCGAGACTCGCGACGGGACTCGACGCACCTTCCGTCAGGAACGAGCGTCGCCGCGGCCAAATGGTGTCGAAGTCGAAGTCGCCCATGACCAGCGAGAAGTCCACGTGGAGCAGGCCGCCATCGCTGGCAGAGGTGAGTGACCTGGTTCGCACGACTGCTGCCGCGAGAACCTCGTCACGTGGTTGGTCGAGCGGCTCGTCGTTCGCGGTCAACGCGAGGCCGAGCTGTTCGCAGGCTCGCCACGCGTTCAACAGGTTCTCGGCATCGCGGGGCAGGAACAGGTCCTGGTCGCGGGTCGCGAACATCGGGCCGACGACGTAGTAGTTGACGCCCCACACCCCACTGATCAGGAAGCGTACCCGCGCCGCCGCCAGCGCACGCAAGACGTCGGCGAAGGTCGTCACGGAACGAGCTTCGCATTCCGGAAGTGGTTCCAGCAGTACACGTGAACCCGCCAGACCAGGCTCTTGTCGGCGCCATCCTGGTTCTGTGGCAGCGCCATCAGCCGCTCGACTGCACGCCAGTGCTCCGCCGTGATCTCGAACGGCGGAGCGTCGCGCTCGGCGCGTTCCGCATCGTCGATCGCCTCGATCGCTCGCCTGATGTGAGGGTCCATCCGTCGCAATCGTAGCGCGCTGCGGTCTCGGTGTCGGCTGCGAGCGACTCGGGCCATCAATCGGAAGATCGGCGACTCGCCGGCGGGGGCGCGGCTCGAGCCGGCGTGGGCGTCGTCGGTGTCAGCGTGCCGTGCCCTGCGGCATCAGAGCGTCCTTGCTCCGCACGAGCACACCGCCGCTGCCGACCGCGAACGAGTTCGCCGTCGCCAGTTGCAGGTTGAAGACCTGGACCGGCGACGGCAAGGCGGCCCGCGAGGTGCGGGCGACGCTGTGCCAGGTGCCGTCGGCGGCGACGACAAGACTCTCGGCGCGCAGGTCGGCGGCGGCGATCCAACCCGCCGGAGTCACCACCACGTGGCCGGGAGTGGCGTGCAGGCGCTGCCCGTCGATGTCGATCGAGACGATGTCGGCGGCGGCGGCGCGGTGCACACCCGTCACCACGTCCCAGCCGTTCCCGCTGCGCACGCGTTCGCCGACGCGGATCGTGTCGATGGCCCGCAGCCCGTCAGGCGTCGTCACTTCGGTGCCGGCAGGGAAGCAATCGGCGGTGCAGAACCGGTCGAGGTCGACAGCGCTCGCGCGAAGGGGTCGCGTCGCTGCGGCTTCAGCCGGGAGCGTGGCGGCGACGCGGCCCAGGCACGGAGTGGCGTCCGGCGCGCCGTGCTCGCCGGTGCCGGCGAGTTCCGCGCGTTCGCGGGGCGCAGCGAGCGACGTGCGTCCGGTCGCTTCGCCGTTCGTCCGATCGGCAGGCACGAGGTCATCGGCCGCACCGAGTTGGCACCAGGCCAGCAGGGCGACCAGCACGACGACCAGCAGCACGATCACTCGACGAGACATGGGCTCCGAGGAATCGGAACGGGCTTGCCCGGCGGCAGCAGATGGAGGGAGAGTAGAGCGTCCGACCGCTGCGGCAAGCTCCTCACCGGCCTGCGGCCTTGCCGTCACTCCTCCCGATCCGGTCGCGCCGGAACCAGCGTCGCCAACGCTTCGCGCGAACTCAGCGACCCGCGGGTCCGAGCCCGCGGCGCGCCAGCCGCTGCGCCAGTTCGAGCACCGCCCGCCGGTGCAGTTCGCGCGCCGCCGAGTCGCTGTTCTTGCCCAGCTCCCGCGCAATCTCGAGCCACTCGAGGCCGTCGAAATCGCGCAGCACGATGACGCGGCGGTAGTGCTCGGGCAGTTCGTGCAGGCACGCCTCGATCGCGGCGCAGTCCTCGCCCTGTCCAGCCAGTTCGCTGGGCGAACGGTCGCCGCCCGCGACTTCGACCTTGCCGCGACCTTCGCGGCTGTCGTCGAGCCGCACCGGCGGTGCCGGCTCGCGCCGCTTCTGCGCGTTCGCCTGGTCGGCGGCGTCGTTCAGCTGCCGCTGCGCGTACTCGGCGAGCCAGTGCAACAGGCTGCCCTCGTGCCGCATCTCGAAGCGGTCGAAGTTCTGGAACGCCTTGGTGAACGCCGGCTGCAGGATGTCCGCGGTCTCGAGCCGCGCCCGCAGCTTGGGCCCGAGCCGCACGCGCACGCTGCGGCGCACGCGTTCGTAGTAGCGGTCGAACAGCCGGTTCAGCGCGTCGCCGTCGCCGCCCTGCGCCTTCTTCACCAGGTCCCAGGTCTGCGTGAGGTCGGGGTCCACGGCACCGGCAGGATACCGCGCGGCCGCGGGGGCACACCCGAACCCGGGCACGCCAGGGCCGGGGTGTCGTAGCATGCGGCCTTCCCTGCGGGTGCGGGGAAGACCGACGACCATGAAGCTGCCCCCGCTGTTCGCACTGCTCCCGACGTCCCTGTTCCTGCTGTCCCTGTCGTGCTGCGGCACGCGCTCGGACGGCACGACGGAACGGCCGTCGCCGGGGCCAGCCGGCCAGGTCGTCGCCGCGCCAGCCGCACCCGCTGCGCCAACCGCGACAAACGCGAACGAGGCCGCGACCACGATGCCGGACTACAACCCGCTGACGAAGTTCGAAGCCGACGTGATCCTGAACAAGGGCACCGAGCGCGCCGGCACCGGCGAGTACACCGACACCACGGCCGACGGCACCTACGTCTGCCGCCAGTGCAATGCCGCGCTCTACCGGTCGACGGACAAGTTCCACAGCGGCTGCGGGTGGCCGAGCTTCGACGACGAGATCGCCGGCGCGGTCGAACGCCACAGCGACGACAGCCACGGCATGACCCGCACCGAGATCGTGTGCGCGAACTGCAAGGGCCACCTCGGCCACGTCTTCGCTGGCGAGCACCTGACGAAGAAGAACACGCGGCACTGCGTGAACTCGGTGTCGATGCGGTTCGTGCCGAAGGCGGAGGCGCTGCCGGTGCCGATCGTCAAGGTGCCCGGCAAGCCGGCCGCCGGTCGCTGACCGCGCGCGTCGGGCCGGCGATCAGGCCTCGGCGACGACGAACGCGGTCGCCGCCCCGGCGTCGTGGGTGAGGCTGAGGTGCCAGCGCCGGATGCCGAGCTGCTGCGCGCGTTCGGCGGCCGCGCCCGAGAGCCGGATGCTCACCGCGCCGGTCGGTCCGCGCGCGACTTCGATCTGCCGGAACGCGAGGCCAGCCGTCCAGCCGGTGCCGAGGCACTTCATCACCGCCTCCTTGGCGCAAAAGCGGGCCGCGAACGACTCCGCGGGGTGCGGGCGACTCTCGCAGAACGCGATCTCGTCGGCGGTGAACAGCCGGCGCGGGAACCGTTCCGGGCTCTTGTGCAACAGGTCGGCGATGCGCGCGATCGCGACCGTGTCGACGCCGACGGCGACGATCATTGCAATGCTCCGGCCGGGCACTGCGTCGGTAGCGGCACGCAGCGCTCACCGCTGAACCAGAACGCGCGCACCTCGTCGCCAGCGACGATCAGTTGCACGCAGTCGCGCCACAGTTCGCGGCGGTCGATCGCCGACGGGGCCGGCGCACCGCGCGCATGGCTGTGCGCGAAGCCGAGCCAGGCGACGCCGCGGGCGCGCAG
>JBASWX010000666.1:0-5406 GCA_049276695.1 Planctomycetota bacterium
GTCGGCGCCTGGCTGCGCGCCGTCGTGCGCAGCTGCGCGCACGACCTGTGGCGCACGGAGCACCGGCGACGGCGACGCGAACAGCACGCCGCGCGTGCCGAAGCTGGGGAGGGACGCGACGCGGCCGAGCAGTTGGAACTGCAGGAGGACATCGTCGCCGCGGTGCGTTCGCTCGACGAGCCGTACCGCACCGCGGTCTGGCTCCGTTACTACGAGGACCGTACGCCGAGTGCGATCGCGGAAAGCCTCGGCGAACCCGTCAAGACCGTGAAGACGCGGCTGTGGCGCGCGCTGCAGCTGCTGCGCCAGAAGCTCGACCGCCGCTACGGCGACCGGCGGGCATGGCTTGGCGCGCTCGTTCCGCTCGCACAGGTCTCGAATGCGCTGCCGGCGCTCACTGGCAGTGCCGCGGCAGGAGGTTTGGTGATGCAAGCCAAGGGTGTCGTGTTCGTCGGGGCCTCGGCTCTGCTGCTCGTCGGTGGAACGGTGTGGGCGTGGCCTTCAACACCTCCCGCGACGTTGCCAGCGTCCCCCACGCCGGCGATCGCGGCCACTGTTGCCCCGGTCGCTGAAGAACCACCATCCGAGGACTCGCCCGCGCGCGAGGCCGTCGTCACGGCACCACCTGCCTCCAGGTACGGCTCGCTCGCCGTGCACGTGAGTTGGAGCGATGGCACCGCGGCCGCCGGCGTCGCGATCCACGGTGAGGCCAAGGGTGAACCACGCACCGACGAAACCGGGTTCCGCATGTACGCCGACGCGACCGGTGTCGCCCGAAAAGCCAGAGTCCACGGCGGCACCGTCAACCTGACCTCCGATCGCGGCGGGAGCGTTGCCACGGAGGTCCTTGGCGACCAGGAGCGCGACGTCGACTTCGTGCTGCCGGCCGGCATCGAAGTCGTCGGCACCGTGCAAGACGAGCGGAACCAGGCCGTGGCCGGGGCGGAGGTCGTGCTCGTCTCCGGGCTCGGGGGTTGGCTCGGCGGCAGTGTCGTCGCAATCAGCGACGATGCTGGCGCATTCACCGTGCGTTCCGTCCCGAGCAAGTGGTCGCTCGGCGCACGTGCCGCTGGCCATGCGCCGTCCCGGCTCGTCGATCTGGAGGACGTGGTGATGCCAATCGACGGAACGCCGGTGCAGGTGCAGCTCCGGCTGTTGCAACCGGGTGCCACCGTCGCCGGCAAGATCATCGACGAGAACGGCGACGCGATGGCTGGCGCGATCGTCGTGTTGGGGCGCGGCGCCGGCGGCCACTACGAAGAACAGCGGGTGCGTGAGTCGTGGAGCCCGCACGTCGTCGAGACCGGCACCGACGGCAGCTTCCGGTGCCAGGGTGTCGAGCCTGGACAGCACCCAATCGTGGCGCGCGTCCACGGCTGCAGCCACGTCGCCGAAGTCGTCACCTGCGTGGCGGGTGTCACGACCACCATCACGCTGGTGATCGCGCGCGGCGTCACCGTGCGCGGGATCGTCCGCAACGAAGCCGGGGAAGCAGTGGTCGGCGCACTCGTCACGACCATCGCTGCCGACCAGGTGGATGCCCCGCTCGAGTTCGCGATCCGCGGCGATCGAACGAACCCTCGCGCCGAGGTGCACAGCGACGAGCACGGTGCGTTCGAATTGCGCGGCGCGCCAGCCGGAACGCTGCTGCTCCGCGCCGCCAAGCGCATCGAGTTCGACCAGTTCAAGGGCATCTGCCAGGCAACGATGTCGGCGCGCGGTGGCGACGAGTTGACCTGGAACCCGGTGCTGGTCGCCGGCAAGACGATGCGCGTGCTCGTCGTCGATGCGGACGGCAAGCCGGCATGGCTCGGCGCCACACTGAAGGCCTACGCCGAACAACCGACCGCAATGGGTGCCTCGCAGGCCGTGTTCGCCGAACACATGGCCGACAAGACGAAGCCGATCAACCTCTTCGTGTTCACCAGTTGCGCGAACGTGCCCTACACGCTGGCTGCACGGCTGAACCGGTTCGGCGGGGAAACACGCTGGGTCTACCAGCGCGGCGCGATGCCCGGTGGGCCCGACGTCGAGTTCCGACTGCCGCCCCAACGACCACCCGGCGAGCCCGGTCACGTCGCCGGCACCATCGCCGACCTCGGCAACCGTCTCGCGAAGGGCACTCTGTCAGTGTCGCTGTGCACGGGCGCAATGCGTCGCGACGCGAAGCTCGACGGCACCCGCTTCACCGTCGCGGACGTCCCGCCCGGCCGCTACTTCGTGTGGGCCAAGGCGGACGACGTTCCCATCGTGGTCGGCCCCTGGTTCGACCTGCAACCGGCCCAGCGGCTCGATCTCGGCGACCTCGCCACCGAACCGAGAGCCACGATCCGCGTCGCCTTGCGCGCGCCTGGGGGCAGCGAAGTGAAGAACCCCGCCGCAATCCTGGATGATGGCTACCAGCGGCTGCCGCTGCGCTGGGACGGCACTCACCTGAGCACCGACAACGCCAGCGCCGGCCGCCATGGGCTGACGCTGCAGACTGCCGGGTGGTCCGCTCCGCCGCGCGCGGTGCAACTCCACGCTGGTCACGAGCAGGTTGTCACGGTCGACGTGGTGCCCGCGGCGCTGCGTCGCATCCACGTCACCATGCCGTTCCCCGACAGCTGGCAAGGCTGCGAGTTCGTGCTGCGCAACGCTGCGGGCACCGTGATGGCGACGGAAAGTGTCGCGGCGAACGGCGAGGCACTCGATGGCCACCGCTGGCATGTGTGGCTGCCGTTCGATGCGCTCACGCTCGAAGCGGTGCTCGACGGCAAGCGGCACACCTGGCCGGTCGACGTGCGCGATCCGAAGACCGCAGCACTACCGCTGCGATTCTCGCTGCGGTAGCGCCCCGAATGGGTGTGCCGGCTACTTCAGGAGCGCGACGAGCCGTGCCACCGCCAGCTTCTCGCCATCGGCGAGCACCTTCGGCGCGTGCTGCTGGAACAGCGGGTGCTGGTCGTTCTGGTAGTCGGCGAGCACGAGCTCGCCGGCCTTGGTCAGCACGACGAGGTTGACGAAGCCGGACTTGCCGGCGGGATCCAACCCGCAGTCCATCGCCACCGCGTAGTCGGCGTCGATCGGTTGTTTGCCGAGGGCGGCCTTCACCGCTGCCGCGAGGTCGAACAGCCGCTTCTGCTGGTTGCTCGCCGGCGCCACGGTCAGCGTGCCCGCGACCGGTGCCGCGGCCTTGCAGCCGAGACCCTTCGCGACCGCTTCGACGAACCGGACAGCATCGACGTCGCCGGCATTGCCCCACAACGGGCTGAACACTGCGAACGAGGCAGTGGCGAGACCGGCGCGCGCCGCCGCGAGCCGCTTGTCCATCGCTGCGCGTTCCTTCTTGTCGGGCGCACCCGACTTCTGCTGCCAGCGCGCGGCGAACTTGCCGTCGCGCACGCCGCCCTTGACCTTGCGCCAGTTCGCGAGCTCGAACAGCCGCTCGCCGACCAGCGTCGCGCAACCGAGCGGGTCCGGGTCGCGGCCGGCGGTGCGCTGGAACGTCGCGTCAGTCGGAGTCTGGCGATCGACCAGCACGACCTCGCCCTGCGGATCGACGACGATGAACCGCACCTCGGTCGGCCCCTGCTTCGGGTCGCCGAGGAACTCGGCGTACAGCGAATGGCGCGGCGGCGTGGCGGCGGCGAGACCGCGGACGTGGGCGCCGAACGCGGCCGGGACCGCGGCCCACTCCGCGGTCGCCGGATCGAACGGCTGGTCGGCGACCTGCAGGTCCGGCATGCCGTGGCGTTCGAGCACGAGGCCGAGGGCTTCGGCGACGTTGGCGTTGGTCTTGCCGAGCACGCGGATCGGGAACAGCGTCAACGGAGCGGCGACGCCGGCGGCGCGCAGCCGTTCGACGCGGGCGTCGCGGCCGGCGTCGCCGGGTTCTTGCGCGGTGACGGGGATGGCCAGCGTGAGGCCGGCCAGGAGCAACAGGGCGGACATGGTCATCTTGGTGCGTTCGTTCATTATGGTAGTATTCGCTACCATAACTGGCAAGGCCATGGGCCCGAATCCGTAGTTCACCCCGCGGCGATCTACTTGCGCGAGGCGAGCCGATGAGCCCGCCGGCGCTTCGCCGCTTCGAACCGCCGCAGCTCGTCCGGCGTCTCCGGCTGCACCGGCGGCACCGGCCGCGGCGACCTGGTCACCGGGTCGAGCGACACGAACGTCAGGTACGCGGAGGCGACGTGCTTGCGGCCGCCGGTGGCGCGGTCCTCCTGCCAGACCTTGACGCCGGTCTCCATCGACGTGCGGCCGGCGAAGTTGACCGACGCCAGCAGCACGACCACGGCGCCGACCGGCACCGGGTTGAGGAAGTCGATGTGGTCGACGTTCGCCGTGACCACCGGCGTGCGCGCGTGGCGGCCAGCGCAAACGGCGGCGCAGATGTCGATCCACTGCATGACGCGCCCACCCATCGCGTTGCCGAGCGGGTTGGCGTCGTTGGGGAACACGATCTCCGTCATCTCCACCTTGCTGGCGGCGACGGGACGCGCGGGAAGGGAATCGCCCGGGGTGCTGGTCGTCACGGTGCCCACCGTAGTCGGACACGCGGCGCTGCGGAACGCGCTGGACGGCGCCTTTCCATTCGACACCATCGCCGCAAGAAGACGCTGCCCGCCATGAGCCGCAAGCTGTTCCCGTTCCTTCTCGTCACCGCCGCCGCCTGCACCAACTACGACTTCGCGACTGCCCGCCTGCCGAACGGCGACTACGACCACCCGAAGTTGATTGCCGACCTCGCCGCATCGGGCCAGGACGAGCTGGTGGCTGGCACCTGGATCCCGCTGCTGTGGCTCGACCTGGTGCGGTTCGGCCCCTCCGACCCCGGCATGCCGGACGGCTTCACGCTGAAGGCAGTGCGAGGCGTCGGCCCGCTGTTCGCGGACGGCCACCGGAAGGAGATCGCCGTTGACCGCGCTGGTGCCTGGATCGACACCCAGGACCGGGATTGGCTGCTGTGGGGCCTGCTGCACCACGATCATGAAGACTGGTAGATGTCGACGTCGGGCCGGCGATTGCGTCACACGGAACGCTGGCTGCTGTGGGGCGGCGACGACGTCATGTACGCCAGCAGCGATCGCTGACGGTCAGCGCGAACGTTGCGCGTCGGCGTCGAGTGCGACCGGTTTCAGTCGCACCGGCGAGCTGGCCTCGACCAATTCGGCGACACCGCGCGGCAACGACCAGACTCCGAGCGGCTCCTCTTCGTCCTGGAACGGCACGCGCCGGGTGAAGCAGCCCTCGCTCGTCGCGTGCCCGAGCCACCGACCGGCGACGTCCTCGATCCGGTAGTAGACGAGCGGCCCGGTCGGATCGCGGATCTCGAGCTGGCGCACGACGCCGACCTGCCGTTCGCCGTCGAACGCGTGCCAGCGGGCGAGTTCGGCGACCTGGCGCGGGGCGTGCGGCGGC
>JBASWX010000667.1:0-4474 GCA_049276695.1 Planctomycetota bacterium
GCCGCGCAGCGCCGGGCTCAGCCGGCCCCGGTCGCCAGCCCGTCCGAGGCGCTGCCCGGCTGGTCGCGCCGCCGCCGTTCGCGTTCCTCCTGCCGGCGCTCGAGTTCGTCGATGTACTCGGCGTCGACGATGTCGTTCAGCACATCGAGGTCGTCGAAGTCCTTCGGCCGGTAGCTGGCCCCCGCCCGCTGCTGCGCGTCGCGTTCCTCCAGGTAGGCGCGCACCACAGCCTTGTGCAGTTCGATGCGCGTCGCGCTGTTGATCGGGTGCGCGAGATCGGCGTGCAACCGGGCGCGACCGCGGCCGTCCCGCGGCGCCCGCTCCGGATCGAGCCTGGCGCCGCACTGGTTGCAGAACGCGGCGCGCATATGGTTCTTGTGGTGGCAGCCCGCGCAGTGGTCGGCGAGTTTGCGGCTCGGCATCGCGACGAACGGCCCCTTGGCGCCGTCGATGATCTTCAGGTCGCGCACCACGAACGCGTCGTCGATCGTGACGCTGGCGTACGCCTTCAGCTTGTTGCGCGGGTCCTCGGTGAGCTTGACCCGCACCTCGGTGACCTGGAACCGCACCTGGCCTTGACCGCCGTTGCGTTCACCCTGCATCGCCGCCTCCCTGGTTGTGCCGCCCGCTCCGCCCCCATCAGCCATCCTCCGGGCCCGCGCGCGCGCGCGGCCGGTCGACACCCGATGCGCTGTGCGTCGCGATCAGCCGCACCCCGCCTGACCGCAGCGGTGCGAGATCGTCGACGCAGCGCGCCGCATCGGCGGGGTCGCTGCACGGCACGAACAGGGTCGAGCCACTGCCGGTCATCGCCACCGGACGGCGCGCTCGCTGCTCGACCTGCTGGCGCAGCACGGCAAGCTCGGGACGAACCCGTTCCGCCGCAGGCTGCAGGTCGTTGTGGAACCCCATGGGTGCCGAAGCATCCAGCGTGTCGCGCGCCGGAATTGGGCGGACCGTATCCGGGTCGGCCCCGCCCTTCCACTGTGCCGCAAAGGATTTGTACACGTCGGCCGTCGGGCAACCGAACGGCGGCGCGACCAGCACGAAGTGGCGCGGCACGATCTCGACCGGACGCAGCAGCTCGCCGACCCCTTCGCCGACCTGGCTGCCGCCGCGCAGGAAGAACGGCACGTCGGCGCCGAGGCGCAGTGCGAGCATCGCCAAGGTCGACCCGGCGAGCGGCGCGCCGAGCAGTTCGTTGGCGAGCCGCAGCGCTGCCGCCGCGTCGCTGCTGCCGCCGCCGAGCCCACCACCCGGCGGGATGCGCTTGTGCAGCGCGGCGGTGAAGCCGCCGAGGTAGCCGGTTGCCGAGGCGAACTCGCGCAGCGCCCGCACCACCAGGTTGTCGGGCGTCGCCGGCACCCGGTCGGCGGGCACGTCGGCGGTGACAGTGAGCGCGATGCCGGACGGCGCGAGGGCGATGCCGACGTCGTCGTGCAGCGCCACGGCGTGGAACAGCGTCGACAGCAGGTGGTAGCCATCGGCGCGGCGCCCGACGATGCGCAGCCAGAGGTTGAGCTTGGCGCGCGCCGGCAGCCACAGCATCGGCGCACCCGTCATGGCGACGCGGTCCCCGGCGCCAGCGACATGTTGTCGAGCAGGCGCACCGGCCGCTTGCCGTCGACGAAGCGCGCGGCGACGAGCAGCCGACCGCCGGCGACCGGACCGGGCGGCAGTTCGGCGAGGTCGCCTTCGTCCCGCAGTTCCACGTACTCGACCTGCGCCCTCGGCTCGACGGCGAGCACGGCGCGAACCTGGGCGAGCAGGCGGTCGCGGTCGCGGTCACCCTGCGCGAACCGTTCGCACGCCGCGCGCAAAGCCCGGTACAGCACCGGTGCGGCGGCGCGATCGGCCGTTCCCAGGTAGACGTTGCGGCTGGACAGCGCCAGACCGTCGGCATCGCGCACGATCGGGCAGGGCACCACCTGCAGCGGGAAGCCGAGATCGCGCACCAACCGCCGCACGACCGCCAGCTGCTGCGCGTCCTTCTCGCCGAAGTAGGCGCGGTGCGGCCGGCACAGCGCGAACAACCGGGCGACCACCGTCGCCACCCCGGCGAAGTGGCCCGGACGCAGCGCCCCTTCCATGCCCGCCGCCTCACGGCCGACCGCGACGTTGCTGGCGAAACCCGGCTCGTACATCGCGGCGACGCTCGGCGCGAACACCGCGTCGGCGCCGGCGGCGCGGCACAGCGCGACGTCGCCGACGAGGTCGCGCGGGTAGGCGGCGAAGTCCTCGTGCGGGCCGAACTGCAGCGGGTTGACGAAGATCGTCGCCAGCACGCGGTCGCATTCCGTGCGCGCGCGCTCGATCAGGCTGGCGTGGCCGCGGTGCAGGCTGCCCATCGTCGGCACCAGACCGACCGTGCAGTCGCCGGCGAGCCACTGCGCGGTGCGGGCGACCAATGCCGCGGGCTGCTCGATCACCTCCGGCAGCTCGCACCTCGGCAACGCCCCGACGTCGATGCCGAGCTCCCGCAGCGGCGCGACCACGAACTCGCGCTGGTGCCAGCGCGGGTGCGGAACCCGCAGCGCCCGGCTGTCGATGCGTTCGCTGCCGAACGTCACCAGGTCGAGGTCGAGCGGGCGCGGCTGGTTCCGGGTCGGCGATGCCACGCGCCCCGCTTCGCGTTCGAGCGCCTGGCAGACCGCGAGCAGTGCGTGCGGGTCCAGCGTCGTGCGCAGTTCGACCACGCCGTTCAGGTACGGACCCTGCGGTGGGCCCTCGCCGACGAACGGGTTGTCGAGCCAGCGCGAGTGCCGGACCACCTGCACGCCCGGCACCTGCGCCAGCCTCGCCAGCGCGCGCTGCAAGTGGGCTTGCCGGTCGCCGACGTTGCTGCCGAGGGCGACATGGGCGGTCGTCGCGGTCACGCGGGCCTCTGGTTCACGCGCCTCAGTTGCGGCCGACGTCGCCGTGCTTGGGCAGTTCCGGCAGCTCGTCGTCGTCGTCGTCGCGGCGGCGCGCCACCACGCGGAAGCAGCCGAGCACGAGGCCCGACAGCACGTAGAGCAGCGAGCACACGACCAGCGCCAGTTGCCACTCGATCGCCGCGACGATGATCACGATCACCAGCCCCGCGACCACCGGCAGGCTGTGCCGACCGCGCAGCAGCGCGTGCAGCGCGTGCGGGAACGGCACCCGGCTCACCATCAGCACGCCGATGGTCACCAGCACGAACGGCATCGCGATGACGATCCAGTCGAAGTGGTACGGCGCCAGCAGCCAGTGCCCGAGCTCCGCCGATGGGTCGTTGCGGGTGCAGAACAGCGCCACCAGCGACGCGATCACCGCCGCCGCGGCCGGCGATGGCAGGCCCTTGAACTCGCGATGCTCGTCCTCGTCGACGCCGGTCTCGACGTTGAAGCGCGCCAGCCGCAGCGCCGCCCCGACCACGTAGACCGCCGCCGCGGCGTAGAACAGCTTGGGGTGCAGCGGCAGCAGCCGGCTGCTGCTGTCGGTCTGCGCGTGCCAGTCGACCAGCACCTTGGCCAGGAACGCCGGCGCCACGCCGAAGGTGACCATGTCGGCCATGCTGTCGAGCTGCGCGCCGAACGGCGTCGCCTGGCCGGTCATGCGCGCGACGCGGCCATCCAGCGCGTCGAACACCATCGCGACGAACACCAGGATCGCCGCCAGTTCGAAGTAGTTGACGACGCTGGCGAACGTCGCCCCGGGCTGCGCCTTGGCCAGCGCGTCGGCGACCTTCGCCATCGCCAGGAAGCCGAAGAACAGGTTGCCGAGCGTCAGCACGCTCGGCAGCACCGGCACTTCCTTGAGCCGGCGCAGGCGGCTCGGCCGGCGGGCGTGCGGGAAGTCGTCGAGGCGGGAAGTCATGCCGGCGCGCGATCGTAAGCGACCGCGGTCGCCCGCTAGCATGCGCGGCGTGAACTTCCTGCTGCTCGAACCGGTCGACGTCGCGCCGGACGGCACCGCGGTGCTGCGCGGGCGTGCCGCCGAGCACGTGCGCACCGTGCTGCGTGCCGAAGTCGGGGCAACGCTGCGCGCCGGCCTCGTCGACGGGCCGCTCGGCCGCGCCACGGTGACCGCGATGGACGCGGCGGCGATCACGGTCGCGACGCAGTGGGAACGCAGCCCGGCCCCGGCCACCGACGTGTTGCTGCTGGCGGTGCCGCGCCCCAAGGTGCTGCTGCGCATGCTGGCGCACGCCGCGGCGCTCGGTTTCGGCCGCATCGTGCTGTTCCGGAGCTGGCGCGTCGACAAGAGCTGGCTGGACAGCACCGCGATGCAGCCAGCCGTGCAGCGCGAGCACCTGCTCGCCGGCCTCGAGCAGGCCGGCCGCACCCGCATCCCGCGCGTACACTTCTGCCCGCTGTTCAAGCCGATGGTCGAAGACGAACTCGACGCGCTCGAGCTGCCGGCTGCCCGCTTCGTCGCCCACCCGGCGGCGGCGACTGCGACCGCCGCGCTGGCCCTCGGCCCCGGTCCGTTCGCGTTGGCGCTCGGCCCC
>JBASWX010000668.1:0-6104 GCA_049276695.1 Planctomycetota bacterium
GCGTTGGCGCATCCCGACCGACCCGCCGCCGGTCTGACCGGCGGGCAAGGCGCCGTTCAGCTGCGCACGCGCGCGCGCGCCAGCAGTTCGTCGCGCACCATGCTGCCGAGTTCGCTGCAGCGGTGGTCGCCGGCCTTCAGGCTGCGGATGCGACCCGCCTGGATCAGCGAAGCGACGCTCGCTTCCAGTTCCTTGGCGGCTCCGCCCTGGCCGATGTGGTCGAGCATCAGGCCCATCGCCAGGATCGTCGCCAGCGGACTCGCCTTGTCGGTGCCCTTGTACTTCGGCGCCGACCCATGGCTGCCCTCGAACATCGACACCTTGCCGGGGTGGATGTTGCCCGACGCCGCGATGCCCATGCCGCCGATCAGCATCGCGCCGAGGTCGGTGATGATGTCGCCGAACAGGTTGGTCGTCACGCAGACGTCGAACCAGTCCGGGTTCTTGATCATCCACATGCACGCCGCGTCGATGTAGGCGTGGTCGGTGGCGACGTCGGGGTGTTCCTTCGCGACCTTGGCGAAGATGCGGGTCCAGATGTCCTGCGCGCGCACCGCGTTCGCCTTGTCGATCAGCGTGACCTGCGGCCGGTCCTTGCCGGGCTTCGGCCCGCGCTTCCTGGCCAGCTGGAACGCGTGCCGGATGATGCGTTCGGTGCCGCGCGCGGTGTAGACCATCTGCTGCAGCGCGATCTCGTGCTCGGTGTCCTTCTTGGTCGTGCCGTGGATGCCGGCGTAGGCGTCCTCGGTGTTCTCGCGCAAGAAGAGGATGTCGATGTCGGCCGGCGTCTTGCCCTTCAGCGGGCACAGCGATTCGTGGTACAGCTTGACCGGACGCAGGTTGACGTAGAGGTCGAGCTTGTGCCGCATGCCGGCGATGATCGCGAACTCGAGCTTGCCGACCTCGATGCGCGGATCGCCGATGGCGCCGAACAGCACCGCGTGCAGCTGCCGGATGCGGTCGAACGCGGCGTCCGGCATCGTCTCGCCGGTCTTCAGGAAGTGCTCGGCGCCGTACGGCAGGTGCTCGCGCTTCGTCGTGAAGCCGTAGACCGACTGCACGGCGTCGAGCACCTTGAGGGCTTCGCGCACGACCTCGTCGCCGATGCCGTCGCCGGGGAGAACTCCGATGTCGTAGACCTTGCTCATTCGTCGATGCGTGGTTCGCTGCCGGCCTTGGTCCGCCCGGCAGTCCTGGTCGACCATCGGGGGCGAGCAGTATCGCGATCGGCGGCGCGCGCACAACCCGCAAGATGGCCCGGGCGCGCGGCGCGGCGGCGATTCCGGCCATGCAGGGGCCAGCGCGCATCGCTAGACTCGCCGCCCTTCTCCAGCTCCGGCACCCGCTCGCATGACCCGCAGTCCGCTCCTGTCCGCTCTCGTTGCCCTGTCGCTGCTCGGCCCTGCCACCGCCCAGAACGAGGAACTCGACTTCAACCAGCGCCAGGCCAAGGCGCTGAACGCGTTCGCGAAGAAGGCGCTCGACAAGGGCTTCCCGCGCATCGCCAAGATCGTGTGGATGCAGGTGCACAAGCTCTACGACCCGGACAACGCCGAGGCGTGGACCAGCCTCGGCTACGTGAAGATCGGAGCCGGCTGGAACCCGGATCCCAAGCGCCCCTACCCGACCACCGACACCGGGGCCGGCGCCGACGGGCAGCCGCTGCAGAAGCAGTACGAGGCGCTGAAGAAGGACCTCGCCAACCAGCACCGCGCGCAGGCCGAGAAGTGGCAGAAGGCCGGCAACAAGGCGCGCGCCGACAAGCACTGGGCGATGGTGCTGCGCTGGGTCGACGACGACGAGCAGGCGCAGAAGGCGCTCGCGCACATCGAGATCGGCGGCGTCACCGGCACCGAGTTGGAGAAGACGCTGTACGACCGCAGCAAGCTGATCGAGAAGGCGGTCGAGGAGCAGTCCAAGATCGACTACGAGGCCAAGAAGGTCACCGACGTCAAGTGTGCGCCCGTCGATGCCGCACAGATCCCGTACGTGACGGTGCAATCCGAGCACTTCACGCTCCACGGCGACGCGGCCGAGGAAGAACAGCTGCTGGAGGCGCTGCGGTGGGCGGAACGCACCCTGCGCGTCTGCCGCGTCGCGTTTCCTTGGCAGTACGCGGACTCGAAGTGGCCGCTCGACTGGGCCTTCTTCCCGGCCAAGGAGACCTACCAGCAGATCCTCAAGGCGAACCAGGTGCCCGAGCTCGAGTGGAAGCTCGAGCACACGTCGGCCACCAACATCGGCAACGCGCGCATCGGCGCGACCAGCGGCAAGCAGGTGCTGTTCGACGCGTGCGTGCGCAACGTCGCCTCGATCTACGCCGGCTTCGCCAGCGACGGTTACGGCGAAGGCATTGGGCACACGTTCGTCGGCATGGTCTTCAACAACAACCGACTGTTCGCGGTCGACCTGAAGAAACAGCAGGGTACGACTGCGAGCGAAGAGGACCGGGAGTACCAGTCACCGGACTTCGACGTCTGGAAGAACCTCAGCCTCGAAATGGCGTGGAAGAGCACCGGCGGCGTACCGGCGAACCACCTGCCATTCTGCGACGCCGCCGCCTTCACCAACGAGGAGCGCATCAAGGCATGGTCGTTCTGCGACTACATGATGCGGCGCAACCCCGAGATGCTGCGCACGATGGATCAGATCGCACAGGAACTGCAGAAGGGTGGAAGCAAGCAGCCCGCTGAGTTCGAGAAGCGCTTTGCCGAGAAGCACACCGACACCACGATCCCGCAACTCGACAAAGAGTGGGAGGACTTCTGGACTGGTGCGTCGCCGGTGATGAAGGCAATCCAGAACAGCACACCGCCGCTCGCCGCGATCAGCAAGGGGGTCGACAAGTGGCTGGAGGCGTTCAACGCGAAGCGCAAGGAGCTGGAGCGGACGCCGGTGACATGGTCAGCGGCGTACTCGACGCGGTGCAAGGACCACGCCGAGTACTTGAAGAAGAACAAGGACCTGAAGACGCCGAAAGACGTGCACACGCAGTCCGTCGATCTCGGCGGCAGCTACGTCGGCAGCCTGTTCGCGCAAATGGCTCTCGTGCAATTCGGCGCGAACCAGGCGAACGCAAAGAAGCTCATCGAGAAGTGGATCTACTGGCCGGGCTATCGCGATGCCCTGATGAGCAACACGCTGAAATCGATCGGGATGTACCTCGAGGGCGACATCCTCGTCATCAACGCGACGAGCGGCATGGCGACGCCGCACGCGAGCCAGGCAGGGATCGGCTGCTACCCTCCGGTCAACGACACCAACCTGATCTTCGACGGCGAGGTCTCCGTCGCCGACCTCGGGCCGGAAGCAGAGGCCTTGCTCGCGAAGCACGGCCGCGCCGGCCAGAAGACGATCGGCTTTCCACTGACTCTGCACTGCAGCGGCTCGGGAGGTGTCGGGATCCGCGGTTCGGTGCGTTGCTCCGTCACCGATCAGAAGGGCAACCCGATCGAGGGCGTGCTGGTGTTCGACGACGGCGAAGTCCGCACCACCACCGGGCCGGGAGTGGTGACGTTCTGGCCGCTCGCCCCGCTCCAAGGCAAGATCAACTTCCAGTGGACGTGGATGGGCGGTGACAAGCAGCAGACGGCCAAGGGCGCGTTCTCGGCGAAATGACATCGCGGCGTGCGCCGCACTGCGTCACCAGAACAGCCGCTTCGATGTCACTTCGACCTTCGCGACGGCGGTGCCGCGCGCGCGCCATACCTGCCACGCCGCACCCTCGTAGCTGCCGAGCTGGCGGTCGTTCCACAAGTCGCGTAGCGCAGCCACGCTGCTCAGGTACTTCAGCGCGGGCATCTTGGTGTCCTCGCGCACCAGTTCGACCGCGAGCAGCAGGTCGCCGGATTTCAGGTCGGCGTTAGGCAGTTCGTCGCCGGCAAACACGCTGTCGACGACGACGAAGTTGTCGGCGATGACGGGCGGCTCACCGATGGCGTCGCCGGTGAACGCTCGGTGCAGGGCGATTGCCGCGGCCCGCACCCGTTCGGGCGCTTCTGCGTAGGCGAAGTCGCGCGTCAACAACCCCGATTGCCGCACCACCGCCCACACCGCCGCGGGCAACGGCGCCACCTTGATCGTCTGCGCCGCTCCGCCGCGCTCGACCTTCAGCGCCAGCTCGACGCCGGGCTGCTGCTTCAGCAGCGTGATCGCGAAACCGGGGCTCCACGTGATCGCGGTGCCGTCGATCGCCAGCACGACGTCGCCGCCCTTGATCCCGGCGCGCGCCGCCGGGCCGCGCGGATCGACGTCCATCACCAGCACCTTGCCGTCCTGGTCGAGCACGCGCATGCCGAGGTCTGGGCTGCGCAGCTTGTAGGCGGCGAACAGCAGCCCGAGCAGGCGCTGCCGCACGTGGTCGACCGCGATCGCGTAGCCCTTGTTGTTGAAGGTGCCGCCGCCGGCGCTGTTGATGCCGACCAGGCGCCCGTTCATGTCGAGCAGCGCACCACCGCTGTTGCCGCCATTGATCGCGGCGTCGGTCTCGATCAGGTGCTGGAGCTTGGCGAACCGGCCCTTGATGCGCAGTTCCTGGTCCTTGGCGGTGACCAGCCCGAACGTGATCGTGTTGGCCTGGCCGTGCGGGTTGCCGATCGCCGCGACCGCTTCGCCGATCGCCAGCGCGTCGGAGCTGCCGAGTTCGACCGCCTGCACTTCCTCGCCGGGCGCCAGTTCGAGCTGCAGCAGCGACAGGTCGTCCTCGCGCGAGATGCTCAACACCTTGACCGGGTACTCCTTGCCGCCGAACACGCGCACGGTGACGCGGTGGTCGGTCACCATCGAACCGTCCGGGTTGGTCGCGTCGTCGACGACGTGCCAGTTGCTGATCGCGAGACCCGAGCGGTCGATCACGACGCCCGAGCCCAGGCTGAGCGGCATCCACTTCGGCTCCGGCGGGAACGGGTCGTCCTCCTTCTGCACCGCCAGGTTGCGCGCGACGTAGACGTTCAGCATTGCCCCGGCCGTCTTCTCGACCATCGCCGTGAGCGCCGTCTGCCGCGCCTGCCGCCCAGTCGCGGTCACCGCGGCCGGCGCCCGGATCGACTCCGCCGCATCCGCATCGGCCAGTTCCGCGGCGAACGCCTTGCGCACGCGGGCGATGCTGACGAACGTCGACAGGTTGGTGTCGGTCGAAACGCGGTCGCCGCGCATCGCGAACGCGACGTCGATCGGATCGAGCGCGCCCGCGTCGCCGATGCCGAGCAGCCGCCCGTGCACGTCGACCACCGCGCCGCCCCCGTTCTGGTTGCCGAGGCTGGCGTCGGCCTGGATGCGTCCGCCCTCGCGACCGCGCTTCGCCGACACGACGCCGCCGGCGACGACAACCTGGCTGCCGAGCGGATTGCCGAGACACAGCACGACCTCGCCGAGCATCGCGTCGTCGTCGGGATTGCAGGCGGCCGTCGGCAACGTGGTGCCGGCCGGCAGCTCGACCTGCAGCAGGGCCAGGTTCACCGACCCGCTGCGCTTCTCGACGCGCGCCGGGAACGTGCGCCCGTCGAGCAGGCGCACCCGCGGCGACCCCTCGGCGACGACGTGGTTGTTGGCGACGACGAGACCGTTCCGCGTCAGCACGACGCCGGCGCCGAGGCCATCGCGGCGCACGACGCCACCAGGGTCCTTGCCGCCGAGCTGCGGCCAGTCGCCGTCGCCAGCCCACACCGACACCACCGAAGGCGCGATGCTGCGCACCGCCGCCGCCTGCGGGTGCTCGGCCGCCGCCGGACCGGCCTTGGCCAGCGCGGCGGTGCCGGTCGCCGCGAACTCGGCTCCGAACGCCGCGCGCAGCCGGCCGGCCGGCACCGCGATGCCGAAGCTCGGCACCTTCAGGTCGTCGATCGTCGGCTCGCTCTTGTCGCGCTGCACGTGCTCACTGGCGTACAGACCCAGCAGCCGGCCGCGCGCGTCGACGACCGCGCCGCCATCGCAGCGTTCGTCGTTGCGCGAGTCGGTCAGGAACAGGTCGCTCGGCGCGAACGACACGCCGCCCAGCGTCACCGCCGCCAGCGCCGGGCTCGCCAGCCCCCCGAACGCCAACATCTCCTTGCCGTGCGGGCGCGCGATCACCACCAGCGGCTCGCCGGCCGCCGGCCGGTCGGGCC
>JBASWX010000669.1:0-6578 GCA_049276695.1 Planctomycetota bacterium
TCGCCGAGCCGCCCGATCCGAGCACGCCGGTGATCCGGTAGCTGCCGAGGGTGCGGCCGATCCACGCCTCCCCGTCGTCGCTGTCGGCAGCCGCGGGCGCGGCCGCGCCTCCCGGCGCCGCCGGGTCCTCGCTGTGCAGCTCGACGCAACCGCTCGCCGCCAGTTCGGCGGCGTGCCGTGCTTGCGCAGCCGGCGTCACCGCTTCGTCGAAACTCAACTCCGCGGCGCCGAGCTTGACCCGTTCGCCGACGATGAGCCGGCACTGCGGCACGCGCTGGCCGCGATGCGAGACGCCGTGCGAAGCACCGAGGTCGGCGACGTGCAGTTCGCCCCCGAGCAGCGCGATGGTGCAGTGGCTGCGCGACACCGAGGTCTCGGCGATCGCGATGTCGCAGCGGTTGCCGCGGCCGACCACCAGCAGCCGCTCGGGCGCCAGCAGGTAGTGGCAGGTCGCGCCCGGAGCGCGCACGGTGACCTTCGCCAGCATCGCGGCACAGCCTATCGGCGCCAGGCAGCCGGGCAACGCGCCGGGGCCCCTTCCCCGGTAGGCTTCCGCGCCGCATGGAAGTCGCCCGGCTCTCGGCCATCACGCGCGGCGAAGCGCGCACGTTCGTGCTCCGCCCCGGACACGCCACCACGCTCGGCCGCAGCAGCAGCTGCACGGTGCCGCTGCGCGACCGCAAGGTCTCGCGCGTGCACTGCCAGCTCACCTTCGACCAGGGACACGTGGTCGCCGTTGACCTCGACTCGCGCCACGGCCTGTTGCACCTCGGCGAACGCAAGCCGATGCTCGCGCTGCGGCCCGGCGACGGCTTCCACCTCGGCGAGACCTTCGTGCGTTTCGTCGCGGTCGATCAGGTCGACGACGCGACGGTCGCGGCGTGGTTCGCTCCGGGTGGCCTCTACGCGCCGCGTCCGGCGGATGGTGCAGAACCCGACGACGAAGACGCGGCGAACGACGACGACGAACCCGCGCGTCCGGTGACTGCGCCGCCGGCACCACCGGCCGCTGCAGCTGCGACAGCCGCGAACACGCCGGTGGCGGACGACTTCGTGACCTGGCAGCCGCGGGTCGCCCAACCTGCACCTGCGGCGCCCGCGCCGCGAGCGCCGGCCGCTGCACCCGCACGACCCGCCGAACCTGCTCCTGGCGACTATCCCGATGTCGAGGCGGAGATCCTGCGGCCGGAGCCGCTGTCGCGCCCGCGGCAACCCTCGGCGGCGAAGGCGTTCGCGGCCCGGCTCACCGGCGAGGCGATCGTGTTCTCGATCCACATGGCGCTGTGCCTCGCCCTGCTGTTGACGCTGCGCGCCGCGGCCGGCTTCGACATCTACCGGATCTTCGGCTTCACCCAGCCCTGACCGCCAGCGGCCGGGCTCTCAGCCCCGCGCGCCGGAGCCCATCAGCTGTGCGTGGTAGTCCTGCAGCGCCTGCACCGTCAGCGGCTGCTTCAACCAGGCTTCCATGCCCTGGATCGTCGCCGCGACCGCGGCGAGGTTGGTGATGCAGGGGATGCGGTGGCCGACGGCGGTGCTGCGGATCAGGCGGTCGTCGTCGCGTTCGCGGCGGCCGGTCGGCGTGTTGATGATCAGCCGCACTTCGCGGTTGAGCACCAGGTCGAGCACGTGCGGCCGGCCCTCGTGCACCTTGAGCACACGCTGCGCCGGGATGCCGGCGTTCTGCAAGGCGCGCGCGGTGCCGCTGGTCGCGACGATCTCGAAGCCGAGCGCGTGCAGCCGGTGGATCAGCGGCACGACCAGCCGCTTGTCCTCGTCGCGCACCGACACGAACACCTTGCCGTCCTTCGGCAGCGCGTTGCCAGCGCCCACCATCGCCTTCGCGAACGCGGTGCCGAAGCGTTCGTCGATGCCCATCACCTCGCCGGTCGACTTCATCTCGGGGCCGAGGATCGTGTCGACGCCGTGGAACTTGTTGAACGGGAACACCGGCGCCTTCACCGAGAAGTACGGCGGTTCGAGCCGTTCGACGACGCCGACCTGTGCCAGCGTCTCGCCGAGCATCAGTCGCGCCGCCATCTTGGCCAGCGGCTGCGCGATCGCCTTGCTGACGAACGGCACCGTGCGCGAGGCGCGCGGGTTGGCCTCGAGGATGTAGACCTTGGTGCCGCGCACCGCCCACTGCACGTTCATCAGCCCGACGACCTGCAGCGCCTTGGCCAGGCGGCGGGTCTTCTCGGCGATCTCGCGGATCAGCCCGTCGGAGAGCGAGTACGGCGGCAGCGAGCAGTTCGAGTCGCCGGAGTGGATGCCGGCCTCCTCGATGTGCTCCATGATGCCGCCGATGACGACGTTCTCGCCGTCGGCGATCGCGTCGACGTCGACCTCGATCGCGTTGTCGAGGAACTTGTCGACCAGCAGCGGGCGCTCGTCCGAGAACGCGCGGTGCCGCTCCATGTACGACTCGAGGCCGGCCTGGTCGTAGACAACCTCCATCGCCCGGCCGCCGAGCACGAAGCTGGGCCGCACCAGCACCGGGTAGCCGATGCGTTCGCCGGCCGCGATCGCCTGGGCGCTGTTCGCCGCCATGCCGTTCGGCGGCTGGTCGATGCCGAGCCTGGTGATCAGGTTGCTGAACAGTTCGCGGTCCTCGGCGGCGTCGATCGAGTCGACGCTGGTGCCGACCAACGGCGCGCCGTGGTCGTGCAGGCCGCGCGCGAGGTTGAGCGGCGTCTGGCCGCCGAACTGCACGATCACGCCGCGCGGCGCGATGCGATCGACGATGTTCATCACGTCTTCGTGCGTCAGTGGCTCGAAGAACAGCATGTCCGAGGTGTCGAAGTCGGTCGACACGGTCTCCGGGTTGCTGTTGACCATCACCGTCTCGTAGCCGAGATCGCGCAGCGCGAACGCGGCGTGCACGCAGCAGTAGTCGAACTCGATGCCCTGGCCGATGCGGTTGGGCCCGCCGCCGAGCACGATCACCTTCTGTGCCTTCTTGCCCGCGGTCTTGCCGGGGGCGCGGCCGCCGTCGACCTCGTCCTCGCTGCCGTCGTAGGTCGAGTACAGGTACGGCGTGTGGCTCGGGTACTCGGCGGCGCAGGTGTCGACGCGCTTGTAGACGGGGACGACGCCGAGCTGCTTGCGGTGCGCGCGCACGTCCCACTCGCTGACCTTGCCGGGGCAGGCGGCGGCGATCTGCCGGTCGCTGAAGCCCAGCACCTTGGTGGCCCGCAGGAACCCCGCGGACAGGCCGGCGACGCCGTTCTTCGCCGCGCCCACGAGCTCGCGTTCGTGCGCGATCAGCACCGCGAGCTGGTCGAGGAACCACGGGTCGATCTTGCTGAAGTCGTGGATCTCCTCGACGGTCATGCCGGCGAGCATCGCGCTGCGCACCCAGTCGATGCGGTCGGCGCGCGGCGTCGCGAGGTGCGGCCGGATCGACTCGGCGTTGAACTCGTCGGGCTTGCAGTTCGGCTTGCCGGGCACGTTGCCAAAACCGTTGCGCCCGGTCTCGAGGCCGCGCAGCGCCTTCTGCATCGCCTCCTTGAAGGTGCGGCCGATCGCCATCACCTCGCCGACCGACTTCATCTGCGTGGTCAGCACCGGATCGGCGGTCGGGAACTTCTCGAACGCCCAGCGCGGGAACTTGACGACGCAGTAGTCGATCGTCGGTTCGAAGCACGCCTTCGTGGTCTTGGTGATGTCGTTGTCGAGTTCGTCGAGCGTGTAGCCGACTGCGAGCTTGGCGGCGATCTTGGCGATCGGGAACCCGGTGGCCTTGCTCGCCAGCGCCGAGCTGCGGCTGACGCGCGGATTCATCTCGATGATGATCATGCGGCCATCGCGCGGGTTGATCGCGAACTGCACGTTGCTGCCGCCGGTGTCGACGCCGATCTCGCGGATGCAGGCGATCGCGCCGTCGCGCATCAGCTGGTACTCGCGGTCGCTGAGGGTCTGCGCCGGCGCCACGGTGATCGAGTCGCCGGTGTGCACGCCCATCGGATCGAAGTTCTCGATCGAGCAGACGATGATGACGTTGTCGTTCTTGTCGCGCACGACCTCGAGCTCGAACTCCTTCCAGCCGGCGATCGACTCCTCGACCAGCACCTCGCTGTTCAGCGACAGCTGCAGGCCGCGGGCGCAGATCTCCTCGAACTCCTGCAGGTTGTAGGCGATGCCGCCGCCGCTGCCGCCCATCGTGAAGCCAGGGCGGATCACCGCCGGCAGGCCGATCTCGTCGAGCGCGGCGCGGGCCTCCGCCATCGAGTAGGCCAGCCGCGACCGCGCGCACAGCAGCCCGATCTTCTCCATCGCGTTGCGGAACTCGAGCCGGCCCTCGGCCTTGGCGATCGACGCGGGGCGCGCGCCGATCATCTCGACGCCGAACTTCACCAGCACGCCCATGTCGTGCAGCTGCATCGCGCAGTTCAGGGCGGTCTGGCCGCCGAGCGTCGGCAGGATCGCGTCGGGCCGTTCCTGCTCGATGATCTTGGCGACGACGTCGGGCGTGATCGGCTCGATGTAGGTGCGATCCGCCATCTCCGGATCGGTCATGATCGTCGCCGGATTGCTGTTGATCAGGATGATCCGGTAGCCATCCGCGCGCAGCGCCTTGCACGCCTGCACACCCGAATAGTCGAACTCGCAGGCCTGGCCGATCACGATCGGACCGGACCCCAGGATCAGGATCGACTTGAGGTCTTGGCGGCGAGGCATTTCGGGCCAGGACTACAGCGATTGGATCAGCACGAGGCGAGGGGAAAGTGGGGTGGTTCGCGCCCCCGTTGTCGCGGCGCCGCATCTCGCTCGTGTGCGTGACGGCTCGCCAACGGGTCATGCGGAGGAACCGGCGGCCCCACCGGCTGGACAGCGGGTGCCGGACATGGGATAGCTCGGGCGCTTGTCGTCGCCCTTTCGCAGTGGTCCCGATGCCGTGCCGTGGCAGGACTCGTGCTGGATTGCGGCGGGTGCGTTCCTCGCCTGGTTCACCTGCCGGCGCGAGGCGTGGCACGGCATCGACATGGCGGAGCTGCTGACCCGCTACGTGCGCGAAGGTGGCGGCGACCATCCGTACTACACCTTCTTCGTGCCGTTGCTGAAGGCGGCACACGGCGTCGTCGCGCTGTTCGGGGCGGGGGTGTTCCAGGCCGCCCTGCTGCTCAGCGCGCTCGGCTCGGCGATCGGCGTGCTGTGCACGCACCTCGCGGCGCGCACGCTGGGCATGGACCGCGGCAGCTGCGCGTTCGCAGCCCTGCTGGTGGCAACGATGCCGGCGGTGGTCTACTTCGCGGTGATCGTCGAGGTGCACGGCATCGTGCTCGCTGCGAGCGGCGTCGCATGGCTGCTGATCGCGCGCTGGGCGCGCCGGCCGGCGGTCGCCCGAGCGTTCGCCGCTGGCGTGGGGTTGGCCGCGGCCTTCCTCGCGCACCCGGTTGCGGGAGCGCTCGGTGGCGTCATGTGGCCGTTGAGCCAGATCGTGCGGCCGGAGGTGCGTTGGCGGCAGCGCCTGGTGGGGGGCGGTATCGCCTCGCTGCCGCTGCTCCTGGTGGTGGGTTCCTGGCTGCTGCGGCGGTCGTCAGGTCCGCGACCGGAAGAAGATGCGCTGGATCGCCTGACGAAGTTCTGGCACCAGGATCGCTTCGGCCTTCACGCCAGTGCCGTGCGTGAGTGGCTCGTGCCGTTCTTGCCGACCAGCGTGTTGCTGCTGGCCGGGCTGTTCGTCCGGGGCTGGTTCCGCGCCGTCGCGGCGATGTGGCTGGCGACCTTGCCGTTCGTCGTCGCCGGTTGGTCGGTGCTGGTGGTGGGCACCTGGGAGTGCGGCGCCTACTGCGCGGTCGTCAGCGGCCCGTCGGCGATCGTGGTCGCCGCGTTCTGCCGGCCGGCATGGCTGCGTGCGGGGGTCGTCGCCGCTGGCCTGATCGGCACGGCAGTGGTGTTCGACGGACTGCAACCGACCCGCGAGGCGCTGGCGACGGATGCAGCGGTGCGCGCGGCCCTCGGTCCGCGCCGTGCACTCTGGGTCGTCGGCGACGGCGCGGGTCCGGATGGGCAGGCCTGGCTCACCCGGCACCACTGGCTGCCGGGCGTCGTGTTGGCGGACATCCTGGCGGCGGAACCCGCCGTGCAGGCCGCGGGCTTGCGCGCCATCGATCGGGCCATCGCCAGCCATGCGGCGGCCGGGGAGCCGACGATCGTCACCAGCACGACCGTCGCGAGCCTGACGGCCTTCGCCCAGGGCTTCGGCGGTGCGAAGACCATGCTCGAATGGCTGTCCCGGCGGACCGGCGAAGTCCTCGCGGAAGCGGACGGCGTCCAGGTGTTCGCGGTTCGAGCACCCTGAGCCGGGGGCAGGGCGGAGGTTGCCCGGCGCCACCGGCGTCCGAGCGGAACCGCATCGGACTTGCTATACTGGCCGCGGAGGATCCTGCATGACCTCGTTCCGCTGGCGCGGCGTGCTCGTCGTCGCCGTCGTCGTCGCCGCCGCCTTGTTCGCCTGCTGGTCGTGGCTGGAAGCACCCCAGGAGTTGCCGGCGCCGGGCCCCGCGACCATCGGCGGCGCGGCTGCGCCAGCATCGGCCAGCCTGCCGGCGGGCCCGGTCGAGTCGGCGGCGACCACG
>JBASWX010000670.1:0-1939 GCA_049276695.1 Planctomycetota bacterium
GCGCTGCGCCGCGCGCCCTGCGCGCGCTGGTCTGGCTGCTGGCCATCGCCACCGGGCTGTTCGGCTGGTGGTGGCGCGAGCGCCTGCTGGTCGCGAAGCACGCAGGCTGAACGCAACCGCCAGCCGGGCCTCGCTATGCTGCCCGCCCCCGCATGCCGACCTCGCTCGCTCCCCCGCCGGCGGCGGCCGATCGTTCGTTCTGGAGTCACGTCCGCGCCAGCCTGCGCGGCGAACACCACGACTACACGACGGGCCGGCTGAGCACCGCAATCCTGCTGCTGGCGGTGCCGATGGTCCTCGAGATGGGCCTCGAGTCGCTGTTCGCGCTCGTCAACATCTGGTGGGTCAACGGCATCGACCGCGGCTGGTTCGGAACCACGTCGACGCACGGCGCAGCGGTCGCGGCGATCGGCATGACCGAAGGCATGATCGCCAACGTCTACGCGGTCGCCTGGGGGCTGGCGATCGCGGTCACTGCGCTGGTCGCCCGGCGCGTCGGCGAGAAGGACCTGCACGGCGCGTCGGTCGCGGCCAGCCAGGCGATCGGGCTGGCGCTGGTCGTCGGCGTCGTGCTCGCGGTCCCAGCGGTGATCTTCGCCCCCGAACTGCTGGCGCTGATGTCCGACGCGGACGCGCGTGGCGCCGTGATCGGCGCCGGCTACGCGCGGTGGACGTTCGCGAGCACCCCGATCATCACGCTGCTGTTCCTGCAGAACGGCATCTTCCGCGGCGCTGGCGATCCGATCCTCGCCCTGAAGGTGCTGATGCTGTCGAACGGGCTCAACATCGTGCTCGACCCGCTGCTGATCTTCGGCCTCGGGCCGTTCCCGGCGCTGGGGCTCGAGGGTGCGGCGATCGCGACCTGCATCAGCCGCACCGCGGCGGTCGTGCTGCAGTTCTGGCTGCTGCGGCGCGGCCGCTGCCGCGTGCCGATGCGCACGCTCGCCCGCTTCGAGTGGCGGCCGATGCTGCAGATGGTCCGGCTGTCGATCGGCACGATCGGCCAGTTCCTGATCGGCTGCGTCAGCTGGATGTTCCTGACCAAGTTCGTCAACGCGTTCGGCGAGGAGGCCGGTGCGGGTTACACGACCGCGATCCGCATCCTGCTGTTCGCGCTGCTGCCGGCCTGGGGCCTCAGCAACGCCGCGGCCACGCTGGTCGGCCAGAACCTCGGCGCCAGGCAGCCCGAACGCGCCGAACGCGCAGTGTGGCTGACCGGCCTCTACGACATGGCGTTCCTGGCCGCGGTGACGCTGGTGATGGAGCTGTGGCCGGAAGCGATCCTGGCCGGGTTCGTCGACGACCCGGTGGTGGCCGGGCACGGCGTCGCGACGCTGCGCATCGTCGCCGCCGGCTACGTCTTCTATTCGTGGGGCATGGTCGCGATCCAGGCGTTCAACGGCGCTGGCGACACGCGCACGCCGACGTGGCTGCACTTCTTCGTGTTCTGGCTGTTCCAGCTGCCGCTCGCCTGGCTGCTCGGATTCCAACTCGAGCAGGGCGTGCAGGGCGTGGTGTGGGCGATCCCGATCGCCGAGTCGCTGTTCGCGATCGCCGCGCTGCTGCTGTTCCGGCGCGGCCGGTGGAAGACGGTGCAGGTCTGAGTCGGGTCAGGTCTCCGCACCGGTCGCCGCCAGCGCCGCCGCGACGTCCGGCCGCAGGCCCTGCCGCGCCAGCGCGTCTCCAAACGCCGCCAGCGCGCGCCGCACGTTCGCGACCCGCGCGCCATGGCCCATCAGGCCCACTCGGAACACCCTGCCGGCGAGCGGCCCCAAGCCGCCGCCGACCTCGATGCCGTGCAGCTGGCGCAGGCAGGTCCGGAACGCGCGGTCGTCGACGCCGTCCGGATGGCGCACCGTCGTCAGCATGGGAGTCGCGTGGGCCGGCGGCACCAGCGGCTGCAGCCCCAGCGCCGGGAGGCCGTGCCGCAGCGCGGCAG
>JBASWX010000671.1:0-2346 GCA_049276695.1 Planctomycetota bacterium
CGTCACCGCTCTCGGGCCCGCGCATTCAACCGCCGAGGCGGTCGTGTAGTGCCAACGATCCCGGCGCGGCCGCCAAACCCGCGAGATCCCTGGGGGCTGTCCGGCAAACTGTCGAAAATGAGTTTGAGGGCTTGGCCGGCGAGTTCAGCCAGCACGACTTCGGAATGGTCGACGTGTGCTACGCCAACGGCAGCGTCGAGCGCATCCAGTTCTTCGCGTCGCGGCTCAAGCACTCGCGATGGGCCCACGTCGAGCTGACCCCGGACCAGCGCGTTGAATCACTGGTCCGCGCTCTCCTGGTCTCGTTCGAGAGCTTCGGCGGCGTGCCGTTGGCGGCCGTGTTCGACAACCCGAAGACGGTCGTGATCGGACGGGAGAACAAGCAGATCCAGTGGAACGCGACCTTCGCGCAGGTGGTGATCGACTACCGGTTCGCGCCGGAGCTGTGCACGCCCCGTCGCGCCAACCAGAAGGGCGCAGTCGAGAATCTCGTCGGCTTCGTGAAGAACAGCTTCTTCAAAGTGCGGCGCTTCCATGACCGGCAGGATCTCGAGCGACAACTCGCCGAGTGGCTGCACGAGATCAACGAGATGCGACCGTCGCGAGCGACCGGCGTGCCACCAAAGGACCTGATCGCAGCAGAGCGAGCCAGGCTGCGGCCGATGGCGATTCCGGCCGCGGAGTACGCGTTGAAGGTGCCGGTGTTCGTCGGTCCGACGGCGCGTGTTAGCTACGAGAGTGCCCTCTACTCGATGTCGCCCAAGACCATCGGCTGGAGCGCGACGCTGCACCTCTACGCCGACCGCGTGCGCATCGTCGCTGGCACTCAGGTTGCCGAACATCCCCGGCAGCCGAAGGGCAGCGAGAGCGTCCACAGCGAGCACCGCGCCGAGATGCTGGCGATGGTCTCGGGCGAACGCGCAAAGCGCTACTTCAAGCGCGAGCAGATCCTCGGCCTCGGTGTGGATGCCGAGCAGTTGCTCACCGAGATCGTGCACCGTCACCCGCGCAGCTGGTACGGCGAGGTCGAGATCCTGTTCGATCTGCTCGAGACCTTCGGTCAGGATCGGTTGCGCAACGCGCTGCGCATCGCTGTCGAGCAGAAGAAGTTTGCCGCCCTCTACGTCACCAGCCTGTTCGATCGGGAGGCCGTGTGAAGTCTTCCACGATCGATCTCGAACGGCTGCTGCGTCGTCTGCACTTGCCGACGGTGCGCCGCCTGTACGCCGATCTCGAAGCGCGCGCCGAGAAGGAGGAGATGAGCTACCGCGACTACCTGGCGATCCTGATCGCTGAGGAAGTCGCGCATCGCGGCGAAACCCGCGTGCGGCGCTCGGTGCACCAGGCGCGCTTCCCCTTCCTCGCGACCATCGAGCAGTTCGACTTCACCTACCAGTCCTCGGTCCGCCTCTCCTTGTTAGGCTCTGCTCTGGGTCCGGAGTTGATCAGCGAGGGACGGACCATGGTCCTGTGCGGACCCTCGGGCACCGGCAAGACGCACCTCGCGATCGCCATCGCCTACAAGGCGATCCAAAACGGCGGCACCGCAGTGTTTCGCGAGGCCAACCACCTCATCGAGGAGCTGTCCGAGGCAACGGGCCGCGGCACGCTCCGCCAGGCGATCGAGCCGTACCTGCACACCGACGTGCTGGTCATCGACGAACTCGGCTACCTCACCTACCCGCAGGACGCGGCCAACGTCCTCTTCCAGGTCGTGAACCAGCGCTACCTGCAGAAGAAGGCGATCGTCGTCACGACCAACAAGCCGCTCGACAAGTGGGCCAACGTCCTGCACGACCGAGACCTCGCCGAGGCAATCATCGACCGTGTGCTCGCACGCGGCAGGCTGATAGAACTACGCGGCGCGTCCTACCGGACTCGCCACCTCAAGACCAAGGACGATGGCACTTCTTCGCTCGATCAGAGTGCCAGAGTTTCCGGAATCAGCGGGCCAGACTTTTCGGAACCCACATTGGTGAACCATGCGATCCCTGATCATCCTGCTGCTGGGTCTGCTTTCGGCATGCTCGACGCATTTCTCCACGCTGCGCGACGACGACACCGGAGCGCTGACACTCTTCGCCATCGACGAAGCCACTGCGTTCCGCCTTGCATACGAGTCTGTTGCCGAGACCCTGCCTGGTCGGGAGATATCGGAGACCGCGGGCCCAGTCCGAGGTTATTCGGCGATGTTTCGATTTGGGCTCGATACGTACTCGCAACTAGTCCTGGAACCAGCGTGACGCGACTCCGCGCCGGCTGAAGAAACTGCTCGAAACGCCTCCTCCCACTGCGAAGATGGCGTTTGCCACAACAAACCACGATGCCCTGGGAGGGGCGTTTCGA
>JBASWX010000672.1:0-20199 GCA_049276695.1 Planctomycetota bacterium
AGACTTGGCAGTAGCGTTCGTCATGTGGCGTACCTGCCCCGTGTTGGGGCCTCGTGGCTTGGTCTGAACAACCGCCAAGGTACGCCGCGACTTCACGCGCTCATCCACAACTTCCGGTCATATCCCGATCGCCTGCGGAGCCAAAGTGATCGCCGGTCTCGTGCCAGCAAACAGGTATGGCGGCGAGTAGATCTCCCCCGAGGGCTGGAAGTCTCCACCTGCAGCCAGCACCCGGCCGTCAGGCAACAACCGTTTCGTCGAGTGGTACATGCGCGGGATCTGGTGCGGCGCCATGAGTGCCCAGGTTCCGGTCAGGGGATCGTAGACCTCGGGCGTGAGAACCGGCTGCGGGTTGGTGCTGCTCGTGCTCGAGCGACCGCCGATGACAAGGACCTTGCCGTTGGGCAGGATCACAGCGTCATGCTGGTAGCGCAGGTATGTCATGTGCGCGACGGTGGTCCAACTCGGTGAAGGAGCTGCGAGATCGAGAATCTCGACGCTGCGCGTCGGCTGGCCGTT
This sequence comes from Planctomycetota bacterium, assembly GCA_049276695.1. Taxonomy (GTDB): domain Bacteria; phylum Planctomycetota; class UBA1135; order UBA1135; family UBA2386; genus UBA2386. The sequence goes on from JBASWX010000672.1 coordinate 520, forward strand.
ACCGTCGTCATTGCCACCCATGATCATGATGCGGTTGAGCCCGGGCAGCAGAACGGACGGCGCTTCGTAGCGCGCGGCCTGGTTCCGCAGGGCGATCGGCGTCCACGTGTTGGTCGCGGAATTGTACGACTCGGCCATCGCGTCGGGGCCAGCCTTCAAGATGCGGCCGTCAGGCAGCAGGTGCAGCAGGGGATAGTCAGGCAACAACCGTTGTCCGAGCAGCTGCCAGGTGGTTCCCGTCGGGCTCCATCGTTCGATGTCGACGTTCTGCACCTGCGGCGTTCCACTCAAGCCGGCCATCGTCACGACACTGCCGTCGCCGAGCGTCAGGTTCGTCGGATACCAGCGACCGTCGCGCATGTCGGCGATACGAATCCACTGCCGCGACCACGGGTCGAACAGGTAAGCGCGGTTGGAACCCAGGAGCGGCGAGTACGACAGGGTGCCGCCAGCAACCAGCAGGCGCCCGTCGGCCATAAACGAATGCCCCGCACAGTCGGGGTTCCACCCGGCGGGCGGCGGCACGTTGGTGAGCTGCAGCGTCGTCGGATCGAGCAGCCAGCCGTGGATGCCCGGGACGCCGTGCTCTGCCGAGAACAACAGCACCTCGCCGGTGGGCAGCTGCGCAGAATGGATCGCGATCAGCGGCAGCGCGAACGGTGCCCCCCACTGGCCGACGACGGCCGGATTCTGGGCCGGCATCGATGGCGCCGCTACCGCTAGGGCCAGGGCCAAGGAACGGAACGACGGAAGAACGAAGGTCGTCATGATCGCATGGTGGGGGATGTCGCCGAAACTCTGGCGTCCCGGTTGATCATACCAGCCCGTTGTGGATGGCCTCCCAAGGGCAAACCGCAGCCGACTGTCGCCGAACTCAAGGCATCGAAGGCCTGGATCGCGGCCGGCGCAAGGTTCTGATCCGGGTCGCACGCGGCGACCGCGAGGCCAACGGCGTGAAGAAGCTGTGGGAGGTCGAGAAGCCACAGCCTTGCATCGCTGACCACCGGGTCCGCGGGCTGGAACATCACTCGCACGGCGGCTTGGCTTGACGCGCGTCAGTCGAGGCGACCGCTGCTTGCTCACTCGCCTGCCGACGAGGAGAGCTGCGCTTCAATCGCCAGGAACTGGCGGATCGCGGAACAGCAACTGGTGTCGTGCGAACGTTGGATCGGCAGCGGCCCACCCGCATCAGTGCGCAGTCGGGTGGTGCCAAAGGCCCCGCACTGTCTGCATCGTGGCCGGCGCAGGACACACGGGAGAGCCCGCGAGCCCTGCCGCGCAATCGACGGGCTCGCGAGCTGGACGAAGCGGCGGAGCTTCGCAAGACGCCCGGGGCCCGCAGGAAACGCATCTCGCGCGAACGATCGGTGAGAGAACCCCGAGGTTCGACCGACGAACTACGTGTGCGAGATGCGCCCGGCGCCTCCGCGCTGGGCGAACCGAGTCGCGGCGCGGTGACGAGACACGGTATGGCGCTTGCTCAGCCCGGGATCATGAACCCTCGAAAACTGATGGTGTGCTTGCTCCCCGTCGCCGCGCTGCTGCCGCTGCCTGCGCAGACGGTCGAGTTGCGCTCGGGCGAGGTCGTGATCGGCCGCGTCGTCGACTTCGGTGATCGGTCGCTGAAGCTGGAAGTCCAGTATCCGGCGCCCGGCATCAGGACGATCGGGCGTGCCGATCTCGATCCGCGTTCGCTGTACACCGTGCTCGCCGCGCGGATCGATCAAGACGATGCCCGTGCTCACCTTGGCTTGGCGGCAACATGCCGCGACCTGGGACTGTTCGCGCATGCCATCGCCGAGTCGCGCGAGGCGGCCCGCCGTGATGCGAAGCTGGCCGCGGAGTCCAGCGCCATGGTCCGCGAACTGCACGAAGCGATCGGTGCGGATCTGCTGCGGCAGGCCGAGGACGCTGCGGCGGAGAGTCGCCTCGGTTCGGCGCGACTCGCGGCGCAGGCGGTGCTTGCCGACTATCGCGACACGGCGTCCGCCAAGGCAGCCGAGCAGTTGCTGCAACGAATCGCTACCCACGGCGAGCGGCCTCCACGCCGCGCATCCGCCGACGAAGTCGCCGCGGCCGTCGAGTCGGCGCGCAAGGAACTCGAGCGGACCGAGAAGGACACCCGCGTTCCCGCCCACGGCGCGGTGCGGGATCAGCGGGCGCTGCAACGCGCCATTCCGCGCCTCGAGAAGGTCTGGCAGTCGATTGGCGATCTGGAGCCGGAAGCGAAGGACGTCAGTGCGACCGATCGGCTCACCTCGACGCGGGCCGAGCTGCGCCAACGTCTCGTCGACGCCTACCTGGCCATGGGGTCGATCTACCTGCAGCGCAGGGCGCTGCCCGACGCCGAAGAGTGGTGCAACAGGGCGTGCGAACTCGACGCCGAGAACCAGCAACTGCACCCGCTGCACCAGCTGATCCTGCAGGCGAAGCTGGTCGGCGGCTGGAGGAACTGATCGTGGGTGTCGCGCGACCAGCAAAGCTGTCCGAAGGCGGACGCAGGCGCACCTTGTCGAGCCATCGTGTTCTGCTGCTGCTGGCAGCCGTGGCGCCGGTGCGCGCGCAGGATCTGGCCGACGTCTTCGCGAAGGTGTCGCCCGCCGTCGTGACCATTCACACCGTCGAGGCGCGGGTGACCGGAGATCAGAAGCCCCGCCTGGAAGGGGGCATGAAGACCGGCTCCGGCGTCCTGCTGGACCGGGACGGTACGGTGCTCACCGCGGCCCACGTCGTCGAGCTGGCGGACGAACTGTCGGTGGAGTTCTTCGACGGTACGAAGCGGCCGGCGATGGTCGTCGCCGCGCAACCGGGGGCCGATCTCGCTCTCGTACAATTGCGCGGGGAACTGCCCGCCGGGGTCACGCCCTGCGTGCTCGGGGACTCGTCGGCGGCGCGCGTCGGGAATCAGGTGTTCGCCGTCGGTGCCCCCTTGGGCATGGGCCACACCCTGACTGCCGGTTACGTCAGCGCAAGGCGTCGCGACGAGAGGTTCCTGGAGGACATGCGCACCGTCGAGCACTTCCAGACCGATGTCGCGATCAACCCCGGCAACTCTGGCGGACCGCTCTTCAACCTTCGCGGCGAAGTGATCGGCATCGTCTGTCACATCGTCAGCAGTTCGGTGGGCAGCGAGGGGCTCGGCTTTGCCGTGACGTCGAACGCCGTGCGGGGGCTTCTGCTCGAGCACCGCCAGGTCTGGTTGGGGTTCGACGCCCAGCCATTGTCCGAGTCGCTGTCGCGCGCGCTGAACGTGCCCGATGGCAAGCTCGGGTTCCTCGTCCTCAGGGTGGCGAAGGCGTCACCGGCCCACCGGGCTGGTCTGCGCGCGGGCAGCATTCCCGCGAGGATCGCCGGACGCGACCTGCTGCTGGGAGGCGACATCGTGATCGAGATCCAGGGTCAACCGCTTGGGTCGCCGGCCGAGGCCGAACAAGCGGCGCTGGTGGTTCGCAAGCTGACACCCGACGACACGCTGCGGCTGTCGGTGCTGCGCGAAGGCAAGATCGTCGAGTTGCTGGTCAGGTTCGGTGGGTGACATGGAGGCACGGCAATGAAGTATGCAACCGCTCTCCTGCTCTTGCTGGCCCCGGCGGTTCCGACTTCCGCTCAGCACTCGGGTGGGACCAGGCCAACGGTCGCTGCGCGCACGGAACGCGTCGGCCAGGTGGGACACTCCTGGGTCTCGACCGACGCATATCCACTCGACGACTGCATCGTCAGCGGACGTCCTCTCGGCGAGAACGTGGTTCGCACCGAGGCCTGCGGCCGCGTCTTCAAGCTTTGTTCGGACGTTTGCAAGGAGAAGCTGTCCAAGGCGGCCGCGTCCTTCGCCAGCAAGCTCGACCAGGCGGCGATCGCGCTGCAACTGCCCGACTACCCGCTGGATCGCTGTCCGATCTCGGGCCGGCCCCTCGGCACCGCGACCAAACCAGTGGATCTCGTGCTGGACGGCCATCTCGTGCGGCTCTGCGGCGCCGATTGCCGGGCGGCCGCCGATTGCCGCCGGGCGCAGATCGTCGCCGGCATCGAGGCGGTCGCCAGCGCGCGGCAGCGGTCGAGCTACCCGTTGTCGACGTGCGTGAGCACCGGGTTGCCACTACGGCCCGAAACGACGGTCGAAGTCGTGCACGGGACCACGCTGCTGCGGTTCGGCAGCCAGGAGTGCCTGCAGGATCTCGATCGCAGTCCGGCCGCGGTCATCCGCGAAGTCCGCGCCGCCCGCGCCAAGGTTCATCCCAAGGACGCCGGTCCGGCGTCCCCGCGTCCGCCGGTGATCGGCTTCCACGGCACGCGGCGATCCGACCCGAGGCCATTCCTGCGCAACCCGAACCCGTCGTGAGGACATCCCCGATGCGAACCGTTCTGCTGCTTCCGCTCGTCTCCATTCTCCTGCTCCTGCAGGCGCCTGCCCAGGACACGCCCGCCGCCAAGCCGGCTGCCCCGGCGTGGAAGGCCACGGATGCCTATCCACTCGACACCTGCGTGGTAAGCGGGCGTCCTTTTGCCGGCGACACGATGAAGGTCGTCGAAGTCGAAGGGCGCAAGTTCAAGCTGTGCTCGACGGGGTGCGAAGAGAAGCTGCGCAAGGACTCGCAGGGTTACCTCGCCAAGCTCGACAGCGCAGTTGTCGATGCCCAACTCGCGGACTACCCGCTGGACACCTGCCCGATCTCCGGCAAGAAGCTCGGCTCGATGGGCGAGCCGGTCAAGCTCGTGCTCGACAACCACCTCGTGCAGCTGTGCTGCAAGGGGTGCACGGCCAAGGCCAAAGCCAAGAAGGACGAGATCGTGCGCAGCATCGCGACCGCGGCCTACGACAAGCAGAAGGACAGCTACCCGCTGAAGACGTGCCTGAACACCGGCGAGGAACTGGATCCGAAGGGCATGATCGAGGTCATGCACGGTCCGACGCTGCTGCGCTTCTGCTGCAAGGACTGCCTCGACGAACTCGACAAGGCACCCGCAGCGATGCTGGGCAAGCTGCAGGCGGCGCGCAAGGTCAAGGGGACTGGCGAAGCCAGGAAGCCCGCGACCGGACAGCCGCCACACAAGCACGGTGGCGGAGAAGACGGCAAGCCGGCGCCGGGCAGCGGCCACCAGGGCCACGGCAGCGGCCAGGGATCGGGCGGCGGTGGTTGTTGTGGAGGTGGCGGCTGTGGCCGCTGACTCCTGATCGACGAGCAGTGACGGGTTCGTGTTGGAGGGATGTGCCATGAACCGATTCGACGACCACCGCTGGGCCCTCGTGTTGGCCGGAGGCAGCGGCACGCGTCTCGCGCCGATGACGACCGATGGCAACGGCATCGCCGTGCCAAAGCAGTACTGCTCACTCGTCGGCGAGCGGTCGTTGCTCGGCGACACGCTGGCGCGCGCCAGGATGGTCGTCGACCGCGAACGCACGGTCGTCGTCGTGGCTCGCGAGCACGAGGCGTTCTGGAGCCGCCAACTGCCGCCCTGTGCTCCGCCCCACATCGTCGTCCAGCCGCAGAACCGCGGCACGGCGCCAGGCGTGCTGCTGCCGCTGCTCGAGATCCTGCGCCGAGATCCCGCCGCACAGGTCACGCTGCTGCCGAGCGACCACTTCGTGGCCGACGAAGGCATCCTGGCGCGGACGATCTGTGCCGCACAGGACACGGCCGCGACGGAGCCGGGGCGCGTGCTGCTCGTCGGCATCGTGCCGGACGGTCCCGATCCGGAGTACGGCTGGATCCTGCCGTACTCCCGACCCGGCCGGACGCAGCACATCCGCTCGTTCGTCGAGAAGCCGGATGTCGCGACTGCCAGCTCGCTGATGCGTGCGGGCGCGGTTTGGAACAGCTTCCTGGTCGTCGGCTCCGGCGCTTCGCTGCTCGAGCTGTACGAACGACGGTTGCCTGGGCTGCTGCAGGCGTTCCTGGCGGCACAGCCGCATTCGCACGCGGAGGGCGCCGCCGCGTTGTATCGCGGCCTCGCCGCATCCGACTTCTCGCGCGACCTGCTGCAGGGTGCCGAGCCGAACCTCGGCCTGCACGTGGCGCCCGCCTGCGGGTGGACGGACCTCGGCACGCCGGAACGCGTCAGGCGATGGGTGGCGTCGTACCGGCGGTGCAGAGCAGATGACGATTGCGACAGCGCGCGAGGCCTGACGTCTGCGCCCTGGGTGACCTCGTGATCACCCTTGTCGTCGACCCCGAGGCACCACGAACCCCATCGAAAGCACGTCCTCCTACTGGAGCCAATGACATGAACCGGCTCACCGTCCGTTTCTTCCGGCTGATTCTCGGACTCTCGCTCTGCTTCGCGTCCGTCGCCTGTCACGGCCCTGGATGTCACTGAGAGCCGCCCCCGTCCGCGCCGCAACCTGGTCGGGGGCCCACGATGCTCGACTCATATGCGGGCCGACGGGACGAACCCTCGGCCAACAAGGAGAACCATGAAAAGCACGACCATGACGATCGCCGTTGCCCTGCTCGGAGTCTTGGGTGGATGCGCCACCGATCACAAGATGCGTGACGGCGGCGAAGCCAACATGACTGTGTGCCGCGAATGCTACGACCAGGCTGTTCGCGTGTGGAACACGGGCAGGTATGCAGGCGCGCGTTGGACCCATGCTCCGTCCCAGCGCGTCCGTGTCGAGCACCAGTGTGCTTCCTGCAAGTCCACGATGGTCGTGCACACCGAGGACGGCCGCTGGATGATCAGGTGCCCCACGTGCGCTCCCGATGGCGTTCCGTGCGACAAGTGTCTGCCGGGTGACGTCGCGGTTCGATCCCGATCGGGCAAGTGACTGCGGACGGGTTTTATCACGACGGTCTCCGAGCCAAGAGCAACCATGTGCCGTCTGTACGGGTATCGGTCGGAGCGGCCGACGCAAGTCGAGTGCGGGCTGATCCGATCCCAGAACTCGCTGCTCGAGCAGAGTGCCCAGGACCAGCGCGGCCTGGCCAACGCGGACGGATGGGGTATTGCCTACTACCTTGGCGACCAAGTCCGCGTCCGGCGCCGGGTGCCGCCGGCCTCGCGAGATCGCGAGTTCCGCGTCGTGGCGGAGGGCATCAGGACGCACCTCCTCGTCGCGCATGTTCGTCGCGCGACGATCGGCGATGTCTCGCTCGCCAATGTCCATCCCTTCACGGTTGGACGATGGGCCTTCGCCCACAACGGCACGGTGCCCGCTTTCGAACGGATCGGCCCGCGGTTGGCGGCGGAGACGTCGCCCGGCCTGCTGCGAAGACGTCGCGGAACGACCGACAGCGAAGCGACCTTCCTGTGGATCCTGAGTGCCATCGTGGCGAAGCACCCCGGCGCCCTGGAGGAGGGAGTTCCCGCCGACGTGCTCGCACGCTGCCTCGGTGATGCCGTGGCTCGCATCGTACACTTGTGCCGCGAAACGCGAGTGCCGGAGAGACCAGTCCTGAACTTCCTGCTGACGGATGGTCGTGGGCTGGCGGCCTCGCGGCTCGGCAACAGTCTCCATGTGCTGGAGCGCCAGGTCCTGGGCACATGTGAGCTGTGCAGCGAATGCCACTGCGAACGCTGTCGCGAGGGTCGGTGCGGACACGAAGCGCCGGTCGCGTGCCGTGCGGTCGCCGTGGCTTCGGAACCGTTGACGAGCGAGGAGTGGCGGTCAGTGCCCGAAGGGTGCGTCGTCGCCGTGAACGAGGGGTGCAGGTTGGAACTGTCACCCTGCCCGCTTGCCGAGCTTCCAGGGTGAACCCAGACCGACATCGAGGCGGCTTCGGTGCCTTGCGGAATGTGACGCGGACCGCTTCCGCATTCGGTGGGTGACCGCCCCTGTAGCGTCGCTCGGTGGCACCGTCGTTCCAGGAATCAACGGGCGGTGAGCGCCTGGAACGTCGACAGCAGCAGGCTGTTCGCCGGCATGAGCAGGCCGACGCCCTGCAAGCCGACGCGCAGGCCGACGATCGCCGGGTTGTTCGGCAGACCATAGGGCACGGTGGCGAGGCCGGTCGCCGAGGTGATCGCAACCCCGATCGGTGCGGCCGACGTCGGGTCGAGCGCCAGCGTGCCGAGACCCGGCAGCACGACCCACGGCGCCAACTCCACCGGCCCGGCGAACAGACCGAACACCTGGTTCGGCGTCCATTGCCCGCGCGCGGTGTCGTTCGCTCCCGGCGCGAACGCGCTCGCCTGGTCGCTGATCGTCACCACGGGCAGCGGCAGCATCGGCTCGTAGTCGGAGCGGCTCGGCACTCCATCACCGTCCGCGTCGCCCAAGTACTCGATCACGGTCATCATGCCGGTCGCCATGTGCTCCATGTTGTGGCAGTGCAGCAGCCAGCGCCCGGGGTTGTTCATGCTGATCTGCACGGTCGCGGAGCTGCCCGGTTGCCCATTGGGCCGGATCAGCACCGTGTCCTTCTTCGGCGGGTTCGCCGTTCCACCCGCCGTGCCCATCAGCCGGAAGAAGTGGCCGTGCACGTGCATCGGGTGGTACTCCGGCATCATCATCATGCCGTTGTTGACGATCGACAGCTGAACCTGGTCGCCGGCCGCGACCTGGAACGGGGTCACGTTCGGCCACGCCTGGCCATTGATCGTGTGGATCATCCCGGACGGCCCCATGCCCATCCCGAGCGAAGCCGTGAAGGTCCGGTCCGGTGTCGACGTGATGGGCTGCACCGGGAAGTACGACGCCAACTGCGAGTAGTTCAGCAGCGAGCCTGACGCCAGGTTCGTCGGCACGAAGCTCGCCGAGGGCAGCGGCCCCGTCTGGCCAGCGTACTGCACGACGCCGCGCACGACGGTGGCGTTCCGGTTCTCGATCGTCGACGCCGCGAGGCTCCAGATCCCGGGGTTGTTGCAGTCGACGAGGACGTCCCAGCGTTCGCCGATGCCGATCGGGATCGCTTGCACGACGACCGGCTGGACGCGGTTGCCGTCGGCGTGGGTGACGGTCATCGAGTGGCCGTCGAGCGCGAACACGTAGTTCGTGGTCGCCGCCGCGTTGACGACGCGCAAGCGGAGCCGCTGCCCCGACTGGACGCTGATCGGGTTCTGGCCGGCGCTGCTCTTGCCATTGAGCAGATGGCCCGAGAACGCGCCACCGAGCGGATTGGTCCAGTCGTCGAGCACGATCGTCTGCTCGACGTCGAAGGCAGGATCGCTGCCAGGGTTCGCCGGATCGACGATCAGCATGCTGGCCAGGCCGACATCGAGCTGCATCTCGTGGCCATGCGGGTGGAACCAGTACGTGCCGGGAGTCAGGTTGTTCAGGTCGTAGATGAACTCCTGGCCGGCCGCGATCGCGGGACGCGAGATGTCCGGCACGCCATCCATGCCGAGTTGGATCGGTTGGCCATGCCAATGGATCGCCGTCGACTCGGGGAGGTTGTTCTGGAACCGGATGCGCAGGGTCTGGCCCTCCGTCACTCGCACGGTCGGCCCAGGCATGGAGCCGTTGTAGAGCCAGGCATTCACGCTGACGCCGGGAGCAACCTGCGTCGTGCCGGGGGCCGCAGTGAGGTTGACCTCCACGACTTGCGCCCGGAGAGAGGTGGAGGCGAGGAACGCGAAGGCAAGCGCGCATTCGAGGGATGCGGGGACCACAGCGAGGCGGCGGGGAGCGAGGGTCGACATGGGGAGAGGTTCCTGGTTGGAAACGGAGAAGAGCGGGTAGCTGGCGGCGAGAGCGGGAGGTCAGTTTCGGTCCTTCATGTGCTCTCGGATGCAGTCGAGGATGCCGAGCACGCTGAGCCGCGCGACCCGGTACGGTCGGCTGCGCCCATCGCTGCCCTGGACCAGCACTCCGAGCTGGCGCATGCCCTGCAAGTGCTGGCTGATCTGCGCCAGCGGCAGCCCGATCGCCTCGGCAAGCTGCGATGGTGTTGCCTGGCCGTCGCGAATCAGATCGAGGATCTGCAGTCGCACGGGATGGGCAACCGTGCGCAGGATCGGGGCAACCGCCTCGAGGACGCTGACGGGCAGCAGGGGCGGCGAGGACTTCGGCATCCGCGCATCCTAGCATCCTCACTTCCCGAGGTAACTAGTTCTAGAACTCATGAACATTGCGAGCGGCGTGCGGCCGATGGCATCGCGCCAGGATGCAGCCAGCAGCCGGCTGCCGCGATCGATCCCGGGAACGCGCGGAACGCCAGGGAACGCGCCCTGAGCCGGGGCGAAGTGCGAACGCTCCGGTAGGATGATCGGGCGCTCGATGCCTCGGCAGATCGTCGTCGGAATCCTCACCCTCGCGGCTGCCGCAGCGATCGTCGTGTGGATGCAACTTGGGGACGATGCGTTCCAACGAGCCGTGACACCGGAGTTCGCCGTCCCTCCGCATCCGTTGCTGCGGCCGTTGCTGCATCGGCCTGATGCCGGGGCCAAGGACCGACTGCGTGTGCCCGAGCTCGGCGGCGTCATGAGCGGCATCACTGCGGACGAACAGCGGCTCGTCGCGTCGATGCAGGAGGCTGTCGCGCAGGCGCTGCGCGCGGATCCGGCCGATGTGGGAGCACTGCTCGACGGCGCACGGCGCCTGCTGTGGCTCGGGTACTGGCCGTTCGCCGAGAACGCCGCGACGCAGGTGCTCGCCATCGCCCCGAACGACGCGGCGGCGAACGCCCTGCTCGCCGCCGTGCGCGCGGAACAGGGTCGCCTCGCCGAAGCTCGAGCCCTTGCCAGCGAAGCGCTGCGGCGCGATCCCACCGCGTCGTCTGCGCGCATCGTCGACGCCCATGCCCGGGCCATGCGCGGCGCCCGCAGCGAGGCGATCACCACGCTCCGCGATGTCGCCGACCACGACCCGGATCAACCCGCGGCGGCGTTCCTGCTCGGCACGCTGCTCGCCGACACCGGTCAGTTCGCCGCGGCAACGCCATGGCTCGCGCGCGCGCGCACGTTCCTGCCAGCGAGTGGCATCGGCAAGGGCGAGTACGTCGCGACCGTCGCGGCGTTCGCCGACCTGCTCGGCGGGCGCACGCCGTACCGGAACAGCGGCACGGCCGACGTGCCGATGCAGCGCCTGCCCTTGCCGGCGGTCGCGGTCACGCTGTCGGGTCGAGGCAGGACGCTGCCAGGCCTGTGCGTGATCGACTGCGGCGCTTCGCTGACCGTGCTCGGCCCCGCGGCTGCGGCGCTGGCGCGCGAGTCGACGGCGCAGGCGTCGATGCTCACGGTCGCCGGCAAGTCCGGCAATGTCGCCGGGCTGCTCGAACGGCTCGCGATCGGCGGCCTCGTGCTCGACGACGTGCCGGTGCTGGTGAACCACGGCGAGCAGGCTCCGCATGCCCCGGGCGTGATCGGCACGATCGGCATCGGATTGCTGCGCAACTTCCGCGTCACCATCGATCCGTCTGCCGGTCGCTTCCGGCTCGACTCGCCGCACGTCGCCAGCGAGCCGCAGGCCGCCGCCGAGGTGCCGTTCGAACTGGTGCACAACACGATCGTCGTGCAGGGCAGCGGCGGCCCGGAGCGACCATTCGTGTTCGACTCGGGCGCGAACAACCTGTTCGTGTCGCCGCGCGTGCTCGGCCAGGAGTTCGGTGCGCTGCCGGGTCGGCCGCGAACGCAGGTCGCGTTCGGCGGCGCCGAGACCCAGACCGTCGAGGTGCCGCTGCCGCGGCCGTTCGTGTTCGGTGCCCGGGACCTGCCGCAGCCGACGGCGATCGCCGACCCGAGCATCGACATGCGCAATGCCTACCTGCGGTTCGAGTGCGCCGGCACCCTCGGCCTCGTGGTTCGAGCGCGCTACGTGCTCGACTTCGAGCGCCAGCGGCTGTTGCTCTACGACCGCTGATTGGACAGTCGCGTGCTTGCCCACGTGAGAGCGGCGGCGCCAGCAGCTTGCCCGGCGCCGCGCCCCCCAGCAGGGATCAGGCCGGGCTCACTTCTTCTGCGCGGGTTGCCCGCCTGCCGCCATGCCTTCGAGCACCTTGTCGACGCTCGTCGCGGCGGGGTCGTAGCGCACGGTGATCTCGGCGTTGCCCGCCGTGATCTCGGCGCCCTTCACCCCCGGCAGCTTGTCCAGCGTGGCACGCACGCCGGCGACGCAGCCGCCTCAAGTGGGCTTCTTGTTCAGCACCAACACCGCATCCATCGTGTCGATCGACACGGGATTGGTGGCGCAACCCGCGAACGCGAGTGCGGTCAGCAACGCCAGGGACGCGCGCCTCATGACTTCACCTTCGCGCCGGCTTCCCCGGCAGCAACGAGCTTCGCGGCCAAGTCGGTCGGCTTGATCTTGGCTGGGTCGTAATGGACGGTGAAGTCCGGGTCGCCGGCCTTGATGTCGATCTGGCTGACGCCGTCGACCTTGCCGAGGGCACCGCGCACGGCGGTGACACAGCCCCCTCAAATGGGCTTGCCAAGCTCCATCTTGACCTGCGAAGCGGTCGCGGCAGCACCCGGCGTCGGGTTGGTCGGAGGGGTCGCCTCCGTCTTGCTGCAGGCGACCAGGAACAGCGCACAGGCGCTCGCGACGAACAGTCGGTTCATGGTCTCGGTCCTACGAGGAAAAGGCCGCGAACACCCGCGGCGGGGCGAAGATCCTAGGCAATGCGCGGCTGAGCGCCAGGGGCATGCGATCGGGCGGTGCCGGCGGTGGCTGCGGCATCAGGGCTGCACGCGCACGATCCTGGCCACGGACGGGATGTCGTCGACCATCGCGAACAGCAGGTAGTGCCCGAGCGGCAGCACGTTCGCGTTCGCCGGCAGCGTCACCGTGACCTGGGAGCCGGTCTGTTGCACCGGCAGCACGAGCCGCCGCGGCACGCCGCCATCGACCCAGTGTGTCGTCGCCCCGGTGCCCATCAGCACCACGTTGGTGATGGCGGTCGCCGGTGTCACGTCGAACGTGACCACGCTGCCGCGCTGGAGTGTGGGCGGCACCAGGCTGGCGATCGTGGGCCGCACGCCGCGGAACAGGTAGGGCGGGCTCCATGCGTCGATGTCCGCCGACAGCGGCGTGCCCTGGAACTTGATGTTGGTGCCGCCGGTGGTCGCGACGCGCCCGTCCGGCAGCAGCAGCGTCACCGCGTGGTACTCGCGGAACCGGAACGTGTTCGCGACCCGGCGCCAGATGTCGGTGTCCGGCGCGTACAGATCGGTGCGCTTCACGACGCCGAACAACGTCGGCTCGGCGGTCGCCTGGTTCTGCACGTCGCCGCCCTGCACCAGCACACGCCCGTCCGGCAGCGGCACGACCTCGCACTGGCTGCGTTTCAGGCTCGGGCTCGAGCGCGCAGTCCAGCTCGCGGTCGCGGGGTCGTAGCGTTCGACCATCGGCGCCTGGGCGCCCGCCAACTGCGTGATGCCGACCACGATCGCGCGGCCGTCGTGCAGCACGCACAGGCTGTGGTCGGAGTGGCCCGGCCAGCCGCGGTTCGGCGCCGTGAAGCCGCCGGTCGGTGTCCACGTTCCGGTGGCCGGATCGTACAGCTCCGGCGCGCCCCAGGTCCGCAGCACGCGCCCGGTCAGCAGCAGCGCCGACGGCGGGAACTCGACCGCCTGGCCCATCGTGCCGGTCCAGCTCCACGTGTTCGTCACCGGGTCGTAGATCTCGCAGGTCGGTGTGCGCACCGCGGCCGGCGCGGTGCCGCCGCCCATGATCAGCAAGCGGCCATCGGCGAGTCGCGCGAGACCGGGGTACCAGCGGCCGGTCGGGTTCAACAGCCACGGCAGCCCCTGCCAGCCGGTCGCCGCGGACCACGCCTTGACGCGGCGCGTCGCGTTCGTGAACGACCCGGGACTCGCGCCGTCCTGGCCGCCGACGAGGATCACGCGCGCGTCCTCGAGCAGCGTGCCGTTCATGCAGCCCTGCTCGCTGCCCGACGGGCCAGGGAACGTCTTCTGGCCGGTGGCGGGATCGAACACGATCGGGTCGGTCGTGTCGTGGCAGTAGAAGAGGCGGCCGTCCGCCAGCAGTACGCCGATGTCGGTCGCGTCGAGCGTCTCGGGCAGCGTGTTGCCGATCACGCGCCACTGCCCCTGGTGCGTCTCGGGCGCCAGTGCGAACGGCAGCGTCGCGCCGGCAATGGGCACGACGACGTCGCTTTCGATGTACTCGTGCTCGCGCAGCGCGCAACCGGCGCGGTAACGGCCCGGCAACACGTTCGAGCTGAGGCCGCCGGTCGCACCCGAGCGCGCTTCGCGGAACGTCGACAGCGCCGGGGTGAACACAGTGACGCGTGCGTTCGCCAGCGGCGCGCTCGTCGCGGCGAACTGCACCGTGCCGGCGACGGTGGTGGGCGCGGCCGGCGCGATCGACACCGTCCACGCGGCCGTGGTGTATGCCGGCCCCGTCGCCGGCAGGCCGAGACCCTGCACATGCAAGGTGCCGGAGACTCCGGCCGGAATCGCAAGTTGGACGACCGCCTCGCCGTTCGCGCCAGCGACGACCATCGGCCACAGCTCGAGCGACACGAACAGCGTGCACCCCGGCGCGAAACCGAGGGCGGTGGGGATGGCCAGGGGCAGCGGCGTGCCGCTCCAGGAAGTCGACGAGAACCCGATCAGCACGAAGTGCGGCGCTCCCGGTGCGGCGTCGCGGAGGTGCAGTTCGAGCGTCTGGCCGGGCACCGGCGCGCCGTACGGCTCGAGCCGGGCGCCGGACGTGCCGCACCCGGCTCCGAACGGCACCAGCGACTGCGCGGTCAACAAGGCCGGCAGCACGAGCACGGCAGGGACGAGGGCTCGCCGCATCGCGGGAACGTTACCCGCATTCGCAACGGCGTGAACCCCGCCGGCACGGGTCGGGCGGAGCGGCGAGTCCGCGGCCGGCATGCCCCCGTCCTCGCACCATGGAGCATGGGAAACGCGGTTCGATGGCCCTTCGGCGGGGAGTCGGCGGGTCCCCGGCCAGGCACACGCCCGCGAGGGAGTGGGGGAGGAACGTCATGCGGGAAGCCACTTCGCTGTTCGAAGAACTGCAGGCACTCGACGAGTCGTCGACCATCGAGGCCAAGCGGGGGAGTGCGGTCGGTCCCTCGATGCTCGAAACGACCTGCGCCTTCGCCAACGAACCCGGGCTGGGCGGCGGGCACCTGTTGCTGGGCGTGGTGCGTTCGTCGGGCGACTCGACCACTGCACTGTTCGAAGTCGTTGGCGTGCCGGACCCGGACCGCCTGCAGTCCGACCTGGCCTCGGCCTGCGCCTGCTCGTTCAACCGTCCACTTCGCCCGCGCATGCGGGTCGAGAGTCTGCAGGGCAAGACGGTCGTGGTGGTGTTCGTGCCGGAGGCGGCGGCGACCGACAAGCCGGTGTTCCTGAAGAACCTCGGGTTGCCGCGCGGCGCGTTCCGCCGCATCGGCTCGACGGACCAGCAGGGCACCGAGGACGACCTGCTGGCCATGTGCCACGAGCGTGGGGTGGCGAGCCACGACGCCGGCGTCGTCGCCGAGTCCGAGATGTCCGATGCGGATCCGGATGCGCTGAAGGCCTACCGCGACCTGCGAGCGCTGGCGAATCCGGTTGCCGACGAGTTGGCGTGGTCGGACGCCGAAATGCTGCACGCTCTGGGCGCGACGACGCGCGATGGAACGATCACGCGGCTCACCGTCGCCGGTCTGCTGCTGTTCGGTTCGCCGGGGGCGTTGCGGCGCCACTTCCCGCTGCAGCGGATCGACTACATCCGCATCCCCGGCCGTCAGTGGGTCACCGATCCGGATCGGCGCTACGACACGCTCGAGATCCGGGCTCCGCTGGTGCTCGCCGCGCGCCGTGCGATCCACGCCGTGCGCGACGACCTGCCGGCGCCGTTCTCGTTGCCCGAGGGCCAGACGCTGCGCCGGAGCGACACGATCCTGCCGATGCGCGTGCTGCGCGAAGCGATCGTCAACGCGGTCATGCACCGCAGCTACCGTATCCACGGACCGACGCAGATCCTGCGCTACGCCAACCGGCTCGAGATCCGCAACCCCGGGCACTCGCTGAAGTCCACCGATCTGCTCGGTGAACCGGGTTCGCAGACCAGGAACCCGCGCATCGCGGCGGTCCTGCACGATCTGCACCTCGCCGAGACCAAGGGCAGCGGCATCCGGGCGATGCGCGGGCTGATGCGGGAACACGACCTGCTGCCGCCGACCTTCGAGTCGACGCGTCATCCCGATCAGTTCGTCGCGACGTTCCTGTTCCACCACTTCCTGGAGTCGGAAGATCTCGAGTGGTTGCGAGGGATCACCAAGGAGCGGTTGTCGGACGAGGAGGCACGGGCGCTGGTCGTCGTGCGCGAAGGCGGCTCGATCGACAACGCCACCTACCGCTCCATGAACGGCGTCGACACTCTCGCTGCGTCCGGCCACCTGCGACGCCTCCGCGACCTGGGTTTGCTCGAGATGAGGGGCGCTGGCAGCCGGACCTACTACGTGCCCGGTGTGGCGCTGGATCGCTCGCCGAAGCCAGCAACTCTGGCAGGCCAAACCCGCAACCCTCCGACCCAAACCCCAAACCCCGGGCTCGAAACCCCAAAGCTCCCGCGCGAATCCCGCAAGCCGGCCCCACCCGGTGCTGCCACGGTGGCAGCGGCCTGGCCGCCCGAGTCGGTGCGTCAACGCATCGCCGCCGTCGGTCGACGTCCACAGGTGAGAGTCCTCGAACAACTGCTCATCGACCTGTGCCGCCCCGGCCCGCGATCTTCGCGCGAACTCGGACAGGCGCTGGGGCGAGATGCGCGCGAGCTCACCAAGTCGCACCTCGGGAGGCTGGTTGCGGCCGGAACCCTCGCGCACACGATTCCGAACGCTCCGCATCACCCTGAGCAGAAGTACGTGTTGCCGCCGACTGCGCCGCCGTGACTGCCGTCGCCGGCCTCGCCACCGGCGAATCTGCGGCCCGGCATGCCCCCGTCCTCCCACCATGGAGCATGGGAACCACTGCACGAACGTTGGCGGCCTGCTTGGCCGCATTCTCTCTTCCACTGTCACTGCGCACCCAGGACTGGGTGTGGCGCATCCCCGAACGCGGCGCGGTCGAGTACCAGCGCCAATGGCAGGGCAAGGCCAGCGAGCCGCAGCGCTCGCCGGCTCTCGCCCGGGCGGCACCGGCGGCCGCGAAGGTGCCGGACCGTTACCTGAACCGGCTGCCGCCGGCACCGTGGCTGTGCCAGGGCGAACTGCGCCCGGACCAGAAGGCCCTGACCGGGCCGATCCGCGACCTGCGCGACGCGTTGCGCGCGGTGGCGTGCGACCTGGCGAACCGCAGCAGCGCGCGGCTGCGCTGCCCGCGGCTGTTGCCGTTCGGCGACGTGGTGTTGAGCGGCAGTTGGTCGCCGGCGGCGGCCGACGGCACGCAGACCTTGCGGGGTACGGTGACGGCGAGCGCGCCGGCGGCGATCGCGGGTGAAGGTCGCGAGGTGCTCGACCGGTTGAAGCCGTTCTGCATCGCCGACGCCAACGGCACCGTCACGATGACGCGGCGCATCGACGCGGCGCGCGGCGTCGTGGTGGACTGGCACGGCGAACTCGACCTCGTCGTCGACGAAGGCGACAAGCTGTTCCGCCGCGTCGTGGTCGAGGACCGCTGGCACCTGGTCGCGGTGCGCGACAACCAGGACGCCGACTTCCGCAAACGCGTCGCCGCGGCGATCCGCGCGGGCACGGAGTGGGTGCGCGACGCGATCGAGGACAAGAAGTCGTTCCTCGCGGCGAAGGGGGGTGACGAACGCGACTACGGCGGCGGCCGGCTGGCGCTCGGCCTGTTGGCGCTGCTGCACGGCGGCGTGGGCACCGACGACGCGGTGGTGCAGCGCGGCTTCCAGGACCTGTGCAAGCGCCGGCTCGAGGACAGCTACTCGCTGGCGGCGGCGCTGATGGCGATCGCCGCGCTGCACACGCCGCCCGGTGAAGCGGCGCGGGTGCGTGACGGCGGACTGACCGGTCCGGTCGTACACCAGCTGCCGGAACGCGATGCGAAGGTCGCGGCGAAGTGGCTCGCGCAGCTGCTCGCCAACGTCGACCCGCGCGGCCCCGCCGCCAACGTGCTGCGCTTCAACTACTCCGCGGGCCCGCGCTACGACACCTCGCTGCAGCAGTATGGGTTGCTCGGGCTGTGGTCGGCGCAGGGTTGCGGGCTGGAGGTGCCCGCGGGCGCGTTCGCGGCGGCGGCGCGCCATCTGCTGGCGGTGCAGGGCCGCGGGCAAGGCAGCCTGTCGCTGCGGCTCGTCAGCTACGCGCAACTGCGCGATGCCGCGGGCACCGAAGCGGGTCCGGCGGCCAGCGAGCGACGCGCGTCGGTGCGGGGTTGGGCCTACCAGGACGCCGACGAGCCGGCGTTCGGTTCGATGACGAGTGCCGGGGTCGGCGGATTGCTGCTGGCGCGGGCGGGCATGGCGGCCCGCGGCGAGAACGACCGCGCAGTGGGCAACGCGATCGACGACGCGGTGTGCTCTGGCCAGGCGTGGCTTGCCGAGCAGTTCTCGGTGCGCTGCAACCCTGGCTTCGCCGAACGCGCCGACCACCACTGGTACTACTGGCTCTACTGCCTCGAACGCAGTTGCGAGCTGGCGGGCGTCGCGTGGCTGCACGGCCGCGACTGGTACTACGAAGGTGGCCTGCAACTCATCGCGCAGCAGCGACCGAGCGGCGCCTTCCCGCCCGAACACTCGGCCACGCTGCAGCTCGACGCGACCGCGTTCGCGATCCTGTTCCTGGCCAAGAGTACGGCGCCGGCGCCGATCACGGGCCGGTGAATGTTGACCCGTCGCCGAGGCGTTGCTGTTCCCATTACGCTGCACCCATGGACAAGCGTCGACTGGAGGTCGCGATGGACGACCTGATGGACGCGCTCGAGGAGCGGAGCGAGTCCGTGGTTCCGTACTTCAACCAACGCACCGGTGCCGTGGAGATGTGGATCGACCCCGCGATCAACGAGTGGCCGCAGCTCGACCCCGACGACTTGGATTGGGTCGAGATCCCGCGGGTCGAGGGCCGCGACGCGTTCCGCACCCTGGAACGGTTCGTCGACGGCGTCGCGGAGCTCGACGTGCAGCGGCGGCTGCGCGAAGCACTCGGCGGCCAGGGCGTGTTCCGCCGGTTCCGCGAACGACTGAGCGAGTACCCGGATCTGCAAGCGCGTTGGGAGACATGCCGGCGCGAGGACCTGCTGCAGCGTTCGCTCACGTTCCTGTCAGGCCTCGGGATCGAACCGATCTACCGGCTGCGGTCGCGGCCCGAGGCGACGCCAGTTCAGCCGACGGCGCCGAAGCAGCGCATCCTGCTGCATCACCTGCTGCTGCTGGGCGCGCCCGACGGCAAGACCGAGATGCTCGATGGCCGCGTCAGTCGCTGCATCCGCGTCGGGTCGGCGGCGCGCGCCGCGAAGCTGTTCGAGCAGCTGGCACGCGAGATCATGGAATTGCAGGGCCTCGGTTGGCGCCGCAGCGCCGTCGAGGGGCTGCCCGCCATCGAGATCGGCCCGTTCCGGCTCAGTCGTGAGCAGGACATGGTCTGGCTCGATACCAAGGTGCCGCGCGCGATCTGGGACGCGTTCACGTAGGCCGCGCGCAGCGTGCCGCAGCATCCCTCGGCAGCGGCGTTCGGAAACGAGCGAGTGAGTCCGGCCTCCGGGCGCGATACGTTGCGGTCGTTGATGCCGGACTCGTCCGCCGCCGCTGGTCTGCGCCGCTGCGCGCTGTTCGCCACCATCGCTCAGCTGTTGCTCGTCGGCGTCGGGTTGCGGCACAACCTGGTCTGGGGCGAGAGCGAGCGCTGGCCGTGGCTGTTGACGCTGTTGAACGTCGGCGAGGCC
>JBASWX010000673.1:0-4819 GCA_049276695.1 Planctomycetota bacterium
CGTCACCGCTCTCGGGCCCGCGCATTCAACCGCCGAGGCGGTCGTGTAGTGCCAACGATCCCGGCGCGGCCGCCAAACCCGCGAGATCCCTGGGGGCTGTCCGGCAAACTGTCGAAAATGAGTTAGAGTTCGAGCAGGTTGCGCTCGATGCCGAGCCCGACGCGCGCAAACGCGCGCAAGGCCCCAGCCCCGACGATCGCCGAGTGCGTGCCGACCGACACCTCGACGTCGGCGAACTGCACCGCGGCATCGACGTACCGCACGCGCGCACCGTCACCGAGTCCCCACGACGGCAGCGTGGTGATCCAGGTCATCGTGTTCTTACCACCCGCTGCACCCATCGGCAGCGGCAGCGCCCCTGCGCCGGTCCATGCTGCAACCGCCGCCGGCAGGCCGCGCCGCTGCAGCGCGTTGCGGTCGAGGCGCAGCACGAACGGCGCGCCGGTGTCGAACAGTGCGCGCACTGTCGCCTCGCCGACGCGCATGTCGACCTGGACGCTCCGGCCGACGCGGTGCACCGGCACGGTGAGAACGCGACCGCAAGCGTCCGCGGCAAGCGGCGCCATGGGGCTGCCGCGCAGGTTCGCGGTGTCGCGAGCAGACCGGGCGCGACGGCCGCAACGGCCGCAATCGCCGGGGTTGACCGTCTCACCGGCGCTTCGTACGGTTCGCTGCGTCCAGCGCCCCACCAACTTGGTCTGGCAGGCGCCGGTTCCGCCGTTCGACCCGTTCATGGAGGCAGACCAACTCAGTTGGGGCGAGGAACTCGAGCTGCACTGCGATCCGCTCCCAGTT
This sequence comes from Planctomycetota bacterium, assembly GCA_049276695.1. Taxonomy (GTDB): domain Bacteria; phylum Planctomycetota; class UBA1135; order UBA1135; family UBA2386; genus UBA2386. The sequence continues at coordinate 796 of JBASWX010000673.1, forward strand.
GGCGTCGCCGTGGAGAAGGTCGTGTTGATCTCGCCCGGTTCGGTCACCCACCACACCGACATGCACCAGCGTTACGTCGAGTGCCCGATTCTGGAAGTCGAGAAGGGCAATCGCGTCAGGTTCAAGGTTCCGAGCCCTGAGCCCCTGTTGCCGCGCGGGCTCTACATGCTGTGGATGGTGACCAACGCCGGCGCGCCGTCCCACGCGATGTGGGTGGTGGTCCGATGAACCGCCCAGCCGGGCTTCTGGCGCTGCTGCTGCTGAGCAGCGCCGCAGCCGGACAGCAGTGGCGGTGGCAGGTCCCAACGCCGCCCTCGGCCAACTGGTACCACGAAGTCGCTCCGTACGCCGACTTCAACGGCGACGGCGATCGCGATCTGCTCGTCCTGCTGCTCCTCAGGGACGGTTCCCCCGGGGCCATCAATGCCCACCGCATCGTCTCGGGCCGCGACGGCACACCCTTATGGGAGCGGATCGACCCGATCGCCACCAACATGGTCGACGGCGGCGACATCGATGGTGACGGCGTCCATGACATCGTGATGCGCCACGACGTGACCGGCACTGGTCTCGCGATCAACGCCTGGTCGGTCGGCAACTCAACCTGGCTGTGGCAGGTTGCTCAACCGTGGTGGGGCTTCGGCGACGCGATGCTCGGCAACATCGACTTGAACGGCGACTCCCGCCCGGACTTCGTGACCTCCTCGCAGAGTTCGCTCGGCTCCGACATCTTCGCCTACGACCACCTCGGCCAACTGCGTTACACCATCCCGTGCTTCTCGCAGGGCCTCGTCGCCAGCAGCTTCGCCAACATGGGCGACATGGATGGCGACGGTGGCGAGGACTTTGTCGTCGGCTGCCAGGACACCACCGCGCGTGGCGCCTGCATGCTGGTCTCGGGCCGCACCGGCGCCATCCTGCGCGTTAGCTACGGGCTCCTGCCCGGCGACATCATCGCCAACCACGCCAGCAACATGGGCGACATGGATGGCGACGGCGTCCCTGACTACGCCGGTTTCCCGTGGCATTCCGCGTCGCGGGCCATGATCACCGTGTTCTCCGGTCAGACCGGCGCGGTGATCCGGACCTGGCCTGACTACGCCAACGCCGTGATCGCCGGCGAGGACATCGACCTCGACGGCGTGCCGGATCTGGTCTTCGGCGCCGACTATCAGGTGTCGACTTGGCCGGCCGTCTGGGGCCGCACCTTCGCGTTCTCAGGCCGCGACGGCACCGAGCTGTGGCGGGTCAGCAACTTCCAGGCGCCCCCGGGGACCGGCAACAACGGCAGCAATGGCTGGATGTATCGCTCGGCATCCCTCGGGGTGCCGAGCGGCGGCCACTATCCGCGAATAGCCTGGCTCGACCAGCAGTGGTGGACGGTCGGGACCAGGGCTGGACGCTATCGCGCCTACGACACCCAGCGCGCCGGGCAGGGCCCGATCACTGGCACCGCGTGCTCGAGCACCAACCAGAAGCCGCTGATCGGGGCGCGGCAGACGGCGACGGGATCCCGCGTTACGATCGCCAAGGCTCCGCCGGGCGCCGTCGCGTGGCTCAACCTTTCGCTCGCGAGCCAGACCAGCTACGCCGGCATCAACCTACCGATCGACCTTGGCTTCCTCGGCTTCTCGGAATGCCGGATCCAGGTCGCCCCGACCGCCAGCGCCGTGCGTGTGCTCGGCACCACCGGCATCAACCGCGGCTACGCCGCCGTCGACCTGCCGTTCAACCTGACGACCGCCACCGTCGGGATCCCCCTCGCTGCGCAGTGGCTCGTCTTCGAGCCGACCTGGTTCGACTACGCGGTCACTGCCCGCCACGAGCTGAGGGGGCAGTAGAAGTCGGCTCTGCTCCGCACCTCATCGGGCCTGCAGTCGGGCCGCGGTCGACCGCGGCGAGGTGGCGTTCTATGTTGGCGCGCCAGACCGCAGGGTCCGGCTGGCCGACCAGGCGGTGAGAGGGACGCCGGCAACGAGCACAGATCGCATGAAGAGCATCATGCGATGTCGCAGCGTCGGTGAGGTCACTGGTGTCCGGCCTTCCCGCCGCGGTCAGTTCAGTCGTCGCGCGCCAGTTCACGCAATTGCCCCAGCCACCGCTACGGCAGGCCGAGGCTGGCGACGACGATGCGGCCGCTGTGCGTGGGGCCAGCCCCCAGCACCATGCCGCGCTTCCTGGCGACGAAGGTCACCGTGACGTCGGCGTGGCACGCAGCACCGAGCACCTGACCCGTGTCGCCGTGCAATCCTGACGGGATGTCGACGCAGAGCTTCGGCCCGCGCGCGCGATCGAAGGCCTCGACCCAGGCGCGCGGCGCGCCGACCAGTTCGCGCGTGAGCCCGGTGCCGAACAGCGCGTCGACCCACACCGCGCCGGCGTGAACGGCGAGATCGGGCAGCGCCCCGACGACGAGTGGCACCCCCGCCGCGCGCAGGATGCGGAACTGCAGCGCCGCTTCGGGCGCCTTCGCCGCATCGGGCTCGGCCAGCACGTGCACCGCGCAGCGCAGCACGCCGAGGTGGCGCACCGCCGCGAGCCCGTCGCCGCCGTTGTTGCCGCTGCCCGCCAGCACCACGAAGCGCTCCCCGAGCGTGCGCGCAACCTCGGCGACGGAACGCGCCGCGTTCTCCATCAGCAGCAGCGTCGGCATGCCGAGCCGGGCCAACGCGTCGGCGTCGATCGCGCGCGCTTCGGCGACCGACAACACCCGCTCGCTCGTCACGTCGCCACCGCCTCGGCCTGTTCGTGCACCGCCGCGCGCACCCGCAGCAAGAGCGGCAGATCGTCGACCGGATCGAGGGCGCGCAGTTCGTCGAAGCCGCTCTGCGCCGTGCCGAGCAGTTCGCCGCTGCCGCGCAGCGCGAGGTCGGCCTCGGCCAGCTCGAAGCCGTCGGTGGTGCGGCAGACCGCGGCCACCCGTTCGGTGCGCGGCCCGCACAGGATCGCGAGCCCACGCCGCGCGCCGCGCCCGACGCGCCCGCGCAGCTGGTGCAGCGTCGCGATGCCGAAGCGGTCGGCGGCGACCACGACCATCAGCGTCGCCACGGGCACATCGACGCCGACCTCGAGTACGGTGGTGCCGACCAACACGTCGATCGCGCCGTCGCGGAACGCCGCCAGCACGGTGCGCCGTTCCGCGGCCGGCAGCCGCCCGTGCACGAGACCGCAGCGGAAGTGCTGCCGCAGCACCTCGTGCACGCGCACGACGCCGCCCTTCTCCCCCTCTTCGCCGACCGCGGGGCAGACCACGAACACGCGACCGCCGCGGGCGATCGCACGCCGGATCGAACGCAGTGCGCGCGGCCACTGCTCGGCGGGCAGATGGCACGCGCGCACCGCGCGCCGGCCGGGCGGGCGGTGGCGCAGCGTCACCACGTCGAGGTCGCCGAACAGCACCAGCGCCAGCGTGCGCGGGATCGGCGTCGCCGTCATCACCAGCACGTGCGGGTTGTCGCCCTTGTGCACGAGTGCCGTGCGCTGCTGCACGCCGAAGCGATGCTGCTCGTCGACGATCACCAACTGCAGCCGCGGCAGCGCCACTTCGCCGGTCAGCAGCGCGTGCGTGCCGAAGACCAGCTGCGGCCCGGTGACGAACGTCGCCCGGCTGTTCGCGGTGTGCAGGACCACCGACACGCCGCTGCCCTGCAGCCACGCCGACACGGTCGCGCAGTGCTGTTCGGCCAGCAGTTCGGTCGGCGCCAGGAACGCCACGACGCCGCCGCGGGCCAGCACCGCCAGCGCGGCGCCGATCGCGACGGCGGTCTTGCCGGTGCCGACGTCGCCCTGCAGCAACACCCCCATCGCCGCGGGGCCGGCGAGCGCTTGCCACATCGACCGCAGCGCCTGGTCCTGGTCCGCGGTCAGCGCGAGCGGAATGCGGCCCCGGATGCGTGTGGCCAACGCGTCGTCGACCGGGAAGCCGAGGGCCGGTCGGCGCGCGCGCGACCGCCGCGCGCGTTCGACCGCAGTGAACAGTGCCAGCGCCTCGCGCACCGCGAAGTGCGTGCGCGCGCGTTCGTGT
>JBASWX010000674.1:0-2180 GCA_049276695.1 Planctomycetota bacterium
CCACGGCGCTCGGCCCAGCCTGGAACGGCGGCGCTGCGGACTGGGCGCGCATCGCCGCGTTCCAGCAGTGGGTCACCGACGTACGCGCGGCTGCGCAACGGCTCGTGTCCGGGGCCGCCGCCCCCGATCCGGCGTGCCTCGCCGCGATCGCTCGCGTGCTCGACGCGGTCGCCGCCGGCGACGCAGCGGTTCCGGCGGCGGGTCATGCGCTGCAGCAGGCGCATGCCGAGTTCGCGACGGCGTTCGCCGCCGCGTGCACGTTGCTCGACCTCGACCAGGACGCGGCGTTCGGCGGTCCCGGCGAACCCGGCTGGCTGCGCCACGTCGAGGCGCGTGTGCAGCAGTGGCAGGCGGCGGGGTCCTCCTTGCGCGAACACTGCGCGTACGTCGCGGCCGTTGGCTCCGCTCGCGCGGCAGGCCTTGGCCCATTGGTCGATGCGCACGCCCGCGGCGACGTCGCGACCAGCTCGCTGGTCGCCACGTTCCGCGCGTCGTGGCTGCGTGCCTGGCTCGATCGGGTGCACGAACAGGAGCCGGCGCTCGCGGCGTTCCGCGGTCTCGACCACGAACGTGCGATCGGGCTGTTCCGCGAACTCGACGAACGCGCGATCCGGCTCGCCGGCGAGGTCGTGCTCGCCCGGTTGGCCGCGCAGTTGCCGCAACTGCGCGACACCACGGTCGCCAGCAGCGAACTCGGCATACTCGAGCGTGAGATCAAGAAGCAGCGCAAGCACCGGCCGCTGCGCCGACTGTTCGCGGAGACCCCGGGCCTGCTCGGCAAGCTGGCTCCGTGCATGCTGATGAGCCCGCTGACGGTCGCGCAGTTCCTGGCGCAGCCCGGGCAGCGCTTCGACCTCGTGGTGTTCGACGAGGCGTCGCAGATCCCGGTGTGGGACGCGGTTGGGTCGATCGGCCGCGGCGCTGCGCTGGTCGTCGTCGGCGACAGCCGGCAGCTGCCGCCGACGACGTTCTTCCAGCGGCTCGCGCAGGGCGACGAGCCCGGCGCCGACGAGCTGCCGGAGGACCTCGAGAGCGTGCTCGACGAGTGCAGCATCGCCGGCCTGCCGCGCCTGCACCTGGACTGGCACTACCGCAGCCGCCACGAGTCGCTGATCGCGTTCAGCAACTCGCTCTACTACCAGAACCGGCTGCTCACCTTCCCGGCACCGCAGGCGATCGCGCCCGGGCTCGGTGTGCGCAGCGTGCGCGTCGCCGGCGTCTACGACCGTGCGGCTTCGCAGACCAACCGCGTCGAAGCCGAGGCGCTCGTCGCCGAGGTGAAGTCGCGGCTGCTCGATCCGGCGCGCGCTGCCCAGAGCCTCGGCGTGGTGACGTTCAGCCAGGCGCAGCAGATGCTGGTCGAGGACCTGCTCGACGCGGCCCGCCGTGCCGACCCGGCGCTCGAAGCGGCGTTCGCCGCGGCGACCGCGGAGCCGGTGTTCGTCAAGAACCTGGAGAACGTGCAGGGCGACGAGCGCGACGTGATCCTGTTCTCGATCTGCTACGGGCCCGATGCGCAGGGCCGCGTGCACGAGAACTACGGGCCGCTGAACCTGCAGGGCGGCGAACGGCGGCTCAACGTCGCGGTCACCCGCGCGCGCCGCGAGCTGGTGGTGTTCACGTCGCTCGGACCCGAGCAGGTCGGCACGCGCAGCGAGGCGCTCGGGGCGAAGCACCTGCGCACGTTCCTCGACTACGCGTCGCGCGGTGCGCAGGCGCTCGCCGCGGCGACGGGCAGCGATCCGGGTTCCGGCCCCGAGTCGCCGTTCGAGCACGCGGTGCGCGTCGAGCTGGTGCGGCGCGGCCACGAAGTGCACACGCAGGTCGGCTGCTCGGGTTATCGGATCGACCTCGCGATCGTCGATCCCGAGGCGAAGGGGCGCTACCTGCTCGGCATCGAGTGCGATGGTGCGACGTACCACGGTGCTGCGACCGCGCGCGACCGCGACCGGTTGCGTGCTGCGGTGCTGCGCGGGCTCGGCTGGCAGCTGCACCGCGTCTGGTCGACCGACTTCTGGCTCGACCCGGACGCGGAAGTGACGCGGATCGAGGAAGCGCTGGTCACGGCGAAACGCACGCTCGCGCGCGCCGCCATGTCGGTGCCGCCGTCACAGCCGTCACCGGCGCCCAGGGTTCCAACGCCTGCCCCAGCCCCGACCCCGGTGCCGTCGCCACCACCC
>JBASWX010000675.1:0-41939 GCA_049276695.1 Planctomycetota bacterium
ACGTCGAGCCACCGGGAGAATCTCGATCGTTGGCACTACATTTCACGCGCCAGCGACGCACAGTTCGCGAATCACCTGGGAGCGTCCGACCGCGCCGAACCAGCAACTGTCGAAAAAGAGTCTGAGGGCGGCCTACCTGCACGTGCTCGCCGACGCACTAACCTCGGTGTTCGCGCTGGCGGCGCTCGTAACCGGCAAGCTGTTGGCGTGGACATGGATGGACCCGCTGATGGGCGTCATCGGGTCAGTCGTCATCGCAAGGTGGTCGTACGGTTTGATTCGCGACACCAGCGGAGTGCTGCTCGATGCGGAAGTCGACGAGGCCGAGCGCAAGGCGATCCTGGCGATCATCGAAGCCGACCAAGTCAGCCACGTGGTCGACCTGCACGTATGGCGCGTGGGCCCGCGACACTTCGCGGCCATCGTTGCAATCGTCACGCGCGAGGCCAGGCCACCGGATCAGTACCGGAGGTTGCTCGCCAGTCGTCCGGACCTTGTTCACGTGACCGTAGAGGTGATCCCGGTCGCGTAGCGGCGAACTCTGATCGCCATCCCATCGCTCTATTCACTGGGCGGGAACGTCAGCGGCGGATGCCGTCGCGAGTCAGTTCCTCGGCCGTGGCGACGTCGGCGACCGTGCCCTTCGGATGCTCGTACCAGCCTGGATCCGCGTAGTTCGTCAGGCCGTCGCGCACCTTGAGCACGGTGACCATGCCGCCCATCGTCACGTAGCCAAACCCCGCAGTGCCGCCAATCATCGGCGTGCTGTTCTTCGGCAACGTGTCGTCGTGGGCGTTCGGATCGTTCGGGTTGCCGCCGAGCGCGTGCACGCTCGGCACCACGGCGGCGAGTTGCTCGTCGAACGAGCTCGGATCGATGCCGACGAGGTTGGGGATGTCGTGGCCCATCTGCGTCATGATGTGATGCGTCATGTGGCAGTGCATCGCCCAGTCGCCGGGTGCCTTGGCGACGAACTCCACGGTGCGGGTCTGGCCGACTGCGACCAAGACCGTCGTCTCGGGCCAGCGCGCGGAGGCCGGGACCTGGCCGCCGTCCGTCTCGATCACTTCGAACGCATGACCGTGCAGGTGGATCGGGTGATGGTCCATCGCACTGAGGTTGCCGATGCGGATGCGCACGCGTTCACCGGTCTTGCACACCATGGGCGCGGTCGCCGGGAACACCTTGGCGTTGAAGGTGAGCACGTTGAAGTCCTTCATCTCGTTTGGATCGGGTCGCTCCGTGCCGACCTTCAGCGCCCACTCGCTGAGCATGTAGACGAAGTCGCGGTCCGGCAGCGGCTCTTTCGGGGCACGCGGGTGCACGACGAACATTCCCATCAGTCCCATCGCCATCTGCACCATCTCGTCGTGGTGGCTGTGGTACATGAACGTGCCGTGCTGCTGCAGAGTGAACTCGTACCGGAACGTCTCACCCGGTTCGATCGATCGCTGCGTGAGGCCGCCGACGCCGTCCATGCCGTTGGGCAAGAACACGCCGTGCCAGTGCACGGTGGTCGGGGAGTCGAGCTTGTTGGTGACGTAGATGCGCACGGTGTCGCCCTCGACCGCTTCGATCGTCGGGCCGTGCACAGCACCGTTGTAGCCCCAGCAGTTCGCTTGCAGACCCGGTGCGAACTCATGGCGCACCGGTTCGACAATCAGATGGAACACCTTGACGCCACCAACGAGTTGCCACGACAGGGTCGTGCCATTCGGCGTCTCGACAGGTCGGTAATCGACGAACGGCTGGCCCGGCAATGGCGATTGCTGGGACGGCAATCGCTCCGCAGCGCCAGCCGGCACGAGCGGTACGCCGATGCCGATGGCGGCGGAGCGAAGCAGAAACTCACGACGGTCGCTGGTCATTTTCAGTGTCCTCCGGTGGTGGCGCGAGCATCCGAGCTGCCGAACTCGGGCCAAGTGGGTTCAAGCGAATGGCGCGGCATGCCGCCGGCTAGCAGTTCTTGTAGATCGAGCCGCACGAGATGCGCGTCGCGCAGCGTGTACAGTTCTTCACGTTCGTCGGCGAGCTGCTGCTGCCGCGCCCGCAGCACGTCGAAAGCGCCGATTTGCATCGCGTTGTAGTGCTGCAAGGTCTTCCGCACGAAGTCTTCGCGCAGCGGCAGGTGGGTGTCGCGCAGGAAGCGCAGCCTGTCGCCGAGCGTCGTCGCGCGATCGCGCAGAAGGCGCGCCGCAGAACGGACCTGGACGGCGAGTTGCACATGGTGCTGCAGGCCTTCACGCAGCGCCGCCGCCGCCCGGTCCTGGCGCGCTGCTCCGCGGTCGAACAACGGCAGCTCGAATGCCACGGCGGGGCCCAGACCCCAACCGTCGGCGGTATCGCGCTTGGCCGCGACACCAACGTTCGCCTCGGGCAACCAGCCGCGCCACGACTCGAGGCCGGCGCGCTGCGCCAGCGCGTCGACGTACGCACGCTGCTCCTGCAGGTCGAGCGAAGCGGCGACGCAACGCGTCTCGAGGTTGGTCGGATCCCAGCCGGCCAGAGGTTCCAGGTCGAGCTGCTGGGTCACGGTCCATTGCGTGTGCTTCCCCCACAGCCCGAGCAACTCCTGCAGCGGTTCACGCGCTTCCCGCGCCGCCCGTTCCGCGGCATGCAAGTCGAGCCGGGCGCGCGACTCGGTGACACGTTCGGCGGCGAGCGCAACATCGGTGACGTTGCCCGCCGCGTGCAGCTGCTGCATCAGTGCGTGCGCCGCCACTGCGGTATCCACCGCCCGTTGCTGCAGGCCGACGAGCTGCTGCGCTGCTCGCAGCCGCACGAAGCCCCGCCGCACGGCGAAGGCAAGGTCCACGAGCTCGTGCGTGAGCATCGACCGTGTGGCGTGGAACTCCGCTTCGGCGATGCGTTGGCGGAGCGGCCGCCAGAACAGATCGAGGAATGGTTGCGCGAGGCCGAGTTCGACCTCGGTGCCGCCGTCGATGAAGAACTTCGCGTTGCCATCGAACACCGGGTTTCGCAGCAGTCCGGCCTGCACGAGGTCGGCGCGCGCGATGCCGAACCGGGCGAGGCCGGCGCGCACATCGCGGTTTTCGAGCAGCGCGATGCGAACGGCGGCGTCTTCGGTCAGCGGGCTGCCGAGCAGCTCTTCGGTCGCGGCGGCGATCGACGGGTCGAGGCCAGCGGCCCCCGCCATCTCCGGCGTGAAACCAAGTCGTGCGTCGAGTTCGTCGCGGATGGACCGCGCATCGGTTGCGGCTGGGTCGACATGCGCGCAGCCGAGCAGTAGCACGAGAAGCCACGGGAACGGTCGCATCAGTGGCCTTGCATCGGTGGTTTCGTCGCAGCCGACGCCGGCGTCGCTGCCGGCTGTGACATGCGCAACGTGTCGGTTGCAGGTGCCTCGGCGGCCTGCTCGGCGAGAGGCGAAGCCGGATGGGTGGACGGCGGCTGTGGCATCGGCGGTGCCGTGCTGCAGGCCACCAAGGCGAGCAGCAACGTGAGCCCCGGGATGACCCGCGCGGCGGCGCGCGCCGTCACTTGCCCTCCCCGGGCTTGCTGGCCTGGGCCTCTTTCGGCGTGTGCACGTGCTTTGCCTTGGGCGGCTGCTTCTTGCTCAGTTCGTTCGCCTTCGCCAGCACGGCGGCAGGGTCCTTCTCGACAGCCTCGACGGCTTTCGGCGACGACAGACGCACGAGCGACTTGTCGATCAGCACGAACGCGTTCGCGGCAACCGGCTCGCCGGCGACAGGGCACGTCGTGTTGCCGACCTCGACGATGCCCTCGCGCAGCAGCTTCGTCAGCGTGAGCTGCGAGTCGCGCCGCGCTTCGTCGACGCAGCCAGCACAGCAGACCTGGAACGAATGACCCTGCAGCGTGATGGGGACGGCGTGTTCGCCGATCGGCTCACCGGACACGGGGCAGAGCTTGTTGCCGACCTCCTTGGTCGTCGGATAGCCGGTCTTCTGTGCCGCCGGCACGTCGGCGAGGATCTTCTTGAAGCACGGCTTGCAGCAGACGTAGAAGCGCCCGGCCTCGGTGTCGACGAACAGCGGCATCGACACCTTCTTGCCCATGATCGGGCAGTTCGTGTTGGGGAAGGTCGGCACCTCGAGCTGTGGCACAGGCTTCGGTGCGGGAGCGGGAACGGGATTCGCCTGGGCGATCAACCCAGTGGTGAACAAAGCGGACAGGAACAGCGATCGGAACACGGCAGCACCTCACGGTATGCGGTTGCGGCGGATCGGCTCGAAACGAGCGACCTGCCGCGGAGAGAGAACATACGACCGGCGGACGCAGGCTCGCGGTTCGCCTACAGCAGCAGCGGCAAGTTGCGCGCGCGATCGGGTGGCGGCGGGCTGCGTTCGGCAGCTTCACCGTACTGTGTCGCTCCGGGCGTCAGCGGCTCGCAGTGGGGCCACTCCGGTGGCAGGACGATCGGGTCCGGGCCCGGATCCTCACAGCGGCCCGGATCCCCACCGCGATCCGGTGCGACCGCTGCCGTCTTGCGGTCGGGGCCGCGCAGGACGGGGCACAGGCAGTCCTGGTGAGCCCCTGCGGTCTGGCCGACCGCGTCATCGTCCGGGTTGTCGTTCGCCTGCGTCGTCGCGACGCAACAACCGCAGCTGCTCGGCCCGCAGCACGACTCGGCCGTTGGCTCGGCCCGCTCGGCGCATGGACACAGGCTCAGTACGAACCCGGCGGGCAGCAGCAGTCCGGGCAGGACGAGCAGCAGCAGCAGGGTGGGCAGGAAGCGCATGTACGGGGCAAGCACGAGGACCGCGGGGAGGCGGGGATCATGGGCGACGAACGGCCTGCCGCCAAGCCCGCATCGCGATCCGGCGATCCGGCAGCAACTCACCCATTCGCGGATCCGATTCACGCCGAGTCTCCGGCTGGCCCGCGGTCGCCGCGTGCGACCCGGATCAGAACCTTGCGCCGGCCGCGATCCATGCCTTCAAGGCCTCGAGTTCGGCGGCAGTCGGCTGCGGTTTGCCCTTGGGCGGCATGTGGTCGTCGTGGTCCACGGGCAGCAGACAGCGCTGCAGCATCGGGCTCTCCTCGGGCTTGCCGGGCACGAACACGGGGCCGTTCTCACCCCCCATCTGGAGGCCCTCGGGCGTCGTCATCAGGAGCTCGCCCTTCTTCTTGTCGGGGTTGTGGCACTTCGTGCAGTTGCGTTCGAGGATCGGGGCGATCGTGCGTTGGAAAACGCTCCGGGTCGCGGTGTCGCCTGTCTTCTTGGCCTCGCGCAGAGGTGCAAACAGGAAGTCCTGCCCGTGCGTCATCGAGCCGCCAAGATGGCCGGTCGGAACCATGACGCCGAGTGCGGCGAGCACAGTGGCGCGGAATGGCCACCGGCCGGGCAGCATGGCCAGAGCGACGAGCACCACACAGAGGCCAGCGAGCACGATGCCGAGCACCTTGTGCTGGTCGCGCGTTTCGTTCGGACTCGCGTCTTCTCCCGCGAGCACGAGCCCCGAAGCGGCGGCCAGAACGCCCGCGACCGCCCCGAAGCAGGCCAGCGCGAGGACCACACCTCGCGGCGCTTCCCGGCGCAGCAGCGGTGCGCCGAACTCGAGCAACGCGATCGCGGGCAGGATGCCGAGTGGCGCGTGCAGCAAGACGATGTGGGCCCGGCCGAACACGAGGAGCCAGGGCGAGGGGTCGGTGGACGACAGCAGGAATCCGCTGAGCATGCTTTCTCAGGCGAGCAGGTCGCGCACTACGCGACCGAAGACATCGGTGAGCTGGAAATTGCGGACCTGGCGGCGATAGACGAGCCGCGTGCCGGGCAGCCCATGGTGATGTAGCCGAACGGCCCAGCACCTCCCCTCATGGGGCGCGGCGCGGGTCCGCCGTCGATTCGGTCCGATGCGGCAGCCGCCAGTGGCGACCATCGTCTTGTGTTGGACACCGGCCGATTGCTCTATCCGTTGCGTTCGGGCTGCCTGCTTCATTCCGTTCGAAGCGTGCCTACTCACTTGCGATGATGTTCCAGGAGGTAGCGCTCGAAGTCAGCAGACTTGAGCAGGTTGCGCCTGGCAGCGTCGTGGTCGTGCAGCAGGCTCGCTTTGGATGCCGCAACGAGTTCCTCCATGAAGTGCTCGAGCATGAAGGCATAGTTGAGCAGCTCCTGATCGCGCAGCTGAATCGCCGCCTGCCGCACGCGTCCGTGCAGGGACGCAAACTCGTTGGAGAGTTCGCTCATCAACCTCGAGTCCAGCCCAGCGGCGGCCTGCTCGGCTTTTTCCAGCGCAACCAGCGCGGCGCCGGCGAGCGTGACCGCCTTCCGCTCACTCCGGCCCACCTCGCTTCGATCGGAGGTGAACTTCGCCTCTGGCCGGGCAGTCTCCTGTACGCGCCTGGTCTCGTTCGGGAGATCCATCGACAGTGTGACCATGGCGCCGGCCGTCGCGCCGTCCCGGAACGCGCCTGGCGTCAACTCCACGAGGAAGGTGCCGTGCTCGCCTTCGCGCAGGTCGCCCAGGTCGATCGCGACGTTGTCACTCGGGAGGGCCGCGGGCGGCCGACCGTACACTTTGGCGATCTTCGTACCGTCCTGCGCGGCGATCTCGAGCCTGGCGTTCTGGGCGGTGACTGCGAGGAAGCCCGAGATCTCCGCTTCCATCACCGCCGGAATGTCCTCGGCGTCGCGGACGTAGGCGTAGCTCCCACCACCCTTGTTCGCCATGCGCTTCAGCAGGTTCCCGTCGAAGGCAGCGCCGACGCCCATGGTCGAGATCGCGATTCCACGGGCGTTGGCGGATTCCGCCATGCGGACCAAGTCATCGGCATTGGTCACGCCGCGGTTGGCCAGACCGTCCGTGAGGAGGATGATGCGTTTGTCCTGGTCCGGCGCCGCGGTGGAGTCGACCTGGGCGACTGCCTCGAGCAATCCCGCGCTCAGGTTGGTCCATCCTTCGGGTCCGATCTCGGAGAACCGATGCCGCAGGAAGCCCTTGTTGACGACTCTGCCTGCCGGCGAGAGCACGCCTTGTTGCTGCCGACGACGGGCCGCTGGCGCGACCGCTACTGCGACGAACAGCAGGCGCTGCTTCGCATGGAGTTTCGCACCTTCCTGAACGCGATGATCCGGATCCCCGCGCAGATCGTGCGCACCGGCCGCCGCATCGTCTTCCGGCTGATGGCCTTCAACCGATGGCTGCCCGCTCTCTTCCGGGGCGTCGAAGGGCTGCGCGCGCTGCGCTGCTGACGACCACGACGCGACGCCGCGGTACGGATGCCGCGGTCCACCACAACCTACCGACAACAGGACGCTCCAATTCGACGATGACCAACCTGGCTCAGCACGACGGCCAAGACGCGGCCGAGCGCACTGTCGTCTACGCGGCGCGCAGCTCATCGGTGCTTGCCGCCGAGGGCTCCTCATTCGCTTGTTTTAGGACTAGTTGCCTGTGTCCGCCGACCCGGAATGCGCCCGTTAGGAGCGAAGGACGACGGGATCAAGGCAGAATGGCTCATCATGAACTCGTGCGGGTCACGAACTCGTGCGACGACCACCACCGGAATCTGCCGCCCTAATCGGGGTTCTCATCGTTGCACCTTGGGAGTTGGAGGACATCCTGAATGCGGCAGCGCCGACGCAAGAATGACCCGCGCGGCGCATTGCCCGGGATCAGTGGCGGTGACCCGGGTCGGTGCCGTGGCAGGCAACCAGCAGAAGGCACACCGCGAACAGCAGGCAGAACACAATCGGGCGCGAGGGAAGGAAGGGCAGTCGTGTCTCGTGTTGCATCGGAACCTCCCATCGGGCAAGGCCTCCCCGGACGCACGGCACCGTGCCCAGTGTCGAGGGAGAGAAAGACAGGTAGCTTGAAGGCGGAGCGCGATCGGCTCACTTGTTGGTGCGTGTGCGATGCTGGAGCGCCAAGCTCCTGGACCTTGTGAGTCATGGGAACTTGCGGCGGGGCCGCACCCCGGCAACAGTGCGGCCGGCCCAGGCTCACTTCTTCTCCTTGGGCTTGTCCGGGTTGGCCTCGCCAGCTTTCGCTTCGGCGACCTTCTTGCGGGCCGCGTCCACCAGCTCGACGAACTTCGCGGGGGTCTTCTCGACGTCGTCCTTGCAGCTCTTGCAGCAAAGCCGAACGAGGCGTCCACCGACGACGAGGTCGACCGGGTCGCCCATGTCGCCGCCGTACTTGTCAGCGCTGACAGGGCACTGCTTCAGGACGTAGTCCTTGCCCTGCGCGTTCACGACGGCGGCATCAAGAACCTTCAGGAACTTGGCCGGCTCCTTGCCGAACTCGGCCTTTTCCTTCTCGTCGGCGACACGGACCAAGCGGTTGCCGTAGACGAACTCGTGCGCCTTCTCCGGCAGCTTCTTGCCCGAGACTACCGAGGTGTCCAGCGGGTAGAGCGACCCCTGGTCGGCGATGGTCTTCGCGTCGAGCGCCGACAGGCTCGCGGCGAGATCCTTCTCGAACTTCGCGATGCAGCCGCCGCAGCAGTAGCGGACCTCGCGCCGCTCGTAGAGCTTGACCACCGGGTCGCCCATGGACCCGAGCTTCTTGCCGGAGATCGGGCAGGTGCTGAGCGAGTAGGCATCGCCCACGCGAGCGGCGGCCTTCGCATCGTCCTGCTTCTTGCCGTGCCCGTGGTCGCCGTGGTCGTGCTGCGCCAGGGCGTTGGTAGCGAACAGGAATGCCGCCAGAAGCGGCAGGATCCAAAACAGTCGTTTCGCGGTCATCTTCGGTTCCTCTCGTCTCGCCGTAGTGCTCCCGCAGCGCCGACACCGCGTCGGCCCCAATGGGAGAACAGGGAAGGATCTGGAAGCGCGAGCGGATTCGATCGGAGCCACTCGCGACACGACGCACTCCTTGTTGGACGCCCGACCGAGGTGCGGCTCGGGCGGCGTCATGACATTGGCTTCATCAGGAGGGCGTGATCGATGGAGTTCGTTGTGCCTCGGGGTCGCCAAATAGGGCGAGCAGCGCAGAGCCGGAGCAGACGATCAGAAAGCCGTTCCACACCGCGCTGACACGCTTCAGCGAGCTCCCGATGGCGACGTCCGGCAATGTGCCGGCGTCGACTTTCGGTCGGCTTCGTTGGTTGCGCGATTCGCACGATCAGTTCCTCCCGGCGCTAGCAAGCGCCATGCCGGGGCCATGTAGCCGGCCGCGCCATCGGCTCGCACCGATGGCCACGTCGCCGCAGACGGTGTTCACGCGGCGGAACGTTCGGGCGTCGCGCATCCGCTCAGCTGCGGGCATCGCGCAACCGCGCTGCCGATGTGGTTGGTTTGCTCGGCACCGAAGACTGAGGCGCATGATCGACGATGCCGAGCACGACGCCTCTGCCCAACCACGTTCGCGCGACACCAGCTGCTGTTCAGCGATCCGCCAGTTCCTGGCGTTCAGGTCAGGCGCAGCCACCATCCCCCATCGCGAACAAGTGTCCCGGCATCATCGCCTTCTGGACTGACGCGCGTCAGCGCAAGCCGTAGTCGACGATCTTCTTGCGCAGCGTCGTGGGCGAGATCTCGAGCAGTTCCGCCGTGCGAGTGATGTTCCAGCCCGCGCCGACCAGCGATGCCCGGATGTGGTCCCTCTCGACCTCCCAGAGCTTCTTCACGCCATCGCTCGGCCCAGCAACGGCAGGCTCCGCGCTCCCGGCCGCGAGTTCGATGTCTTCGATCACGGGGCCGCGCGACAGGGCGACCGCGCGCGTGAGGACGTTCTCGAGTTCCCGGACGTTGCCGGGCCAGCCGTGCTCCGCCAACGCCGCCAGCACCTGCTCGCTGATCGATTCCACGTTGCTGCCAAGACGCCGCCGGATGCGATCCAGTAGATGCAAAGTCAGGGGCCGGATGTCGCCACGTCGTTCTCGCAGCGGTGGAACCTGCAGCCGCGCAACGGACAGTCGATACAGCAGATCGGCGCGGAACGTGTTCTTGGCGACCATGCCGTCCAGGTCCCGGTGCGATGCGGCGAGGATCCTCGCCTCGAACTGCACTGGTTCGGTTCCGCCGACTCGTTCGAAGGTCCGCTCCTGGATGGCGCGCAGCAGCTTGGCTTGCACCTCCTGCGGCATGTCGCCGATCTCGTCCAGGAACACCGTACCTCCGCCCGCCTGTTCCAGCTTGCCGATCTTCCTGCGATCGGCGCCGGTGAAGGAACCCTTCTCGTGGCCGAACAGCTCGCTCTCGAGCAGCGTCGCCACGACTGCTGCCGAGTTGATCGCAACGAAGGGCATGGTCGGTGTCGAGGCGTTGTGGATCGCTCGTGCGACCAGCTCCTTGCCCGTGCCACTCTCACCCTGGATCAGCACCGTAACCCGGCTGCGTGAGAGCAGACCCACCTGCTTCAGGAGTTCCAGGATCTGACGGTCCTTGCCGACGATCTCCAGCGGGCGATCGGGCTCGGACTCGATCGTCACCAGACTGGTGTGCGGCGACCGTGCCGGCCCGGGTTGCCGCCGTTTCTTGGCCTTCTCGACGGCGAGCAACACTTCCTCGATGGCCAGCGGCTTGCGCACGTAGTCGAGCGCCCCCACCTGGATGGCCTCGATCATCGCCATCATGTCCTGCACGCCGGTGATCATCACGACCTCCGGCGCGTCCTCGAGTGCGAGCAGGTCGCGGAGCACCTTGAGCCCGCTGCGATCGGGAAGCCGCAGGTCCAGGAACACCATGTCGAACCTGCTCGCCGCGACGCGGAGCAGGCCCTCGCCACCGGTCGTGCAGGTCGACACCTCGTGCCCACGCTCCTCCAACTGGATCTGCAGCGAGCGGCAGATCGCCCTGTCGTCGTCCACGACCAGGATGCGACTCATGCACTCCTCGCGATGGGCTTGTCTTCGTGCGGCAACTCGATGCGAAACACTGCGCCGCACTTCGCAGCGCCGCCGCCATTGCGATTGGCCGCCCAGACCCTGCCACCGTGGTACTCGACGATCTTGCGGACGATGGCGAGGCCGAGGCCCGTGCCATGGGCTCTGGTCGTGAAGAACGGTTTGAACAAGCGGTCCAGGTTGTCTTCGGGGATGCCGGGGCCGTCGTCGGAGACTTCGATCAATGCGCGCTTGCCTTCTGCTCCCTCCAGACTCGTGCGCACGACGACCTCGCCTCCGTCGTCGATCGCGTCCAGGGCGTTCTGCAGCAGGTTCAGCAGGGCGTGCCGGATCCGTTCGGCATCGAGCAGTGCTTTCGCCCCGGGCGCGTCGTCTTGCAGGCGCAGGCGGCAACGCCGCTGGCGCGCCTCGTTCGCAACGGCCTCCATGGCGTCGGCGACCGCCTCCCGCAAGAGCATCGGCCTCGGGTTGATGCTGAGCGGCTTGCCCAGCGAGAGCAGGTCCGTCAGCATGCGCTCCAGACGCTCGACCTGTTCTTCGGCAATCCTCGCGAGCTCGCTGTGCCGCACATCACCGCCCAGCTTGAGGAGCAGCGCTCGCACGTTGAGCTTGATCGAGGACAGTGGATTGCGCATCTCGTGCACGACCGCCGAACTCATCTCGCCCATCACTGCCAACGCCGCAGTGTGGACCAGGCGCTCGCGTGCTGCAGCCAGCTGGTCGAGCATGTGGTTCAGGGCCTTGCCCACCGCGTCCACCTCGGGCTCGGCGACCGGTTCCACCCGCGCCTCGTGCACGCCCTCCGCCACGCGGTTCGCAACCGCAGCAAGCCGCTGCAGGGGCGCCGACATGCGTCGCGCGGCCACGAACGACAAGAACAGGACGGCGATGGCGACCAGGAGCGCGGTGACCGCCGCGCGCCACGCCAGACGCGACAGCCAGGACAGTGCCTCACTGGCGTCCTGCTCGATGAGCAGCACCCAACGCATCTGGGGGATCGCCGCGAAGCCGCCTACGACATCTCGACCCCGGTAATCGCTGTAGACCGCGGCGCCCAGCTCGCCCGCAAGCCCCCGCTTGAAACCGTCGGTCGCGACCCTGCCGGCAAGGGCCGTCTCGCCATCGCCACCACCCGGATCCGTCAGGATCAGGCCATTGTCCGCCGCGAGGTAGCACTGCAGTCGTGCCCCGTGTCCATCTCCGTCGTAGAGGATGTGCTTGATGGCCTGCACGTAGTCCAGTGCCGTGAGCACGTAGCCGATCGGTTCGGGGCCGTCGCCGAGGACCGGTGCCCCGAAGTGCATTCCCAGCCGATGGTCTGGGTGGCGGTGGATCTGGCCCACGGCGGGCTCCTTCGACGACCGCACGGCTTCTTGGATCCCCGACAGTGCGAAGTCGGCGAGCCCATGCGCGTCGGTCCCCACGCTGGCGAGTTCATGCCACGACGAGTCGTAGACGCCGATCGCGTCGTAGGCCCCGAACTTGGTGGCGAACGCCCTCAGGAAGCTCGCGGTCGATTCTGCGGCGGCGCCATCCAAGACCGGGGAGGTCGCGCGACACCCGCCCTGGACGTGCGGGCAGATCGCCAGGAACGCGGCGTCTGCCAGCCTCTCCGCCAGCCACAACTCGAGTCGGGCTTTGCGCGAGGCGGCCAGTTGCGTCAGCCGCTCGACCGCCGTGTCCAGCACGGCGGCGCGAGCGCAGTGGTAGCCTTGGCCAACCAACAGCAGCATCGGCCCGAGCGCGATCAACAACGACCACTTCAGGATGCGGCGACTGAGCTGGCCTGCCCTCGGCGCGCGGGAGACTGCTGGCGCTGACTTCTCGGGGGCACTGGTCACGGACTCTGGAGGAGGATGCTAGACGACTGTCGGCGCGTCCCACCAGGAGCTGGTGAGGTGGCGATCAGGAACTGGATTCTCGCACGGAACGGAGTCGGCGCACGCGGCGCGATCGAGGAGCCATCGAGCCTCGTACTGCCGCGCTGCCTGGCCGAAGCAGTGCCTTGCGTTCGGCGATGTGCTGAGGGACCTGCTGACAGAGTGCGTAGAGGCGATGATGGGAGCATATGGCGGCACGAAACAGGTGTGCGTCCGAGCCCCCGACCCATGCAAGTGCGGTGCCTCTCCGACGCTAGGCCGCGCAGGCTGCTGGCTCAGCACGAAACGGAACGGACTTTGCCAACTTCGAGGCACGAGAGCCCCGACTCTGAGGGCTTTCGTGCGATGCGCGACGTACGTCGCCGGTGACCCTCCTGCAGTAACCCCAAGACCGAGAGGCTTCGTCATGCGTCGGCTTCGCGCTGTCCTGCCCGCGGCGGCGTTGCTCTTGCTCGCGGCTGCCGCCGCGTACTTCCTGTTCCCCGGAGGCCTGCTTGGACTCCGCGAGGCGGCCGTCAACGAGCCCTACGGTTGTCCAATGGTGGAAGACGCCGAGGTGCGTTCCAACGGACCCGGCCCCTGCCCGAAGTGCGGCATGGAGCTCGTGCCGCTTTCGCAGACCGACCACAAGGGCGTCGCGAGCGGTGCCGCCAAGCCCGCACCGCCCATCGTGCCAGCGGGCCGCGGGACGATCTTCTACTGCCCGATGCACCCGACCTACACGTCGGACCGCGCAGGCACCTGCCCGATCTGCAACATGAACCTCGTGCCGCTCGATCCGGGCGACCAAGCGACCGCTTCGAAGGTCCCGGGCCACGCGGTCGTGAAGATCCGCCCCGAGCGCCTGCAGCTGATCGGGGTGAAGTTCGGTACCGCGACCAAGCAGAAGGTCGAGACGACGATCCGCGCGGTCGGCCGCGTCGACTACGACGAACGGCGGCTGTCGGCCGTCAGCCTCAAGGTCGCGGGCTGGATCGAGGAGTTGCCCGTGAACGCGACCGGCCAGCTCGTGCGGAAGGGCGATCCGCTGCTCGTGCTCTACAGCCCGGAGCTGCTCGAAGCGCAGCGCAACTTCCTGCTCGCGGCGGAAAGCGTCGCGGCGCCCGGGGCGGCGGCACCCGAGTCGACGCGCACCTTCGCGCAGGAGGCCTTGCAGAGCGCCCGCGACCGTCTGCTGCTGTGGGACCTCACCGCGGAGCAGATCGCCGAGCTCGCCGCGAAGAAGGAGCCGCAGACGCGCGTGGCGTTCCGCGCGAAGGTGCAGGGCATCGTGACGAAGCGCAACGTCGTGCTCGGCGGCGCCGTGCAGCCGGGCATGGACCTCTACGAGATCGCCGACCTGTCTGGCGTCTGGGTGCTCGCCGACGTCTACGAGTACGAGCTGCACGAGGTCTCGGTCGGCCAGGCGGCGACCGTGACGCTCGCGACGCGGCCCGGCGACTCGCTCGCTGGCAAGGTCGCCTACGTCTACCCGTACCTGAACGAGCCGACGCGCACGGTGCGCGTGCGCATCGAGGTGCCGAACCCCGATGGTCTGCTCAGGCCGGGCATGTACGGCAACGTCGAGCTCGCGGTCGACCTCGGCGAACGGCTCGTCGTCGACGAGCAGGCCGTCGTCGACACGGGCGGTCGCACGATCGTGTTCGTCGCCCTCGGCGAGGGCCGCTTCGAACCGCGCGAGGTGAAGCTCGGCGCGCGCAGCAGCGGCCTCGCCGTGATCGACCACGGCCTCGCCGAGGGCGAGAAGATCGTCACCAGCGGCAACTTCCTCGTCGACAGCGAGAGCCGCCTCAAGTCGGCGCTGATCGAAGGCAACAAGGAGGGCGGCGACGAGCACGCCGGCCACGGTGGCAAGTGATGATCGAACGCATCATCGATTTCAGCGCGCGCAACCGCTTCATCGTGCTCGTGCTGGCGGGCGTGATGGTCGTGCTCGGCGTGTACTGCGTGCGCAACGTGCCGCTCGATGCGATCCCCGACCTCTCGGACACGCAGGTCATCGTCTACTCGCGCTGGGACCGCAGCCCGGACATCCTCGAGGATCAGGTCACCTACCCGATCGTCACGGCGATGCTCGGCGCGCCGAAGGTGAAGGCGATCCGCGGCTTTTCGGACTTCGGCTTCTCGTACGTCTACATCATCTTCCAGGACGGCACCGACATCTACTGGGCACGCAGCCGCACGCTCGAGTACCTGAGCAAGATCCTGCCGCGATTGCCCGAGGGTGTGAAGACCGAGCTCGGCCCCGACGCAACCGGCGTCGGCTGGGTCTACCAGTACGCGCTCAGTGACAGGACCGGCAAGCACAGCCTCGCTGACTTGCGCACGTTCCAGGACTGGTACCTGCGCTACTGGCTGCAGTCGGTGCCCGGCGTGTCCGAGGTCGCGACGTTCGGCGGCTTCCAGAAGCAGTACCAGGTCAACCTCGACCCGAACGCAATGCTGGCGCGCGGCATTCCGATCAGCAAGGTCGTCGACGCGATCCGCATGGGCAACAACGACGTCGGCGGGCGGCTGCTCGAGTTCGCCGGCGCCGAGTACATGGTGCGCGGCCGCGGCTACGCGCGCTCCGTCGGCGACATCGGCAAGATCGTCGTCGACCGCGATCCAAACGGTACGCCGATCCTCGTCGAGCACCTCGGCCGGGTCGTGCTCGGCCCCGACATCCGGCGCGGGCTCGGCGACCTGGACGGGCTCGGCGACGCGGTCGGCGGCATCGTCGTCATGCGCCACGGCGAGAACGCGCTCTCCGTGATCGACCGCGTCAAGCAGAAGATCGCCGACGTCCGGCCGTCGCTGCCCGAGGGCGTCGAGATCGTGACCACCTACGACCGCTCGCAGCTCATCGAGGAGGCCATCGACACGCTGACCGACGAGCTGATCGCGGCGCTCGTCGTCGTCAGCGCCGTGATCCTGTTCTTCCTGTGGCACATTCCGTCAGCGATCGTGCCGATCATCACGATCCCGATCTCGATCCTGCTCGCGTTCGTGCCGATGTACTTCCTCGGCGTCGGCTCGAACATCATGTCGATCTCGGGCATCACGATCTCGATCGGCATCCTCGTCGACGGCGCAATCGTCGAGGTCGAAAACGCCTACAAGCGGCTGCAGCTCTGGGACCAGAACGGCCGCCACGGCGACTTCCATGAAGTCCGGCTCCAGGCGCTCAAGGAGGTCGGCCCCTCGGTGTTCTTCTCGTTGCTCGTGATCGCGGTGGGCTTCCTGCCGATCTTCGCGCTCGAGGATCAAGAGGGGCGGCTGTTCAAGCCGCTTGCCTACACGAAGAACCTCACGATGGCGATCGCGGCCGTGCTGGCGATCACGCTCGACCCCGCCGTGCGCATGCTGTTCACGCGCATGGAGTGGAAGACGTTCCGCCCGCGCTTCCTGGCGTGGACGTGGAACCAGGTCACGGTCGGGCGCTACGTGCCCGAGGAGAAGCACCCGATCAGCCGGATCCTGTTCAAGCTCTACGAGGGGCCGTGCCGCTTCGTCGTGCGGCATCGCGTCGCGACGATCGTTGCCGCCGGCCTGCTGGTGCTGACGACCGTGCCGCTGCTGTTCTCCATCCAGCTGCCGGCGTTCACGGGCGTGCCGGTGCTCGAGGGCTTCGCGAAGTGGGCCAACCCGCGGCTCGAGCGACTGAAGCTCGGCTCGGAGTTCATGCCGCCGTTGTGGGAAGGCGACCTGCTCTACATGCCGACGACGCTGCCCGGCATCTCCGTCACCGAGGCCCAGAAGCTCATGCAGCACATGGACCAGGTGATGAAGGGTTTCCCCGAGGTCGAGCTCGTGCACGGCAAGTCGGGCCGCGCGGAGACGTCGACCGACCCGGCGCCGTTCTCGATGATGGAGACCGTCGTGCTGCTCAAGCCGCGCGAGCAATGGCGCCACGTGAAGCGCTTCTACTCGGACTGGCCCACGTGGCTGCAGGCGCCGCTGCGCCACCTGTGGTCGGATCGCATCGACAAAGACGACCTGATCGCCGAGATGGACGCGGCGATGCAGTTTCCTGGCAGCACGAACGCGTGGACGATGCCGATCAAGAACCGCATCGACATGCTGTCGACCGGCGTGCGCACGCCGATCGGCATCAAGGTGCTCGGCGGTGACCTCGCGAAGATCGAGGAGATCGGCACCTCGCTCGAGCGCATCCTGAAACGCATGCCCGGCACGCGCAGCGCCTACGCCGACCGCACCGTCGGCGGCTACTTCCTCGACTTCGACTTGAAACGCGACAACCTCGCGCGCTACGGGCTCACGATCGCCGAGGCGCAGATGGTGATCATGGCCGCGATCGGCGGCGAGCCGATCACGACGACGATCGAAGGGCGCGAGCGCTACACGATCAACGTGCGCTACGCGCGCGAGCTGCGCGACGACCTCGACGAGTTGCGCCGCGTGCTCGTGCCGACGACATCGGGGGCACAGATCCCGCTGCAGCAGCTCGCCGACATCCGCATGGTGCACGGCCCTTCGATGATCCGCAACGAGAACGGGTTGCTCGCGGGCTACGTGTTCGTCGACACCGCCGCGAGCGACATCGGCGGCTACGTGGACCGCGCCAAGGAGGCCGTGCAGCGCGAGCTCGAGCTGCCATCGGGCTACACGCTCGTCTGGAGCGGCCAGTACGAGAACATGATCCGCGTCTGGGAGCGCATGAAGATCGTCGTGCCCGTGACGCTGTTCCTGATCTTCGTGCTGCTCTACATGAACACGAAGTCGCTCGTGAAGGCGTCGATCGTGCTGCTCGCGGTGCCGTTCTCCGCGATCGGCGCGTTCTGGCTCTTGCACCTGCTCGGCTACAACCTGTCGCTCGCGGTCTGGGTCGGGGTCATCGCGCTGATGGGACTCGACGCCGAAACCGGCGTGTTCATGCTGCTGTTCCTCGACCTTTCCTACGCAGAAGCGGTCAAGAAAGGCCAGATGCGCACGTTCGCTGATCTCACCGAGGCGGTCGTGCACGGCGCCGTGAAGCGCATCCGCCCGAAGCTGATGACCGTCGCCTGCGCGTTCATCGGCCTGGTGCCGATCATGTGGTCGCTCGGCACCGGCGCTGACATGATGAAACGCGTCGCCGCGCCGCTGATGGGCGGGTTGTTCACGAGTTTCGTGCTCGAGCTGCTCGTCTATCCGGCCGTCTACGCGATCTGGAAGTGGCGCTTCGAGATGAAGCACGGCACCGTCGAGCCGAGCAAGCTGCACATCCCGATCCTGAGGGGGCACTCATGACACGCCACGCGTGGAATGGACCCGTGAACGCGGCCGTGCTGCTGCTCGCCGCCTGTGCCGTGCGTCCGGAGGGCGAGCTGGCCGAGCGCGACCGGCTCGCAGCGGCCGGGCAGCCGTACGCCGAGGACGCCGTCGTCCCGGAGCTGCCGGCTCGCCCGACGGTCGATGACTACGTGCGCGTGGCACTGCTCGCCAACGCCGACCTGCGGGCCCGGTACTGGGAGTGGCGCGCGGCCGTCGAGCAGATCCCGCAGGACAGCAGCCCGCCGAACATCGCGTTGTCGTTCGACTACCTGCTCGGCGGCGGCGGCATGAGCGCCTGGGACCGCACGACGCTCGGCCTCACGAACGACACGATGACGAACATCCCGGTGCCGAGCAAGCTGGCGACGGCGGGGCGGCGGGCCCTTGAGCTGGCGCGCGCCGCAGGGCTGCGCTTCGAGGCCGCGCGGTTCCGCCTGCAAGGCAGCGTGCGATCGACGTACTCCGACCTGGCGCTGCTCGCCGAGACCGAGCGCATCCAGGCCGAGACGGTCGCGCTGCTGCGCCAGATCGCCGGGCAGGTCGCCGTGCGCGTGCAGTCGGGCTCGGCGGGCACGCAGGACCAGCTGCGCGCGCAGACCGAGATCGAGCTCGCCGGCAACGAGTTGCAGAACCTGCGCGCGCGGATCCCAGCCGTCACGGCAAGACTCGACGCACTGCTGAGCCGGACCGCCGACGCGCCGCTGCCGCGACCGGAAGCGCTGCCGGCGCCGCGCCCGCTCGACGTGCCCGACCACGAGTTGATCCGGATCGGCAGCGAGCGCAGCCCTGAGCTCGCGGCGCTCGCGCGAGATGTCGCCGGCCGCGACGAGGCGCTGAATCTGGCCAGACAAGCATGGATCCCCGACTTCGGGCTGTCGTTCTCGCTGACCGGTAGCATCTCGCAGATGCTCGGCGCGATGCTCGTGCTGCCGACGCGGACCGAGGCGATCCGCGCGGGTATCGAGCAGGCGCGCGCCGGCCTGCGCGCCGCCGAGGCCGCGCGCCTCCAGTACGAACGCGACCTCGCGGCGAGCTTCGTGCTGAACCTCGCCGTGCTGCGCAACGACGAGCGGCAGGTCGCCCTGTTCGAGAGCACGATCGTGCCGCGCGCGCAACAGACCGTGCAGATCCTGCTGACCTCGTATCCGGCGCAGCGCGCGAGCTGGCTCGACCTGCTCGACGCGCAGCGTACGCTGCTGGACGCGCGGCTGGCGTTGGCCCAGCTGCGGACCGAGCGCGAGAAGGCGCTCGCCGCGATCGAGACGTGGTCGGCGGTCGATGTCGAAGCGTTCGCACCCGCAGGCATTCGCGGTGCGGCTGGCCGCGCGGCCGGCCTGGCGGCGCGTGGAGGCATGTGATGGACCGGCCTGGAGCATCCCGAAGTTCGTTGCCGCTTCGACGGCGCGCGGCCACGGCGGCCGGTCGCGGGAGTGCCAAGCACGCCGTCGGGCGGCAAGGCCCCGGCGAGCTGCTCGGAGGTGCGA
The DNA here is from genome assembly GCA_049276695.1 of Planctomycetota bacterium. Taxonomy (GTDB): domain Bacteria; phylum Planctomycetota; class UBA1135; order UBA1135; family UBA2386; genus UBA2386. The sequence continues at coordinate 19,394 of JBASWX010000675.1, forward strand.
AGCCATGACGGGTTCACACCGGGACGTGGGTTCCTCCTGTTCCACCAACACGATCTCTGCTCCCACGGGGCCGACACGTTGTCGGCGCTGCGGGGGCGCTTCAACGACACGGAAGGACACGAAGATGACTGCGAAACGACTGTTCTGGATCCTGCCGCTTCTGGCGGCGTTCCTGTTCGCCACCAACGCCTTGGCGCAGCACGACCACGGCGACCATGACCATGGCAAGAAGCAGGACGCTCCCAAGGCGTCTGCTCGCGTAGGCGACGCCTACTCGCTCAGCGCCTGCCCGGTCTCCGGCAAGAAGCTCGGGTCGATGGGCGACCCGGTGGTCAAGCTCTACGAAGGGCGCGAGGTCCGCTACTGCTGCGGCGGCTGCATCAAGAGGTTCGAGAAGGACCTCGCCACCAGCCTGGCGTCGCTCGACGCGAAGATCATCGCCGACCAGGGCCCGCTCTACCCGCTGGACACCTCGGTGGTCTCGGGCAAGAAGCTGCCGGAGAAGGCGCACGAGTTCGTCTACGGCAACCGGTTGGTCCGGGTCGTGGACGACAAGGAGAAGGCCGAGTTCGCCAAGGAGCCGGCCAGGTTCCTGAAGCTGCTGGATGCCGCGGTCGTGACCGCCCAGAGCAAGGACTACGTGCTGGCGCAGTGCCCGGTCAGCGACGAGAAGTACGGCGGCGACATGGGCAAGCCAGTGGACTTGGTGGTCGGCGGGCGCCTCGTGCGCGTCTGCTGCAAGGACTGCAAGGACGACGTCGAGAAAGCGCCGGCGAAGTTCGTCGAGATGGTGGACGCGGCCCGCAGGAAGGCCACCGAAGCGAAGCCCACCGAGGGCAAGACGGACAAGTCCAAGGAGAAGGAGTGAACAACCGGCCGCACTCTTGCCGGAATGCGGTCCCGCCGCCAGTTCCCATGACTCACACACGCCAGAAGGCCGGACCCACTGCTTGTTGCTGCGGCTTCGCGACGGCGCTGGCACGGTGCCAGCGCCCGAGGAAGCGCTCACCGATTCGTGAGAGCAGCGCCGCGCGCTTTCGGACGCCGAGGGGTCGTGCAACAGGGCTTGCGAGCTGGACCCGGAGCACAAGCACTTGCACCGGCTGCTCGAACTCATCCTGCAAGCGAAGCTGGCTTCAGCTTGGAGCTACTGACATGGGCAGCGACCAACGGAGAAAAGTCATGGACAGATGGTTCAGCATCTCTGGAATCCTGCTCGCGGCTTTGGTGCCGGTTCTGCCGCTGCAGGCGCAGGATCTCGCGGACGTGTTCGCGAAGGTCTCCCCGGCCGTCGTGACGATCCACGCAACCGAGGCGCGCGTGACGAGCGAGGCCAAGCCGCGCCTTCAGGCACAGGCGAAGACCGGGTCTGGGGTTCTGCTCGACGCGGAGGGCACGATCCTGACCGCCGCCCACGTCGTCGACCTCGCGGACGGACTCGAGATCGAGTTCGCTGACGGCAGCAAGCAGAAAGCTGCCGTGATCGCCGTCGAGCCGGGCGCAGACCTTGCGCTCGTGCGCGTCCCAGGCGCTCTGCCGCCCGGCGCTGCCCCCTGCGTGCTCGGCGACTCATCGTTGGTCCGCATCGGAAACGAAGTCTTCGCGGTTGGTTCCCCGCTCGGCATGGGGCACACGCTGACTGCCGGCCACGTGAGCGCACGCCGGCGTGACGAGGTCTTCATGGGCGGCATGCGACTCGTCGAACACCTGCAGACCGATGCCGCGATCAACCCCGGCAACTCCGGCGGGCCGCTGTTCGACCGGCGCGGCGAGGTCGTCGGCATCGTCTGTCACATCGCGACGAGTTCGGCCGGCAGCGAGGGGCTCGGCTTTGCGGTGACGTCCAACGCGGTGCGTGAGCTGCTGCTCGATCGCCGCCGGCCGTGGCTCGGATTCGATGCGATGCCGCTACCAGACCCGTTGGCTCGCGCATTGAACGTCCCCGACGGGCGCACGGGCCTGCTCGTTCTGCGAGTGGCGCGCGCCTCGCCGGCGCATCGCGCGGGGCTGCGGGCCGGCACGATCCCGATCCGGATCGGGGGCCGCGAGATCCTGCTCGGCGGCGACATCGTGCTCGCCGTGCAAGGACATCCGCTTACCACCGCGACCGCGACCGACGAGGCAATGCAGGCCCTGCGCGATCTCAACGCCGGAGACACGCTGCGCGTATCGGTGCTGCGCGAAGGGAAGACCCTCGACGTGGAAGCGAAGATCGGAGGATCCTGACATGGACTGGTTGTTCCCCGGACTCGCGGCAGTGTCGAACAGCCACCCGCTGTGGGTTCACTTCCCGATTGCATTCTGGCTCGGCGCGCTGCTGTTCTGCGTCTGTGGCCTTTCGAGTCCGGACTCGGGCTCGTTCCGCACCGGCCGGTGGCTGCTGCATCTAGGAACGCTTGCCGGTATCGGGGCGGTCGTCTCTGGCTACTTCGCCACGGCCGGCATGGACCACGAGGCACCGGCGCACGAGGTGATCCACGTTCATCGCAACTTCATGATCGTGGCGGCCGCACTGTCGGTCGCCGCTTCAGTCGCCATGTTCCTGCTGCGGCACGACGGCCGTCGTGGATTGCGCTTCGCCCAGGTGGTCATGCTTGCAGTCGTGTCGGGCGTAGCGGCGCTCGGCGCCGATCGTGGGGCGCTGCTCGTGTACGGCCACGGCATTGCCGTACACACTGGGCCCCAGCCGGCCGCTCCGGAGGGCGACCATGGCGCACCCGCGACGCACACGCACGAACGCAAGTGACTGAGTCGACCCCGTTGTGCCTTCAATCCAACCGGTCTTTCCCTCCTTTGGCGCCCGGCACGGTGTCGCGCGTCGGGGGAGGGCCTTCCCCGATGTGAGGTTCCGATGCAACACGAGATACGACTGCCCTTCTTTCCCTCGCGCCCGATTGTGTTCTGCCTTCTGCTCGCGGCGTGCCTCCTGCTGGTTGCCTGCCACGGCACGGACACTGGCACGGGTCACCGCCACTGATCCTGGAGGTTGCGCGCGCGCAGGTCGTTCCTGCGCCGGCGCACCACCGAACTCCGGCTGTCTTCCAACTCGCAAGGTGCAACGATGAGAACCATGATTCTGATCCTCGGCTTCCTGTTCGCGTTCGCCGTCATGCCGAGCGCATTGGTCGCGCAGTGCGGTGGCAGGGGATATGTGAGCGCTCCTTCTCACTACCGCCCGTCCTTTCGCGCACACGGCTACGTGGCCGTTCCGCGCCATGTTCACTACTACGCCAGGGCGCGCCATTCCGCGTCCCGCCACTCGGGCTTCCGCCAGCATCGGTAGCGATGTGGGCGAACTGCATCCAGCAAGAACTGAATGGGGGCAGTTCGTCGTCATCTGATGGCTGATCGTCGCAACCTCGATTGCCCCCGGTGCCAGAGTGTCCGGAATCAGCAAGCCAGAGTTTCGGAGCCCACATCGTCTCCATACTCTGGTCTCTGGTCGACCATGAACGCCGGACCCAAGCCCGATCAGCCCCTGGCGTCCCTCATCGCGCGCTGGAAGTCAGATGCCGGCGGGACCTACCGCACCTGGTTCCTGTGGGAGCAGCGGATCAAGAACTTCCGGTCCATCCGCGCAGGGATCGCCGAAGTGGTCCGCGAGATCAACGCAGGAGCTTTCGGGAACGCATACAAGGAATCCTCGCTCGAAACCGTCGTGCATTCCATCGCCGAGCAACGCCAGGTGTTCAAGGGCGCGGATCACGCCTTCCTGTGGAAGCCCAAGCTGCGCATCCCGGACATTTACGAGAACGCCGAGAACCAGCGGGCCTTCGGCCGGTTCCTGCATGCCTGCGCCAGCTCCGATGATGAGGCAGCGTTGGTGCGCGCCGTGCGGAATCTGGACGAGTGCAGGATCAAGGGACTCGGCCCTGCCGCCGCCAATCTGCTGTACTTCCTTCATCCAACCCTGATCCCGCCCTTCAACACCGCGATCGTGAAAGGCTACAACGCCCTCAGCGGCGCGAGGGTCAAACTGGGGTCCTGGAGCGAGTACCTCGCCATGCGAGACGGCGTGCTGCGGCTCAATACCGAGCACCGATCCGAACTGAGCAACGACCTGGGGGCCGTTGCCGGTCTGTTGTTCGACGTAGGCAAGGGCCGCTTTCCGGCGCCGCCCCCAAGCGATGACGCGACCGCACTCGCAGCGTGGCAGAGTGATCTGCGGAAGGTCCGTGAGGAGTCGGCCGCGCAGGCCAGAGCGCTCGCGGCGGCCGAGCAGGAGGATCGCTCGCACGTGCAGGTTCAAGGATGGCTCCGTGATCTTGGACGTGCACTGGGCTTCGACGTGTGGGTGGCTGCCAACGACCGGAACAGGGCCTGCGGCCAAGGCCGCCTGTGCGACGGTTGCATCGACATCTTGCCAGCGGGATTGGCAGCCATCCCTGGCATCGACGCCGTGAGACTGATCGACGTGCTGTGGCTCGAGCAGGCCGCCGGCGAGAACGGGCATGCCAGCCGTGTCGTCGCGGCTTTCGAGGTCGAGCACACCACGAGCATCTACTCGGGGATCGTGCGCATGCTCGACCTGGCGCTCGGCGTTCCCGAGCAGGCAGGCGTCAGGCTGTTCCTCGTCGCGCCCGACGCCAGGGAGGACGAAGTCCGCTCCCAACTCACCCGCCCCGCGTTCGCCCGCGTGGCCGATCTTGCGGTGCGCTTCTTGCCCTACGGCGAACTGGAACGCAACCGCGAAGCGATGGGGCGCTTCGGCACAGGCGTCAAAGCCATCGAGGCCGTCGCCCGGATTCTGGTGTAGGCCGTGGGAGCGCGGCCCGAACTGGTGTGCGTCCGAACCTCCGACCCATGCAAGTGCGGTGCCTCCCGGACGCCAGGCCGCGCAGGCTGCTGGCTCAGCATGCATCGGAACGGACCTTGCTGACTGTCGAAAGAACGAGTACCACGAAATCCATCGTGCTTCCGGGGGTTCGACACAGCGGCGCCTTGATGATCAGCACGATGAACAGGTCGGTTGTCGCGGCTTGCCTCTTCGCGCTTGCGACAGGTTGTGCCGGCACTCCAGCACCGGGCGAACGACGCGCCCGCGACGACCTCGAGCAGATCCGCAGTGCCTACCGGCCAGGGGACGCGGTACCGACGCTGCCGTCGCTCACGACGACGAGCCCGCTCGCCGACTACCTGCGATTCGCGCTGCTGAGGAGCCCGCGCGTCGAGGCGGCCTACTACGCGTGGGCTGCCGCCGTCGAGGGCATCACCGTCGCTCGATCGCGCCCCGACCCGAGGCTCACGTTCGAGGCCGACATCACGCGAATGCTCGAGAGCCTGATGCCGGGGTTGATGGCCGACTTCCCCGGACCCGGCAAGCTCGCCGCGGCCGGGGCGGCGGCGGCACAGCAGAGTCAGGCCGGCTACTTCGGCTTCGAACAGGCGATCCTGCGCACGGCCGTCGCGGTCAAGACCGCGTACTACCGCCTCCACTTCCTCGCCGACAGCCTGGGCGTGCAGCGCACGACCCTCGTGCTGCTCGACGACCTCGAGCAGCTCGCGCAGAGCCAGAGTGCCGCGGGCCGCGTCACGCTGCAGGACGTGCTGCGCGCCCAGATCGAGCAGGAGCAGGTCAAGACGCAGATCGAGAACCTCGAGGACTCGCGCGGCGCGCTGCTGGCGGAACTGAAGGCGGCGCTGGGCCTCGGTCCGACGGATGCCGACCCGCCGATTCCGGCCACGTTCGAGCCTTCACCCGACGCCGAGTCCGCGGACGCGCTGCTGCAAAGCGCGCTGGCGAAGAACCCGAGCCTGCGCCAGATGGCCGCGGACGTGCGCGCCGCCGAGGCGATGCTCGGTCTCGCCCAGAAGTCCGGCGTGCCCGACTTCACAGTGGGGCTCGAAGTCGACGTGAAGCCGAGCCCGGTGATGTTGCGGCCATCGGCGAGCACGACCTTGCCGATCTGGCGCGACAAGATCGCGGCGGAGATCGCGCGAGCCCAGGCGGACAAGCGCGCCGCCGAGGCACGACTGAACGCCGAGCAGGTCGCCATCGCCGCGGATCTCGCCTCGATGCTGTTCATGTATCGCGAGAGCCGGCGTGACATCGAGCTGCTCTCACAGCGTCTGATCCCCAAGGGCCGGCAGTCGCTCGAGGCGGCGCGGCCCGCGTACTCGACCGGCAGGAGCGGGTTCCTCGACGTGCTCGACGCGCAACGCCAGCTGCTGATGTTCGAGATGTTGCTGATCGAAGCGCGCACGCGGCGCGAACTGGCCCTCACCGCCCTTTCCTCGACGATCGCCGGCATCCCCCCCGCGGGCGCGCCGGTGCTGTCTGCCGGCCAGCCCGAACCGACGTCACCCAACGAGGAGCCCCGACGATGAGATCCTTCCGACCATTGACCGTGGCCCTCGTGCTGCTCGCGGTCGGCACCGGCGCCGGCTACCTGCTCGGCCGCCGCTCCCCGCCGGCGGCTGCTCCTGCCGGTCCTGCTCCGGCGCCCGCGGCGCAACAGGTCTGGACGTGCTCGATGCATCCGCAGGTGCGCTTGGACCGCCCTGGCAAGTGCCCGATCTGCGAGATGCCGCTGATCCCAGCGGGCACGGCGCAGGGACCGGCCGACGGCCCGCCGCTGCTGCAACTGTCGGATCACGCCGTGGCGATGGCGAGCGTCGACACGGCCGCGGTCGAGCGCCGCGAGCTGTCGCGCGAGCTGCGCGCCGTCGGCAAGGTCGAGTTCAACGAGTCCTCGTTGGCGATCATCACGCCGCGCGTCGACGGCTATGCGGAGCGGTTGTTCGTGACGTTCACCGGCGTACAGATCAAGCAGGGCGACCACCTCGCCGAGGTCTACAGCCCGGAACTGCTCGTCGCGCAGCAGGAGCTGCTGATCGCGCTGCAAGGCGGGGCCAGCCCGCTCGTCGAGACAGCGAAGACCAAGCTGAAGCTGCTCGGTCTCACCGAGGCCCAGGTGAGCAACCTCGCCGACAAGAAGGAGGTCGCCGAGCGCATCACGCTCCATTCCCCCATCAGCGGCACGGTGATCGAGAAGCTCGTCGTCGAGAAGGCCGCCTTCAAGGCCGGCGAACCGCTCTATCGCATCGCCAACCTCGACACGGTCTGGGTCTACGTCGACATCTACGAGTACGACCTGCCGTGGCTGCGTTACGGCCAGAAGGTTTCGATCACCGCCGAGTCGCTGCCGGGCACGGAACTCTCCGGCATGGTCACGTTCGTGCAGCCGATCGTGAACGACCTCACGCGCACGATCCGCGTGCCGGTTCACGTCCCCAACGTCGAGCACAAGCTCAAGCCAGGCATGTTCGTCTCGGTCGTGGTCCACGCCGCACTCGGCGCTGATGGCGAGACCACACCGACCGGCGTCGAGGGCAAGTTCACCTGCCCGATGCACCCGCAGGTCGTACAGGACGCGGCGGGAACGTGCCCGATCTGCGAGATGCCGCTCGAACAGATCCCCGGGGCAGGAGAGGGGGCGCCGGCGCCGAAGTTCCAATGCCCGATGAAGTGCGAGAAGGAGAAGACCTACGACCAGCCCGGCAAGTGCCCGGTCTGCGAGATGGCGCTCGAGCCCGTGAAGACGCCGACACCGGGCAGCGGTCCGCTGGCGATCCCGGTGACCGCGGTGCTCGACAGCGGCATGCGCAAGCTCGTCTACGTCGAGAAGTCAAAGGGCCTGTTCGAGCCGCGCCAGGTGACACTGGGGCCCCGCGCCGGAGCCTTCTACCCGGTCCGTGAAGGGGTCGCGGAAGGGGATCGCGTGGTGACGCGCGGCAACTTCCTCATCGACAGCCAATTCCAAGTCACCGGCCATCCGAGCCTGCTCTATCCAGGCGGTCTGCACGCGAGCATGGGCCATCAGCACGGTGCAACCTCGCCGCCGATGACGCCGTCGGCGCCGGCCGGCACCAAGCCCGACGAACACGCCGGCCACAAGCGGTAGCAGGCACCGCCCATGGTCAACGCCGTCATCCGCTGGTGCCTCGCCAATGCGTTCCTGATGATCCTCGCGATCGTCGGGCTGGGCGCCGCGGGGGCGTGGGCGATCGGCAACACGCCGGTCGACGCGATCCCTGACATCGGCGAGAAACAGGTCATCGTCTATGCCGACTGGGCCGGCCGCAGCCCGCAGGACGTCGACGATCAGGTCACCTACCCGTTGACCACGAGCCTCACCGGCACGCCCGGCGTGAAGGCGATCCGCTCGATGTCGGGGTTCGGCTTCGCGATGGTCTTCGTCATCTTCAAGGACGAAGTCGACTACTACTGGGCCCGCTCGCGCGTGCTCGAACGGATGAACGTCGCGCAGCAGCGCCTGCCGCCAGCCGTCGTCCCGGTTCTCGGTCCCGATGCGACGGCGCTCGGCCAGATCTACTGGTACACGATCGAAGGCGAAGGCTTCGACCTCGCGGAGCTGCGCTCGGTGCAGGACTGGTTCGTCCGCTACCAGTTGCAGGCAGTGGAAGGCGTCAGCGAGGTCGCGAGCATCGGCGGCTTCGTCAAGCAGTACCAGATCGACCTGCATCCCGACCGGATGCGCGCGCACCGCGTCACGCTGATGGACGTGTTCGAGGCCGTCCGGAAGAGCAACATCGACGTCGGGGCGAAGGTGGTCGAGAACGCGGGTGTCGAGTTTTTCATCCGCGGCGTCGGCTTCGTGAAGACGGTGGAGGACCTGGAGAAGGTCGTGATCCGCGAGGAAGGCGGTACACCGGTCCTGCTGCGCAGCGTCGCGGCCGTGCAGCTCGGGCCCGACTTCCGCCGCGGCTCGATCGACAAGGCGGGCGTCGAAGCGGTCGGCGGCGTCGTGCTGATGCGCTACGGCGAGAACCCGCGCGAGGTCCTGGCGCGCGTGAAGGCGAAGATCGCGCAGCTCACGCCCGGCCTGCCGAGCAAGAAGCTGGCCGACGGGCGAGAGTCGAAGCTGGCGATCGTGCCGTTCTACGATCGCACGACGATCGTCGGCGAGACGATCGACACGCTGAAGGAGGCGCTGCTCGAAGAACTGGTCCTGGCGAGCCTCGTGATCCTGTTCTTCCTGATGCACCTGCGCACGACCGTGACGGTGCTGCCCACGCTGCCGCTCGCGATCGCGTCTTCGTTCCTGCTGATGTACGCGTTCGGGGTCGACAGCAACATCATGTCGCTCGCCGGTCTCGCGATCGCGATCGGCGACGTCGCCGACATGGGCATCATCATGGCCGAGAACATCTACCGCCGGATGGCAACGGCCACGGCGGAGGAGAAGCGGACCAAGGGCCATTTCGGGCTCGTGTACGAGGGTGCGGCCGAGGTCGCAGGCGCGATCGTCACGGCAGTCACGAACACGATCGTCTCGTTCATCCCCGTGTTCTTCCTGACCGACCAGGAAGGCAAGATGTTCAAGCCGCTGGCGTTCACGAAGACGTTCGCGATCGGTGCCTCGGTCGTGCTTGCGGTCACAGTCGTGCCGTTCGTCTGCTACCTGCTGTTCCGCCCCGTGCAGTGGCGGCGCGGCATCACGCTGGCGGTCGCCGCGGGCATCGGTGTGCTCGCGATGCTCGGGACCCATGCCGTCTTCATGTTCGGCCTCGCCACGGGCCACGACAGTGGATGGCTGATCGCCGGCGCCGTCGGCGTCGGGGTCGCTCTGTGCGTCGTGCGCATGACGCGCGAGCGCTTCTTGCCGCTCGAAGCCAATCCCGTGTCACGGGCTGTCGCGAAGCTCTACGTCCCGGCGCTGCGATGGGTGCTCGGCCACAAGAAGGTGTTCCTGTTGGCGCCGGCGCTCGTCTTGTTCGCCGGCTTCTCGGTCTGGCTAGGCATCGGGACGACGCTGTTCCCGATCGAGGCGGTCCTGAATGTGTTCGCCAGCGAACAGGCATCGCCGGAACTGAAGCGGTCGATGCACGAGCCGCCGGACGCCGCCGTGGTACGGCCGTTGCTCGAGTTGGACCAATTGCGCTGGCAGCGTGTGCGCGACGGCGGCGGCGAGTCCTTCCGCATCCTGTGGCGCCGCCAGGATCCGCGCGAACGCGACGCCGAAACCGCCGCCGGAGTCTCGGTGCTCGAGGAAGGCCGGATCCTGCCGGGGCTCGGCCGCGAGTTCATGCCACCGCTCGACGAAGGCTCGTTTCTCTACATGCCGTCGCTGCTACCGCAAGGCTCGCTGTCGCAGGCGGTGGAAGTGAACAGCAAGCAAGACCTCGCGATCGCCAGCGTGCCGGAAGTCGAGTCCGTCGTCGGCAAGATCGGCCGCGCCGAGTCGGCACTCGATCCGGCGCCGATCGGGATGATGGAGTCGATCGTGATCCTGAAGCCGGAGTCGCAGTGGCGAACGCGGCCCGTCGAGCGTTTCTTCGGTGATTGGCCCGGATGGTTGAAGGCGCCTCTTGCGTGGGTGTGGCCCGAAGAGCGCCGCATCACGAAGAGCGAGATCCTCGCGGAGCTGCAGGAACGCACGGCGATCCCCGGCGTGCTGCCGACGTGGCTGCAGCCGATCCAGACGCGGATCGTCATGCTGCAGACCGGCTTCCGCGCGATGATGGGCGTCAAGATCTTCGGCTCGGACTTGAAGGAGATCGAACGGATCGGGCTCACGATCGAGCAACTCTTGCGCGAAGTGCCCGGCGCCACGGACATCGTCGCCGACCGCATCGTCGGCAAGCCCTACATCCAGGTCGCGATCGACCGCGACCGCATCGCGCGCTACGGCGTCAACATCCGCGACGTGCAGGACACCGTCGAGATGTCGCTCGGCGGTGTGAACCTCATGGAGTCGGTCGAAGGCCGCGAGCGCTATCCGATTCGCGTGCGGCTGGCGCGTGACTTCCGCGAGGACATCGCCGCCATCGAGCGGGTCAACGTGCCCGCCGCAAACGGCGCGCAGGTACCACTCGCCCAGCTCGCGCGCATCGAGACCGTGCTCGGCCCGCAAGACATCAAGGGCGAGCGCGGCCTGCTGGTCGGCTACGTGACGATGAACACGCGCGACCGCGACGAGGTCAGTGTCGTACAGGACGCCGAGGCCCTGCTGCAGCAAGCGGTCAAGGACGGCCGCCTGCAGGTGCCGGCCGGCTGCTACTGGGAATGGTCCGGACAGTTCGAGAACCAGGTGCGCGCCACGGCGCGCATGCGGATCCTCGTGCCGATCACGCTGGGCATCATGTTCGTGATGCTCTACCTGGGCTTCCGCCGCTGGTGGATCGCGCCGCTGATCTTCTTCGGCGTGCTCGTCTCGGCGAGCGGTGGGTTCATGATGCTCGCGCTGTGGGGCGTGAACCTCTCGGTCGCGGTGTGGGTCGGGTTCCTGGTGCTGTTCGGCGTCGTCGATGACGACGGCGTCGTGATCGCCACCTACCTCGAAGGCGTATTCCAGGATCGGCACTTCACTTCGGCTCAGAAGATCCGCGATGCGGTCGTGGACGCCGGACTGAAGCGGATCCGACCGTGCCTGATGACGATCGCAACCTCGGTTTTCGGACTGCTGCCGATCTTCTGGTCCACCGGTCGTGGATCCGACGTGATGCAGCCGATGGCGATCCCGGTCATGGGCGGCATGGCCGTGAGCCTGATCACGCTGTTCATCGTGCCCTGCGTCTTCTGCGCCGTGGAGGAATGGAAATGGCGACGCACCCAGCGTCCACCCGGTGCGGCATGACGTCACCGCCGCGCTCGACCGCGGAGGACTCCGTCCCTTGGCACACCATGTCCGCGGCGGAAGTGCTCGTCGGCATCGGCTCGACTGCCGGTGGGCTCACCGCCGACGAGGCGCGGCGCAGGCTAGTCGAGTGCGGCCCAAACGAGCTGAAGCAGGCACGGCAGTCGAGCTACGTCGAGGTGCTGCTCGGCCAGTTCCGCAGCTTCATCGTCTGGTTGCTGATCGCCGCGGCGGCCGTGTCGGGTGTGCTCGGTGAATGGGTCGATTCGCTCGCCATCGCCACGATCGTCGTGCTGAACGCCCTGATCGGGGCGTGGCAGGAGTACAGCGCCGAGCGGTCGATCGCCGCGCTGAAGCGGCTCACTGCTCCCCAGGCCAAGGTCCGGCGCGGCGGCAGCACACTGGTCGTACCATCTTCCGAAGTGGTGCCCGGCGACATCCTATTGCTGGAGTCCGGGGATCTCGTGGCGGCCGACGCCCGGCTCGTCGAGGCGACGATGCTGGCGTGCGTCGAGAAGTCGCTCACCGGCGAGTCCGAGCCCACCGCGAAGGATGCGACCAGCCACGTCGAACGGACGGCGACGCTCGCCGACCGCTCGACGATGGTCTACATGAGCACCGCGATCGCGACCGGCACCGCACGGGCTGTGGTCACCGCGACCGGGATGCGGACCGAGGTCGGGCAGATCGCGGGCCTGATCGAAGCGGCGGGCGAAGGCGAAGAGACGCCGCTGCAGGCGCGCCTGCGGCGCGTCGGACACACCTTGGTCGTCGCCTCGCTGGCGATCGTCGCGGGCCTGTTCGCCCTCGGCCTCGCACGCGGCGAACCGGTGCTGGGGCTCCTGCTGATCGCCGTCAGCCTCGCCGTCGCCGCAGTGCCCGAGGGCCTGCCGGCGATCGTCACGGTCGCACTCGCGATCGGCGTGCGCCGCATGGCGCAACGCAAGGCGCTGATCCGCCGCCTGCCCGCAGTGGAGACGCTCGGCAGCACGAACGTGATCTGCACCGACAAGACCGGCACGCTGACCGTGGGCCAGATGACCGTGCGCGCCGCGAGCGTCGCCGGAAGGGCGTACGAGTTCCGCGGCGAAGGTTACGCGCCGGAAGGCGACGTGGTGCAGGACGGGAAGCCCGTGCCGCCCTCGGCACGCTCCGCCCTGCAAGTGCTCGCGCGCAACCTCGTCGGCTGCACGAACGCGGAAGTCGTCCTCCGCGACGGCACGCACGAGGCCGTGGGCGATCCCACCGAAGCAGCGATGGTGGTCGCCGCCGGCAAGATCGGACTCGGGCGCGAGGCCCTCGACCAACAGGCACCAAAGGTCGGCGAGGTACCGTTCGATTCCGACCGCAAGCGGGCCTGCGTCGTGCGCCACGCTCGCGACGCGACGATCGAGGTGCTGGTCAACGGTTCGCCCGAGAGCATCCTCGCGCTCTGCACGCATCGTCTCGACGAGCAGGGCGTGGTCGCCATGTCGGAAGCGGATCGCGCGGGCCTGCTGGAACAGAACGCGGCACTCGCCAGACAGGCGCTGCGCGTGCTGGCCTGCGCGCGCACGGAACGGACCGGAGTTACCGCCGGGACGTTCCCTCACCGGGCGGCGGCCGCCGAGCAGCTGGAACGCGACCTGACGTTCGTCGGCCTCGTCGGCATGTACGACCCGCCGCGCGGCGAGGCCAAGGAAGCGATCCGGCGCTGCAAGGCCGGCGGCATCCGGGTCGTGATGATCACCGGCGACCAACCGCGTACGGCACAGGCGATCGCGCGCGAACTCGGACTCGCCGCCGACGGTGCCGGTGTCCTGGGTGGCGCCGAGCTCCAGAAGATGGACGAAGCCACGCTGTCCACGCGCATCGCCGACACGGCCGTGTTCGCGCGCGTCACGGCGGCCGACAAGCTCCGCATCGTGCGTGCCTGGCAGACGAGGGGCGCAGTCGTGGCGATGACCGGCGACGGCGTCAACGACGCGCCGGCGCTGCGCGGTGCCGACGTCGGCGTGGCGATGGGCCGCGCCGGTACGGAGGTCAGCAAGCAGGCGGCCGACATGGTGGTCACGGACGACAACTTCGCGTCGATCGTCGCGGCCGTCGAGGAAGGTCGCGGGGTCTACGACAACATCCGGAAGACCCTGCTGTTCCTGCTCGGCGGCAACAGCGGGGAACTGCTGCTGATGACCGTGTGCCTCGTCGTGGGGCTGCCATCGCCCTTGCTGCCCATCCAGATCCTGTGGATCAACCTCGTCACCGACGGGCTGCCGGCACTGTTCCTGGCGGCAGACCCGGTCGCCCCGGACGTGATGCGGCGCAAGCCTCGCGCCCGCAGCGCCAGCATCATGGACCGGAGCTTCCTGCTCACGATGCTGTTGACGGCCACGCTGACGGCCGGTGTCGCCTTTGGCGTCTACCTCTACGGCTTGTCGTTCGCGGACGAACGCACCGCGCGCACGCACGCGTTCGCGGCGCTCGTCTTCGCCGAGCTGTTGCGTTCGTTCGGCTGCCGCAGCGAGACGGTGCCGATCTGGCGCATGGCGTGGCGCAGCAACCTGATGCTGGCCCTCGTCGTCGCGGCGTCGTGCCTGCTGCAGGTCTGGTCCCACCACAACGAGACGCTCGCGAACCTGATGGGAACGTCGGTGATCGGTTGGACCGAGTGCGTGACGATCCTGCTGCTGGCGTGCATTCCGATCGGCGTCCTCGAGTTCACGAAGTGGCTGCGCAATCGCAACCCCGGCGTGGAGGAGGCTCGATGATGCATCGCGATCCGTCATCGCCCCCGACCCTGCAGTTCCTGGGTGCCGCCGGCACCGTGACCGGGTCGAGGCACCTGCTGACCACGGCGCGGGCGCGCGTGCTGTTCGACTGCGGCCTGTTCCAGGGCCAGAAGGACCTGCGGTTGCGCAACTGGGCTCCCCCGCCGTTCGATCCGACCAGCGTCGATGCCGTGGTGCTGAGCCATGCCCACCTCGACCACTCCGGTGGCTTGCCGTTGCTCGTGCGCGCTGGTTTCCGCGGCCCCATCCACTGCACCGCCGGCACCCGCGATCTGCTGCGCATTCTGCTGGCCGATGCCGCGCACCTGCAGGAGGAGGAGGCTGCGTTCGCCAACCGGCACGGCTACAGCAAGCACCACCCGGCGCAGCCGCTGTTCACTGCCGCTGACGTTACGCCGGTGCTGGAAGCGGTCCAGGTCCACGCCTACGGAGACGCCTTCGACGTGGCACCCGCGATCCGCGGTTCGTTCGGGCGCGCAGGGCACATCCTCGGTTCCGCGACCTCGGCACTGCGAATCGACGCACCGGTGCCGATGCGGCTCGTCTACACCGGCGATCTCGGGCGCTGGGATCAGCCGATCCTGCGCGATCCCGAGGGTGTGCCGGGCGCCGACGTGCTGCTGATCGAATCGACGTACGGCGACTCGGAACACCAGGGCGACCCGGTCGAATCGCTCGCCGCGATCGTGCGCGAGACCGCCGCCGAGGAGCGTGTTCTGCTCATCCCGTCATTCGCAGTCGGCCGCACGCAGACGCTGATCTGGGTGCTGCGCCAGCTCGAGGAATCGGGACGCATCCCGCGGCTTCCCGTCGTCATCGACAGTCCGATGGCCAACCGCGTCTCCGAGGTCTACTGCAACCACCTCGAGGATCTCGACCGCGAGATGCGCGAGGCGATGGACCACAGGAAGTGCCCACTCTGCTGCAAGCGCTACGAGCTGAGCGTCACGCGCGAGGATTCGAAGGCACTCAACACGCGGCGCGGCCCGCTGATCGTCATCGCTGGCAGTGGCATGGCCACCGGCGGTCGCATCCTGCACCACTTCGCGCAGCGCCTGCCGCTGCCGCGAACGACGGTGCTGCTGGTCGGCTTCCAAGCCGCGGGCACCCGCGGACGCTCGCTGCAGGACGGGGCAAAGCAACTGCGCCTGCACGGCAAGTGGATCCCGGTCGCCGCGCGAGTGCGCACGATCCACGGCCTCTCCGCCCATGCCGACCGGAACGAGATGCTGCGGTGGCTCGAGTCCCTGCATCGACCACCGCGCATGACCTACGTTGTCCATGGCGAACCCCGCCCAGCCCAAGCCATGGCCACTCTGATCGAGCAACGTCTGGGCTGGCGGACCCACGTCGCTCGCGACGGAGAGTCGGTCCCTCTTGCGAGTCTGGGAGAGATCTGAAACATGCCGCTCCAGGACACTCCGTCTCTTCCGGTCGGTTCGAGCCCCTGTCGATGCCAACTGCCTCAGCTCGAGGTCAAGCTCGTGGTGGTCACGGGCGGCCCCGGCGCAGGGAAGACGGCCGTGCTCGAGATGGCTCGCAGATCGTTCTGCAAGCACATCGCGATCCTGCCCGAGGCGGCAGGGATCGTGTTCGGCGGCGGCTTCCCGCGCCTGGAGTCACGGGCTGGAAGGTGCGCCTCGCAGCGAGCCATCTACCACGTTCAGCAGGAGTTGGAGGCTCTGGCGCTCGGTTCCGCGAAGGACATCGCGGTGGCCCTGTGCGACCGGGGAACGCTCGATGGGGCTGCCTACTGGCCGCAGGATGCAGGCAACTACTGGGAAGGGCTTCGGACCAACATGGACTTGGAGCTGCAGAGGTACGCGGCGGTCATCCATCTAAGGACCCCAGACGCCTCACAGGGCTTCAACCACAGCAATCCTCTGCGCCAGGAGTCTGCAGAGCAGGCTGCTGCCCTCGACTCGAAGATCGCGGCAACCTGGTCCCCACATCCGCGGCGCGTCGAGGTCCCAAGCCGGACGGACTTCCTCGAAAAGGCTCGCGTCGTCTTGGAGCTTGTTCGCGCCGAGCTGCCAGCCTGCTGCCACGGTCACAACATCGACTTGTCGCGGCCTGGAAACAGCGCATCGTAGGAAGTCGCAGTCTCGAACGCCCATCCCCCGCGGACGAGTGCACGTCACGGCACGGCGATGAAGAAACTGAACACGCATCGCCTGATCCTGGCTCTCGCCTCAGTCACCGTGATATCGCTTGCTGCGTGGTGGTGGATTCCTGACCTGACGATCGCGCGGGCGACCATCATCGCCGCCGCTTACTTGGTGCTGTGCCTCAGCGAGGTGGTGCCGCCGTTCGTGCCGACGATCGTCCTGCTGGTCATGACGCCGTTGTTGCTCGGGCCGCTCGAAGCGCGTTTTCAGGTCGATGCCGTCCTCACATGGCCCGCCAAGCCGATCACCGCGCTGTTCGCGGGCGGTATGGCACTCGGGGTTGCTGCGCAGCGGCACGGTGTCGACGCCTCGATCGCCGCCCTCGTCCTCCGTGTCGCGGGAACGCGAACCAGGAACCTCGTCGCCCTGGTCTTGATCGGTACGGCGATCCTCTCGATGTGGATGTCCAACATTGCCGCGGCGGCGATGATGATCGCAGCAGTCCGTCCCCTGACCCATGGCCAGGCGACAGACGCGTCATTCCGGCGAGGCGTCCTGCTCGCGATCGCCATCGGCGCCAACCTCGGAGGTATTGGCACCCCGATCGGGACTGGCGCGAACGCGATCGCGATCGCCGCCGCGGAGAGCCGGCACGCGTGCTCGTTCCTGCACTGGATGGCCTTCGCCGTGCCGCTCGTCGCAGCCATGCTGGTCGTCGCGTTCGTGCTCGTCGTCGTCCGATGTCGAGTAGCCGGCGTGCTTGCAGCGCGCGCTGCCGCGCCATTTGCGCTCGGCCGCGCCGGCCAGGCGGTTGTCATCCTCTTCTTCGTCGCGGTCGCCGCTTGGTTGTCGGAACCGCTGCACGACGTATCGGCGCCGCTCGTCGCCTTGGCGGTGATGGCGATCCTGTTCGGGACCGGCCTCCTCGGCTGCGACGATCTCGGAGCGCTGGACTGGTCGACCCTGGGGCTGATCGCGGGTGGACTCTGCCTCGGGGAGCTGATCGAGGCAGCTGGCCTCCTCGCGAGGATCGCGGACGTACCGTGGAGCGATTACCCACGCATTGTCTGGCTCGGTGGGCTCGTACTGGCGAGCGCGCTGATGTCGGCCGTGATGAGCAACACCGCGACCGTCGCGCTGCTCGTCCCGCTGGGGATGGCCATCGAACCGTCGCCCTCGACGGCAATCCTGATCGCCGTCGGCGCCTCGTTCGGGATGCCGTTCTCGATCAGCACGCCACCCAACGCGATGGTCCATGGAACCGGCGAGGTGTCGTCACGCGATCTCGTCTGGATCGGCGTGCCGCTGTTGATCATCGGCTGCACGGTCGTGACCCTCACGGGGCCGCTCGTGCTCAGTCTCTTTGGCGTACCCTGATCAACCTCGGCGTACCGGAGTCGAAGCGCATTGCCGTGTCCGCCACCAGCTCCAGCAGGACCCCAGCAGAGGCCGGATCGCCGACGCAGTCGTGCGACCTGGCGAGGTGTGCCACCATGGATGAAGCGAGTGTCGATCGATGGCGCCACGAGCACACGTTCGGGACCGACGAGCGCGCCCCCGGCGAGCGTCGGACCCGGTGGGTGATCGCGCTCACGTTCACCACGATGGTGGTCGAGATCGCCGGTGGCACGGCCTTTGGTTCGATGGCGCTGCTGGCGGACGGATGGCACATGGCGTCGCACGCCGCGGCCCTGTCGGTGACGGCCTTTGCCTACTGGTTCGCCCGGCGGCACGCGCGAAGCGCGCGCTTCAGCTTCGGCACCGGCAAGGTCGGCGCGCTCGGTGGGTTCGCGAGTGCCGTGGCGCTCGCGCTGGTGGCGCTGCTGGTCCTGGTCGAGTCCGGCGAGCGACTGATGGTGCCGGTCGACATCCAGTTCAACCACGCCATCGGCGTCGCGGCGGCAGGACTGGTCGTCAACCTCGTCAGTGCGCTCCTCCTGCGTGACGACCACGCCCACGAAGACCATGAGCACCTTCACCACGATCACAACCTGCGGGCCGCCTACCTGCACGTGCTGGCGGATGCACTGACGTCGGTGTTCGCGCTCGGCGCACTGCTGACCGGGAAGTACCTGGGCTGGACCTGGATGGACCCTTTCATGGGCATCGTCGGTTCGATCGTGATCGCTCGTTGGTCGTACGCCCTGATCCGCGACACCAGCCGGGTGCTGCTCGATGCCGAGGTCGATGTCGAGGTGCGTCGCCAGTTCCTGGCGGCCATCGAAGCGGAACCCGAAACGCGCGTCGCCGACTTGCACGTATGGCGCGTCGGTCCGCGGCACTTCGCGGCGATCGTCGTCGTCGTCGCGCGCGAGGCCAGGCCGTCCGAGCACTACCGCAGCCTGTTGCGCGGCCGTCAAGACCTCGTCCACGTGACGGTGGAGGTCATCGCCACCCGGTAGGTGACTGCCGCGCCCCGAGACGCTGCTTGCGACGTGGCCGCACCGCCGCTCCCATGGGCGCATGTTCGCGCACATCACTCCGCTCGAAGCCCCGATCGTCTGGCTCGCGTTCGCCGCCGGCATCGCACTCGGCGCCGTCGCCACCTGGTTCGTGCTGACCCGCCGCACCGCCGACCGCACCTGAACCGGCGATGGCCTACAGCGACTTCGAGCGGGCGCTGCTGCAGACCTACTTCTCGGTCGTCGACGGGCCCGCGCACGCCGACGTCTACCTGGTGCGCAACCTGCCGGCCGAGGTCGCGGCGACGCTGAACGGCGTCTACTCGCGGTCGAGCAAGTCGATGCGCGACCAGTTCCTCGACCGGTTGCGCCAGGGCCTCGAGGCGCAAGGCAAGAAGCTCGAAGACCTCCCGCCCGCCACGCCGGTCGATGCGCTGTCGGCGGTGATGGCCGACAAGTCGGGACAGTTCCTGAAGACCTACGCGATCGACCACGGCCACAACTCGCTGCGCGAGGGTTCGGTGGTGCACCTCGCGGTCGAACGCGTCTCGCAGCTGGTCACGCGCTTCGTGCAGCGCGAACGCCGCTGCAGCTTCGAGGAGTCGTCGACGCGCTACATCCCGTTCACCGCCGAGACCCACTGGCGCGATCCGGACGTGCTGGCCGCCGGCGGGGAGATCGCCGGGGCCTACGAACAGATGCTGCAGCGCACGTTCGCGCTCTACACCCGCGCCACCGAGCTGCTGCTCGCCCACTTGCAGAAGCTGCGCCCGCTGCAACCCGGTGAGAAGGAAGGGCCGTACCTGCGCACGCTGAAGGCGGAAGCCTTCGACGCGGCGCGCTACCTGCTGACGCCGGCGATCTTCACCAAGTGGGGCATGGTCGTCGACGCGCGCACGCTCGCCGACGTCGTCACCGAGTTGAAGAGCCACGCGCTCGCCGAGTTCCGGCTGGTCGGCGAACGCATGCAGCAGGAGGCCGAGAAGGCGCTGCCGACGCTGCTCAAGCACGCGCGGCCGAACGCGTTCGCGCAGCACCTGCAGCAGCTGCTGCCCGGGATCGTGCGCGAGCTCGGGTTGACCGAAGCGCCGGTGGAACGGCACGCCGCCGCCGGCCGCACCGAGTTGCTCCAGTTCGACCCGCAGCTCGACGACCGCCTGCTGGCATCGCTGCTGTACGAGCACGCGCGGCAGCCGTTCGCGGCGGTGATGCAGCGCGTGCAGGCGCTGAGCGACGGCCAGCGGCGGGACCTGCTGCAGCAGACGATGGCGGCGCGCGGCGCGCACGATCCGTGGCCGGGAGCCTTCGAGGGTGCGGCGCCGTTCGTGTTCGAAACGCTGCTCGACTTCGGCGCCTACCGCGACGTCGGCCGGCACCGCAAGGGCTTCCAGCAGCAGCAGGCGCTGACCACCGTGCACGGCTACGCGGTGCCACCGCTGATCGAACAGGCCGGGCTGGGCACCGAGTACGCGGCGACGCTCGAGCACGCCGCCGGCCTGCAGCAGCGCGTCGCCACCCGCTTCCCGCTCGCCGCCGGCTACGTGACGCCGTTCGCGTTCCTGCAGCGCGTGCGCATCACCTTCGACCCGCGCCAGACCGCCTACTTCGTCGAGCTGCGCAGCGGCCCCGAGGGCCACTTCTCGTACCGGCAGGTCGCGCTCGACATGTTCGCGCACCTCGAGCGGGTGTCGCCGCTGTTCGCCGAGTACGTGCGCGCCAAGCAAGGCACCGCGTTCCTCGGCCGGCTCGACAGCGAGATGACCGCCGACGAACGGCGGCAACGGCGCATGCAGGCCGCCGGCGACTGACCCGGACGAGCGGGCGGCACGGCGCCACTCACGAGACGGCGGTCAGGTGGAAGATCGGCTCGACCACGCGCCGTTTCAGGTCGGCGTCGTCGAGTTCGCGCAGCAGCGCGTAGAACGCGTGCGGATACTTGAGCCAGTGGCTCGTCACGATGCCGCCGGCGGGCCGGGCCGCGCGCGCGAGCCAGTAGTCGCGTTCGAGCGGGGTCGGCTCGGGCCCCTTCGCGTCGGCGACGCGGCGCCCGCCGAGGTCGGCGCCATCGCGCGCCTGCTGTACGAACTGGTGGAACGCAGCCACGCCCTTCCTGGCGACGGTGCCATGCCCCATGCGGGCGAGCTCGAGCAGCGCGTGGCCGACGGTCAGGATGTGGCCGGCGAAACCGTGATGGCCCCTGCCCTGGCGCCAGAGCTCGAGTGCCTTCAGGTACTCCTCGAAGACGAACCGTACGAACTTCGTCTGGTCGCCGAGATCGACGAACGAGTCGGGCTGCTGCAGCACGATCGCGCGGACGCGCTGGGCGTTGAAGTGGCGCACCATCGCCCGCAGCCCCTGCACGCGCGCGGGGGTCGCGGTCTCGGGTACCTCGCGCAGTGCCTTCACGGCGGCGACGGCGAAGATCACGTTGTGGCCCGCGGCCCGCAGGTCGGCGATGCCGGCGTCGAGGTCCGCGACGATGCCGGCGGCGAGCGCCGGATCGGGTTCGGCGGTCTCGCGCGGCCGCGGCACGAACAACGCATGCGGGAAGAAGCGCGCCTCGAACAGGGCGAGGATCGCCCGCTGCGTCGCGTCGTCGAGCCCGTTCTCGCGCGCGAAGAACGTCGACGAGATCACCGCCGCCGCGGCGTGACCATCAGCGAACGGGTCGTTGCCGTCGGCCGCGACCTGGCTCAGCGCGTCGATTCCACGCACGAGCTCGCGCCTGCCGAGCACGGGCGGCGTGTTTGGATCCTGCGGCGCTCCGGCGAAGGCGCTCGCGAGTTGGTTGGAACGCAGCCCGGCGACCGCGGCGAACGAAGCCGCGGCCCTCAGCACGTCCCGGCGCGCCACGTGACGAAACTCGACCATCGGTGCTCCCGGCGCGGTTCTCCCACGCCATTGGGGTCGATGCTACCCGGTGCCTGGGCAGCAGTGCGGCAGTCAACCGATCGCGGCAGAATGCCACCCCGGTTCAGCGCGACGACACGCTCACGTTCGCCACCTTGCCACCCGAGATGGTCACTTCGTAGCGCGTGTACGCACCGCCGACCTCCTGCCACCACACGTACACCGCCTCCCACGGGGCATCGGGCAACGCGTCGATCCGCGGCTCGCCCAGGCGCAGTGTCACCTCGGCGATCGTCTCACCGACGCGGGGCGGCGCCTTCGCGGTGCGCTCACTGGCCGCATCGCCGAACCCCTGCACCACGAACGTGATCACCACGAGCGCGACGAACACCCCCCGGGCTGCGAACGCCACCAACATGCCACGCGCCCACCGCGGCGGTCGCTGGCCCGGCACGTTGCCAGCCGTCATCGGCCAGCGCCGGCGTCAGCGCGAGCGCGAGCCGATCTGCACCTGCAGGTCGACTTCGGCCCCGGCGCGCTTGACCCGCACCGTCACCGTCTTGCCGATCGCCTGCGCCTCGAGCACTTCCATGTACTGCTCGACGTCGCCGACCTTGGTGCCGGCCAGCATCACGATCAGGTCGCCGGCGGCAAGGCCGGCCTTCTCGGCGGGTCCGCCTTCGCGCACCGAACCAACGGCGACGCCGTCGACGCTGTTCTCGTAGTCGGGCATCAGGCCGAGCGCGGGGCGCAGACCCGAAGTATCGGCGGCGGGCTGGCTCGGCGCCGGCGCCGGCTGCGCAGGCTCCGCCTTGGGG